>NZ_VORB01000007.1 GCF_007995015.1 Luteibaculum oceani
ATTTCTTCCGTAGTAAGATCTGTGGTTAAGTACTCCTTGATGACTTGCCTTTTGAAGGCTTCTGAGTAACGCGTTAATTGTCTCATTTTGGTTGATTTTGTGTCAACCTATTTCAGGACAAGACAATGAACTGATGAAGGATTAATGGATGAAAGGATGAACTGATGGAGGATGAATTGATGAAGGCTTTTGCCTGAGTTCGAACTTTGGGTTAACGGGGTTCCGCCCAAATGCGGTATGACTGCTTCGGTTTTTAGTGTCGATGCTTGGTTTTACTAAACCCCTGAAGGGGGTGCAAGTATTCTATCACAATAGGGTTAGAGCGGTAATAAACCCCAACGGGGTGATACGGTGCTTGCTTATTGGCTAGTGGCTAATTGGCTTATAAGCATGCTTTTGCCTGAGTTCGAATATGGTTAACGGGATCCCTCCTATGGTCGGGATGACAGCTCCGAGGCACCTCATTCTCGCTCTGCTTCTCATTCTGTTATGGGATGAGGAGATGAAAGATGAATTGATTAAGGATGAATTGATGAAGTCTTTTGCCTGAGCTCAAATGTGGTTAACGGGATCTCGCCCAAATGCGGGATGACTGCTTCGGGAATAGATGGATATCCTTTAAACACTGGGAACACGCCAGCCCCGTAGGGGCGACATTCTTATAATTTACCCGTGGATGATAAACTCAAGCTCCGTAGGAGCGGCACCAACTGGCTAATTGGCCAATTGGCGGGCTCTCTCCTAATCTAGAATATGGCTTAACAGGATTCCTCCTAATGTCGGGATGACAGCTTCGGGTTTACAGCGCCCTCATTCTCGCTCTGCTTCTCATTCTGAACGCCGCGTTTCAATTCCACATTGATACATTCTTATATCGCTACATTTTTCCATTTTCATAAATTCCCTCACATTTACTTTCCATGAAACGACTCCAGGTTATAGAGTTTCTTAAAGGCTTTTCCATTTTTACTATCGTTATTTTTCATCTCTTGCAAAAAGCACATTTAGAAGGGATTTTGAGTAAACTAATTGGATTTGGGGGGACTGGTATCCATCTTTTCGTGCTGCTGTCTGGGTTTGGACTGTATTTATCCTTTCAAAAAAAGCCACTTGCTCTTGTACCCTTCCTTAAAAAGAGATTTTCTAAAATTTACATTCCCTACATTTTGGTAGTTCTTTTTTCAGCCCTTATATCGCTTTTTATCCCTCTTTTTGAAAATTCATGGTTTGCCCTCGGGGGACATGTTTTTCTGTATAAAATGTTTAACGAGTCTATTATGGGGTCTTATGGTTACCCCTTTTGGTTCGTTTCTATGATCATTCAATTCTACCTGGTATTTCACTTGTTGGTTTTTGTTAAGAAACGGGTGCCAGCTATTCCCTTTTTTATTGGTGGACTTATAATTAGTCTAAGCTGGAGTTTTTTGGTTTTATACCTTGGAAAGGCTCACCTTAGAGTTTGGAACAGTTTTTTCCTACAATATCTATGGGAGTTTGCCCTTGGGATGGTGCTTGCCGAGCGTTATGCTACTGGGAAAGGAATAAACTGGAACCCCGGTGTTTTAGTGGTTGGAATTATCGCAATTGTAAACTGTGCTTTGTATGCGCTATTGGCCCTAAAAGGAGGAGAGACGGGTAAAATGCTGAATGATATTCCAGCTTTATTGGGATATTCTTTTGCGGCCTTGTTTTTATATAAGCTTCCAATTGCGATCCTTAAGAAGTTTTTCTTGTTTACAGGTGGGATTTCCTTCTCGGTGTATCTGTGGCATATTTTCTCGTACCGTCTGCTGGCATATGTGATGGGAGATGCTTCCATCGCTGCGGTTCTAATACTTTCCCTTTTGTTGTGTTATTTAATTGCTTGGAAATTTCAGGATGTAGTAAACTGGATCTATAAAAAGTTAGGGGTATAAAAAAACGCCCCGAAGGGCGTTTCACAACAATCTATGATGGGTAGGTATCTTAGTGTGCTTCTGCAGTGTGAGCATCTGCTTCAACTGCTAATTTCACAGTAAGTTCAATTTCATCTGAAATAACCATATCCTTTACTCCAGTGCTAAATGCAACACCATACTTTTGTCTGTCGAACTTTAAAGTAGTAGTAATTGTGTGGTTTTCAGTATCGTGATTGGTTATGGTAGCAACCTCTTCGTGTGTATTTCCATGAATGGTTAGGTTTCCTTTTAATTCGTTTTCAGTCGCAGAAGTAATTACAAACTTCGCGGTTGGATGATTGGCAACATCAAAGAAATCTGGAGATTCAAGGTGTCCAACAAGCATTGAACTTGGCTTTTCTTCCGTGTAGTTTTCATCGGTTGGAGTTATCGCTGTTAAGTCAGCAACAAATTCTCCTCCAGTGATTTTCCCGTCTGTAAATTCCAACTTTCCATATTCAAATGGTACTGTTCCTTCGTGTTCTTTAACACCCAACATTACACCCTTCCACATTACGGTGCTGTTTTCTGTGTTAATCATATGGCTTCCAGTTCCCATGCTAGCATGTTGGTCCTGAGCCTCGGTGTTTTGTTCTGTAGTTTCAGTAGATCCGTTTCCACAAGAAGCTAGTAGAGCCACTCCAGCTAGTCCAAGTATTGCTTTTTTAATTGTTTTCATTTCTGTTTGTTCTAAGGTTTATTTAGTGGTACAAATGTTGTGTATTGCACAACACAACTCAATTAGTTTTCATTAAATCTTGTGAAAGAAATCCGCTCTAACCCCTTGATATATAAAAATTTAACAATTGATTGGTTCTGGGAGGTTAGCGTAGATTAGTCGGCCCAATTTGCTCTATCCAGACTCCTATACTGTATGGCCTCGGCAATGTGTTGGTTTAAGATTTTATCGCTGGCATCTAGGTCCGCTATGGTTCGAGCTACCTTTAAAATTCGGTCGTATGCTCTAGCCGATAACTGCAATTTCTCCATAGCTTTTTTAAGTAGGTTCAAGCTTGCTTGGTCAAGATCGCAAGTAGAACGAATCTCCTTACTGCCCATTTGGGCGTTGCAGTGGATATTGCTTTTACCAAATCTGGCATTCTGAATTTTTCGGGCTCCAATCACGCGATCCCGAACCTTAACCGATTTTTCTGCATGATATTCCTTAACGGCCAATTCATCTAAAGAGACTGGTGTAACTTCTATATGTATATCTATTCTATCCAGAAGTGGCCCCGATACCTTGCTCAAATAACGCTGTACGGTCCCAGGTGGACAAATACATTCCTTTTCGGGGTGATTGTGATATCCGCAGGGGCAGGGATTCATAGCCGCAACGAGCATAAACGAGGCAGGATATTCGACGGTATATTTACTCCTGGCAATGGTAACCATTCTATCTTCTAGAGGTTGACGCATTACCTCTAATACCGTTCTTTTAAATTCGGGTAATTCGTCTAGGAAAAGCACTCCGTTATGAGAAAGAGAAATTTCTCCCGGAGCAGGAAAACTTCCTCCACCCACCAGAGCAACATCACTTATGGTATGATGTGGCGAGCGGAAGGGTCTTTGAGCTAGGAGGGAGGTTTCTTTTCGCAGTTTTCCTGCAACCGAATGAATTTTAGTGGTCTCTAAAGCTTCAGACAGGTTTAAAGGAGGCAGGATAGTGGGTAGCCGTTTGGCCAACATGGTTTTTCCGGCTCCAGGCGGACCTACTAATATGATGTTATGGCCCCCGGCAGCCGCAATTTCAAAAGCACGTTTTACATTTTCCTGACCTTTAACGTCAGCAAAATTTACGGGATACTCCTTTATGTCTTGTTCAAATTGAGCCCGAGTATCTACGGTGGTTATTGGAGGTGCCTTGTCCGCCACAAAAAAGTCGATTAGCTCCTTAATATTTTCTATTCCATAAACATCTATATCGCTAACAATTGCTGCTTCCTTCGCATTTTCTTTTGGGAGGAAAATGGCTTTGTAACCAAGGTTTCTAGTTTCAATTGCCATGGGTAAAACTCCTTTGAGTGGTCTTAGGTTGCCGTCGAGCGCAAGCTCACCCATAATCATAAATTCAGAAAAGTCGCATTTTGGAATTTGTTCTGAGGCCGCCAAAATTCCAATGGCAATGGGTAGATCGTATGCCGATCCTTCCTTTTTAATATCGGCCGGAGCCATGTTTATGGTAATCCCTTTACCCGGAATTTTATATCCAATATTATCTAGTGCTGCATTAATACGGTGTTGACTTTCTTTGACGGCCGAATCGGGTAATCCAACTAAAAAGAAATTAATCCCTTTAGCAATGTTAACTTCTATGGTAATGGGAATGGCTTCAAGTCCGATTACGGCACAGCCAGTGACTTTTACGAGCATGTGGTAGGGTTTTCCTTTAAGTTAGGAAATATCCTGTACATGATTAATTAGTCCAACTAATTTTTCACTTTCCGCAGCCCAGTTAATTTCTTGTTTAGCCTTTACAATGTGTGGAAGGTAGGCTTCCCGTTTGGATAGAACCAATTGAATGGTTTTGGCAACAGACTCTGGCGTTCGATCTTCCACCACTTCTCCAATTTGTTGGGATAATACTAATGAGCTCATTTCTGGCAATGCTGAGCAAACACAAGGGATTTCTGCATGGAGGTATGAAAATATTTTATTGGGTAAGGCTGCGCGGTAATTAAAGCCAAGGTCTTCTTCTAAGCTCAATCCAAGTAGGGCCTTCTCGGTAATACCATGTACTTCTTCAGGAGATAATCTGCCTGTAAAATGGATGCGTTTATTATTTGGCGATAGCTCTGCTTTAACTTTTAAATCCTTCTCGATATCACCCGTTCCTACAATTACTAAATGGATGGATTCATCCAGTTCATTTAAGCTGTCTATCATTAACTCTATCCCCCTGCCCAGGTTTAGCACGCCTTGATACAAAATGTATTGATCTGGAAGTTGGATTGAGATTAATTTAGAATGCTGTATATCGTTGATATTCCGAATTACATGGAATTTAAGTTGGAAGCGTTCCTCGTAAGCTTTAGCAACCAAGTTGGAAACGGTGATGCAAATACTTGCTTTTGGAATTACCAGTTCTTCAACTCTTTGCCAAAGCTTTTGTTTTAAAGGCTTTCCTTGAAGTTCTGGCACCTCTGAGAAGTATTCATGAGCATCGAAAATGATTCGGCGGCTACTAAAAAGTTTACCGAGGTAGGCACCGAGTAAACTGTCGGTATCATTTGCGTAAATGAGTGAGGATCGCGAAGACTTTATGGATAATGCGAATTTTAAATTTAGAAATAGATAAAAGAGAAATCCGCTATTAAACCAAAGTTTATATCGTTTGTGGGCAATATCTTGAGGAACTGAAGGCGATGATTTTAATTTTCTACCATTGACCAAGCATGCATATCCAGCCTGTGACAAAGCCCTTACGGTACGGTGCAAACGCGCATCGGTACTTATGTCGTTACTTACCAGAAATATGATGCTGCGTTGATCCAAGGTTCTTTAAAAAGCCATTTCTATTCCCTCAATTAACGAGTGAATTACCTTAATGTGTATTTCTTGGGCTCTATCGGCATACTGGGTTTTGGGAGATCTAATTTCCACATCTGCAATTGCGCCTAGTTTACCACCATCTTTTCCTGTTAGTGCAACGATTTTCATGCCTTTTACTTTGGCGCATTCGGCAGCTCGGAGCACATTTTCTGAATTTCCGCTGGTACTAATCGCTAGTAGAACATCATTTTTATTTCCCAGGGCTTCTACAAATCGGGCAAATACCTGATTAAAACCGTAATCGTTTCCAACACAAGAAATGTGCGATGGATCTGAAATGGATATAGCAGGTAAGGCTTTTCTGTCATCTCTAAACCTACCCGAGAGTTCCTCTGCAAAATGCATGGCATCGCACATAGATCCTCCATTTCCACAAGAAATAATCTTGCCACCAGCCTTGATAGCTTGGGCCATTAGGATGGCGCTGTCATCAATTTTTTTTGCGTTTGAATCGTCGCTTAAAAATTGTTTAAGTACCTCTTGCGCTTCTAGTAAGTTCTTAAGTGCTATCGACATGGGTAGATGTTTAGGGTGCCAAAATAAAAAAGTCCCGCCATCGGGCGAGACTTTTCTATTGGAATAATCTATAATACTACTGCTTGATAAGCTCTGTAGTGAAAGTTATTTCTACTTCGTTACCAAGAACACCTGGCATAAAAGTAATTCCGTAGTCATTTCTATCAATTGTTAAGCTACCAGCAAATGCTGCAACTTCACTTCCAAATGGGCTTTCACCATTTCCAAGAAATTCTGCCTTAACTACAACTTCTTTAGTTACATCCTTAATGGTTAACGTACCAGGGATATCATAACCATTTTCAGTTTGTACCAAACCGTTTCCTTTAAAGTTGATGGTTTTGTACTTCTTAACTTCGAAGAAATCTTCAGATCTAAGGTGATCGTCTCTTTTTTCGTTTCTCGTATCAATCGTTTTCGCGTCGATAACGATATCGAATTTAGCTTCGCTTGGGTTTTCTCCAAAGTTTACATTTCCTGAAACTTTTCCGAAAGTACCTCTTGAGTTCGAGAATAGGTGACGAATTTCGAAGTTTACGAAAGTGTGCGCTTCGTCAACTTTGTACATTCCAGTTAATCCAGCGATTGATTTAACCTCAGATTCTGGAGTTGCTGGAGTTTCCTCAACAACCTCAATTACTTCTTCGGTTTTTTCTTCAGAGTGTGCAGTATGTCCTCCTAAGATTGGAGCAATAACAAGTCCAACAAGACATGTAAGCTTAATTAGGATGTTCATAGAAGGTCCAGAAGTATCTTTAAATGGATCACCAACTGTATCTCCAGTTACTGCTGCTTTGTGCGCATCTGAACCTTTGTAAGTCATTTCTCCATTAATCTCAACTCCAGCCTCGAAAGATTTCTTAGCGTTATCCCATGCTCCACCAGCGTTGTTTTGGAAGATAGCCCAAAGAACACCAGAAACAGCAACACCAGCCATATAAGCTCCAAGAGCCTCGGCACCCATTGCAAATCCGATGATGATAGGAGTAACAATAGTAATCGCTCCAGGAAGCATCATTTCTCTAAGAGCGGCCTTAGTAGAAATTTCAACACACTTACCGTATTCAGGAGTACCAGTTCCTTCCATAATACCTGGAATTTCTTTGAACTGACGACGAACTTCCATTACCATGTCCATTGCAGCTTTACCTACAGATTTCATGGCTAATGCAGAGAATACTACTGGAATCATTCCACCAATAAATAGAGCAGAAAGTACATCAGCACGGAAAATGTTAATTCCGTCGATTCCTGTAAAAGTTACATAGGCAGCAAAAAGAGCAAGGGCGGTAAGCGCTGCAGATGCAATTGCAAATCCTTTTCCAACAGCAGCAGTAGTGTTACCAACAGAATCAAGGATGTCGGTACGCTCTCGTACTTCATCAGGAAGTTCACTCATTTCGGCAACACCACCCGCGTTATCCGCGATAGGACCGAAAGCATCAATAGCTAATTGCATTGCAGTGGTTGCCATCATGGCAGACGCAGCAAGAGCAACACCGTAGAAACCAGCAAGAGCATAAGATCCCCAAATTGCAGCAGCAAATAATATTACTGAAGAGAAAGTAGAAATCATACCAGTAGCTAAACCAGCGATAATGTTGGTTGCAGCACCAGTTGATGAATTTTTAACGATATCTAAAACAGGCTTTTTACCAAGTGCTGTATAGTACTCAGTAAACATAGAGATAAGGTATCCAACACCTAAACCTACAAGGGTTGCGTAGAATACGTTTATAGATGGTACATCTTTAGTTCCTTCACCAAAGAATTTCATTCCCATAATGGTTTCTGGAAGCATCCAGTCGATAAGGAACCAACAAGCAACTATAGTTAGTAGGATAGAGGTAATGTTACCAGTGTTAAGAGCTCTTTGTACCTGAGCTTCTTTCGCGCTATTGTCTTTTACTTTAATAAGGAAAGTACCTATAATAGAAGCAACGATACCAGCACCAGCGATCATAATTGGTAAAAGGATAGCACCCATACCATTAAATGTTTCGATAACCTGACCCGCATCTAGCATATCCTTGATGATGTAGTTACCAAGAACCATTGATGCAAGAACGGTTGCAACATAAGAACCAAATAAATCGGCACCCATACCAGCAACGTCACCTACGTTATCACCAACGTTATCTGCAATAGTAGCAGGGTTTCTAGGATCATCTTCTGGAATACCTGCTTCAACTTTTCCTACTAAGTCAGCTCCAACGTCTGCAGCTTTGGTATAAATACCACCACCTACACGTGCAAAAAGAGCAATAGATTCGGCACCTAATGAGAAACCAGCTAGGGCTTCAAGTACCATTGTCATGTTTTGGTAGAAACTACCTTCTTGGCCCATGAAAGAACCAACAAATATCATAAAGAACAAGCTAAGACCTAAAACAGCTAATCCAGCAACACCAAGTCCCATAACGGTACCACCACCAAAAGATACTTTTAATGCTTGTGGTAAGCTGGTTCTCGCTGCTTCTGTTGTTCTGGCGTTTGCTTCGGTTGCAATACGCATACCGATATTACCTGCTAAAGCCGAGAAAACAGCTCCAATAATAAATGCAGGAACAATCATCCAGCTTGTGGTTTCAACAATAGTTGAAATTCCAAATAATGCTGCTGAGGCTATGACAACAAAAATTGCCAGAAGTCTATATTCAGCACTTAAAAACGCAAGAGCCCCTTCTTTAATGTTTTTGGAGATTTCTTGCATTCTTTCATTCCCCGCGTTTTGTTTTTTAACCCACGCCATTTTGATGAGCATAAAAACAAGTCCCAAGACTGCCAATGCAATCGGTACAATAATTAGATTTTCCATATGATTAGATTGAGTAAATAAGCCTGTTCTGCTTAAATTTTAGGTCGGCAAAAGTAGTTTTATTCCCGTTTGTCTGCAAGTCTTAACAAAACGGTAACCTGCAACATGCTGCTACTTCTCGATATACAATACTTCTTTTACTAGTTTAACTGTTTTCTCAACGCTTGGATAGCTGTTGTCAATTAGAGGTTTTGCGAATGGGAAAGGCGTATCAGATAAAGTAACGCGCTTAACCGGTGCATCTAAATAATCGAAGGCCTCTCTTTGAACGGTGTATGCAATTTCAGAAGAGATTGAGGCGATAGGCCAGCTTTCTTCCACAACCACTAACCTGTTGGTTTTCTTAATCGACTCGATAATGGTTGGGATATCCATAGGACGGATCGTACGAAGGTCGATCAATTCTACACTTACATCTTCTTTGGCCAATTCGTCGGCAGCTTTGTGTGCTACTTCCATAACTTTCCCAAAGGATACAATAGTAACATCGGTACCTTCTCTAACTACATCGGCTTTTCCGATTGGAATTAAATATTCGCCATCAGGAATTTCACCTTTGTTACCGTACATTTTTTCCGACTCCATAATTAAAACCGGATCATTATCTCTGATTGCCGATTTCATTAGTCCTTTAAAATCCTTTGGAGTGTATGGAGTAATAACTTTAAGTCCAGGAACATGAGCGTACATCGCTTCGAAACTCTGGCTATGGGTTGCAGCTAATTGACCTGCAGTACCGTTGGGACCTCTAAATACTATAGGTACATTGTATTGACCTCCCGACATCTGGTACATTTTTGCAGCGTGATTGATAATTTGGTCAGCAGCAAGAATGGCAAAGTTCCAGGTCATGAACTCAACAATAGGGCGAAGTCCATTCATAGCAGCACCAACTGCTATACCTGCAAATCCTAATTCTGCGATTGGAGTATCGATAACGCGCTTCGGTCCAAATTCATCTAACATTCCTTTAGAAACCTTATATGCACCGTTGTATTCGGCAACTTCCTCACCCATTAAAAATACGCTCTCATCGCGGCGCATTTCTTCTACCATGGCCTCGCGAATCGCTTCTCTTATTTGGACTTCTCTCATCTTTTGAAATTTCAATAGCTGCGCAAAAATAGGAAAGCATCTTTTTTAACCGCACATTAATAAAACCTTTTCTTCTATTCTATGTTACACTTTTTAATTAGGTTGGTCTTCTAACCTTTGGTTATACTCCATTTTTACTAAATTCGCGAAGCTAAAATTTTAGATATTTCATGAAAATTCTTGTTTGCATCAGTAAAGCACCCGATACGACAACTAAAATTTCATTTACCGATAACAACACTAAGTTTAACACTGATAAGGTTACCTATATAGTAAACCCTTATGACGAGTGGTATGCATTAGTTAGAGGTTTAGAGTTAAAAGAATCTTTAGGTGGTTCGGTTACGACAATTACCGTTGGAACGGCAGCGGATGAACCTACAATTAGAAAAGCATTAGCTATTGGAGCAGATAACGCAGTGCGCGTTGATGCCGAAGCAACAGATGCATTCTTTGTAGCGAACCAAATTGCTACTTACGCTAAAGAAAATAATTTCGACCTAGTGCTATGCGGTAAAGAAACTATCGACTACAACGGTTCTCAGGTAGGAGGAATGGTTGCTGCCTTAATGGATGCGCCATTTATTTCCCTAGGATCTAGTCTAGAGGTTAACGACAAGGTGGCTACAGTAGTTAGAGACATTCCTGGTGGAACCGAAACCCTAGAAGCAGATCTACCCGCTGTTATCAGCGCAGCTAAAGGTATGGCAGAGCAAAGGATTCCTAATATGAGAGGAATTATGGCTGCTAGAACTAAACCGCTAGAAGTAATTCCAGCTGTGGGAGACGAGAAATTAACCTCGGTTAAGTCTTACGCACTTCCTCCAGAAAAAGGAGATTGCAAATACGTTGATCCTGAAAACGTAGCGGAATTAGTAGATCTATTACACAACGAAGCAAAAGTTATTTAAGAGCATGTCTGTATTAGTATTTGTAGAAACTTTAGAAGGAAAGATTCAGAAAAATGCCTACGAGGCAGTTTTCTATGGAAATAAAATTGCAGGTGGATCTGGAGTTACTGTATTAACTTTTGGAGACGCTTCTAACGACGATCTTGCAGCATTGGGTAATTACGGTGCTACTAAGGTTAAAGTTGCTAGAGCTATCAAAACCCTTGATACCCTTGCCCTAACCAAATTCATCGAAGAGGAGGTTAACGCCGGTGGTCACGATGTTGCTGTATTCTCATTCGATCCAGCTGGAAAAATGGTAGCTCCTGTAGCTGCAGCAAAATTAAAAGCAGGATTGGTTGCAGGTGCAATCGACCTTCCAGATACAAGCGATGGATTTGTCGTTAAAAAGAATGTGTTCTCTGGAAAGGCGTTCGCGTTCCAACAAATTCATACCGATAAGAAATTTATCAGCATCCTGCCAAATTCATTCAAACCAGAAAAAGGTAGCGCAACAGCAGAAGTAGAAGAGGTAAGCACCGACTTCAACTCTGGTAAGGTAAGAAGCAAAGGGGTAAGCCGTGCTTCTACCGATAGAGCTCCACTACCTGAGGCTGAATTAGTTGTAAGTGCCGGTAGAGGATTGAAAGGTCCAGAAAACTGGGGGATGGTTGAAGAATTAGCTGATGTACTAGAAGCTACAACTGCTTGTTCTAGACCCGTAGCCGATATTGGTTGGAGACCTCACCACGAGCACGTTGGTCAAACAGGTATTGCTATACGTCCAAACTTATACATTGCAATTGGTATCTCTGGAGCAATCCAACACCTTGCAGGAGTAAACGGATCAAAAGTAATCGTAGTTATCAATAACGATCCAGAAGCACCTTTCTTCAAGGCTGCAGATTACGGTATCGTAGGAGACGCTTTCGAAGTAGTTCCTAAATTGGTAGAAGCCTTTAAAGCTCACAAGGCAAATCAATAGTAGAACACAACTTATTTAAACCGTTCAGCGTACTCATACTACGGTAATGGAAAAGATTAAACTAAATATAGTTGGATTATCATATAGCCATACGAGTAGGGGAGCCTATGTGCTTTTGCTAGGAGAAGAGGATGGTAATCGCAGAGTTCCAATTATCATCGGCGCTCCAGAAGCACAGGCTATTGCGATAGAATTGGAGAAAATGACTCCAAACCGACCGCTTACGCATGATCTGTTTAAAACATTTGCAGATAATTTCGAGATTACTCTCGAAGAAGTGGTAGTGTACAACTTGGTCGAAGGCGTATTCTTCGCCAAGTTGTATTGCCGCCAAGGTGATAATACCATCGAAATTGACGCCCGAACCTCAGATGCCATTGCTTTGGCAGTGCGTTTCAATAGCCCAATCTACACCTATGAATTCATTCTAGCTTCTGCTGGGATTTTTGTTGAAAAAGGTGAGGAGAAAAAAGAGGGGGAAGACTCGGCCAAAGCTGTAGAAAAAGAGGAGGTAAAAGAGGATGTGTCCGTAGAAGAACTCGAACAGCAGTTGGACGAGGCACTGAGAACAGAAAACTATGAAAAGGCCTCTAAGCTCAGGGATAAAATAAACAGTATCAAGGGAAATGAAAGCGATAATTAATTGCGCACTACTTTTAACCATTTTCCTCTCTGCATGTAATTCTGAGCCCAAATTTTCCATAGCTGGTTGCTGGAATACCAAGGAAATTACCCAAGGAAATGTTGCTGCTAAGCAAGTAGCTGTAGGTGATAATTTATGCCTGAATACAGATAGCTCATTTAGCTATGTTTTGCAGCGAGAAATGATTTATGCAACAGGTAACTGGAGACTTACCAAAGATTCAGTGCTAATTCTTAATTACGATTATCTTCCTGGTGATTTTGGAGTGGACTCAGTGGCGGTTAAAGATTCGGGTTTATTGGTTTACTATCGCGGTAAAAGGGTGGTTAAACGCATAGGTGTTTCGCGGAATTTAACTAAGGACAAAGATTTTGCTGGAATTTACGAGGCTTCTAAAAATATTAGTAGAACCGAACGTGAATATACCATCGAAATGCTGAACGAAAACCAGCTTCAATTTTCGGAGAAAGGCATCCTATTCTCCTACAGTAAAAACTAGGCCCAATAAAAGGGTATATATATCTTTAGGGTATGAGACAATACTTAGATCTACTCCAGCACATTTTGGATAACGGAGTTGATAAAGGAGACAGAACCGGAACAGGAACAAGAAGCGTTTTTGGTTATCAAATGCGCTTTAATCTGCAAGAAGGTTTTCCGGTGGTTACCACTAAGAAATTACACCTTCGCTCAATTATCCACGAATTACTTTGGTTTTTACAAGGGGATACGAATATTAAATACCTCAAAGAAAATGGGGTAAGTATTTGGGATGAATGGGCCGATGAAAATGGAAATTTGGGTCCAGTTTACGGTTACCAATGGCGCTCATGGCCAACTCCAGATGGAAGAAAGGTTGATCAGATTGTAAATTTGGTAAATGACCTGAAAAATAATCCAGACTCCAGAAGACATATTGTTTCGGCTTGGAATGTGGCTGATATAGAAAACATGGCGCTGCCACCTTGCCACTGCTTGTTTCAGTTTTATGTAGCAAACGGAAAGCTCTCCTGCCAACTTTATCAGCGGTCAGCAGATGTTTTTCTTGGTGTGCCATTTAATATAGCCTCCTACGCCCTGCTTACTATGATGCTCGCTCAAGTGTGCGGTCTAGAACCGGGAGATTTCGTTCATACCTTCGGAGATGCCCACCTATACAGCAATCACTTCGATCAAGCCAAACTTCAACTTTCAAGGAGTCCTTACCCGCTACCAACCATGAAAATCAATCCAGAAGTAAAGGATTTATTTGAATTTAAATACGAGGATTTTAGTCTAGAGAATTACGTTTGCCATCCACACATTAAAGCACCTGTTGCAGTATGAGGTTTTTAGCAATGATTGCGGCCGTTGGTACCAACAATGTTATTGGGTCCAACAACGACTTAATGTGGCATTTGCCCAATGACTTTAGGTTTTTTAAAAAGACAACTACCAATAGAGTGGTAGTTATGGGAAGAAAAACCTACGAATCTATGGACCATGCCTTGCCGCATCGCTATAATTTTGTTCTTACCAATAATAGAGAATGGAATAAAGAAGATGCTCGGGTATTCTCTCAGGTAGATGAGATGTTCGAACACGCTTATAAAATAGATAAAACCCCTTTTGTAATTGGTGGGGCGCAGATTTATAAGCAATTTCTTAATAAGGCTACCCATTTATTCATTACAAGGGTAGATTTTTCAAAGGAGGGAGAGGCTTATTTTCCAGAATTCAGCGAATCCGATTTTGAGCTTTTAAAGGAACGTAAACATCCAAGCGATGAAAAACATGCATATCCTTTTACCATTCAAATTTGGCAACGTAGAGGGGTAACTCCTAAAGGTGAGGAACTAGATTTTCTAAACCAACAGATCGAGAACCTTTAATTAGGATATTCTTACCCGAAAAATCATTTAGATTGTTTTCACCTTCTACCAACGCTTTCCAGGTTGGATAGTATCCAAGAGTTTTTGGGTTAGAGATCCCGTTGAATTCAGCTCCGATCAAAAAATGCGGTATTTCAAGGCTGGATAATAAGTCAGCAATCTCCTCATGTTCTTTGCTGCTGTTTTCACCGCCTTCTTTCATTGCACCGATAATGGCTAATTTTTCCCCTTTAAATTTCGCGAAACTTCTAATCGCATGAGAGACTGAAGTTGGGTTGGCGTTATATGCGTCTAGAAATAACTTGTTTCGTTTACCTTGAGCAAGTTGTGACCTTGAGTTTTCAGGTTGGTAGGATTCTAAACCCTTTTTAATAGTGCGCAAATCCATTCCAAGGTAAGCACCAATGGTGGCTGCAGCAAGAACATTGTCGGAGTTGTATTCTCCAATAAGTTGAGTTTCAACTTCTATTTTTTGACCATCAATGTTAAGGGCGCCGGTTAGCATGGGGTTTTCATTTTCAATAGGTGAAAATTTATAGTTGCTTTCCGCCCCGTACAAAATGATGCGTTGGTAATTATTTTTGGCCTTGGCTAAGAATGGGTCGTTGTTATTTATAAAGCAGAATCCTTCAGGCTGATTGTTTATAAAGTCAAAAAGCTCCCGTTTAGATCTGTCCACCCCTTCAATGCTTCCAAATCCCTCGAGATGTGCCTTTCCTATATTGGTAATTAAGCCATGAAGAGGTTTGGCAATGCTGGCCAATAATTCGATTTCCTTTGGGTGATTAGCACCCATTTCTACGATTAATATTTCCGTTTCGGCTCTGCACGATAATAAGGTTAAGGGTACCCCAATATGATTATTTAGGTTGCCCTTGGTACATTGAACGCTAAAGTTCTGTTTTAAAACCGAGAACAGTAGTTCTTTAGTGGTTGTCTTGCCATTGCTTCCGGTAAGCGCAATAACTTTTGGGTTTAGCTGTATACGGTGATGGGTAGCTAGTTCTTGTAAAAAAGTTAATACGTCAGAAACCAAAAATGTTTTATCCGAGGTAGCGTATTCCGGTTCATCTATTACCGCTGCAATAGCACCTTGCTCAAGAGCCTTAGCGGCAAACTTGTTGCCGTTAAAATTAGGCCCCTTAAGCGCGAAAAATATTTTGTTGGTTAAATCGTCTCTTGTATCGGTAGAAACACCGTTAGACTGAAGAAAAAGGTTATAGACTTTAGATATCATAAACAAAAAATCCCGCCACTAAGGACGGGATTTTTATCAATTATTTGAAGTGTTTATTGCCTACTTTCTTTGACCACCTTGAACTGGGTCTCCAAGTCTAGACATAGCACATCTAAATCCAATTTTATTGCTAGACATTCTTTCATCTAAGAATCTTCTGGTTGCTGGAGAACAGTAATACGCTCTATCTGCCCAAGACCCACCTTTGTATACTCTAGCTCTATTGTCGATTAGAGAAGTTTGTTGCCAGTGGTACATAGATTCTTTTTCACCATACTCCCCTGGAGTAGCGTAGTCGATAGAAGAATATAAGTCTCCATCTTGATAGTCGATATTGTCAGACTCCTTGTAATTAATTCTTCTGGTGTTTTCTTCAACCTTAACATCTCTCATTCTTAGTTGTCCAGGAACGTTTGTAACGTGATCTGATAATCCATCTAAAAGAAGTGGAGAAATTACAGTTTCAGAATCTTTAATTAAGTCAACAGCCTCTTGAATTTTCTCGTTAGCTGCATCGCGTTGTCTCTTGTTATAAAGATCAACAGCTTCTTCACCCATTGTCACTAAAGTGTTCATTAATTGCTCTTCTTCTGGGATGATGGGTACACCACTAGAAGCAGCATCTTCTTGTGCTTTAGTTTGGAAATCTTGGAAGAACTTAAGAACGTTTTCGGTATCGTACTCAACAATGTCGTATTTGTCTTGAACTAATCCGTCGCTTGTTAAAACAGGAGTACGGTATACATTACCTCTAAACGGGTTAAGTGCATCTGCATCTTCGCTAGTAAGAGGTCTGTACACGTCCATTACCCATTCTGAAACGTTTCCGGCCATAGAATAAAGACCGTAGTCATTCGGGAAGTACTTGTATACGTTAGCAGTAATATCTGCACCATCGTTAAGTGCACCAGCGATACCCATTAGATCGCCTCTACCACGAGTAAAGTTATCGTTGATATCACCTAGGTAGTTTCCAGAAGCATCATCGTTACGGATAAAGTTTCCGCTCCAAGGGTAAATTTTTCTGTTTTCAATACGCTCGTTGAAAGACTCACCAATTAAACCAAGTGCAGCATATTCCCATTCTGCTTCGGTAGGAAGTCTGTAGTCTGGAAGGAAAATTCCATCCTTAATTCCAACGTTTCTAAACTCTTTATTAGGATCGTATGCTGGAAGACCTTCTTTTCTTTTCCCAGATTCATATTGACCAGCTAAATATGCATCGGTGCTAAAGTTGTCGTCGTTAATCTGGTTAGGATTGTTTTCGAATAAACCTTGCTGAATAAGGATGTTTTCGTTTACACGGTCAGTTCTCCACTTACAGTAGTTGTTTGCTTGTAACCAAGAAACACCAACTACCGGGTAATCTCTATACGCTGGGTGACGTAGGTAATACTTTACGTGCGTTTCAGCGTAACCCAATTTAGATCTCCAAACCAGAGTATCTGGTAAGGCATTGGTATAAATTTCTGGATAATCAGCTCCGTAAACTCTTGATAGCCAGTATAAATATTCTGTCCAAGCAAGGTTGGTAACCTCTGTTTCGTCCATATAGAAAGAAGAAACTGTAACCTTACGAGGTTCATTGTTCCACTCGTAGTTAAGATCGGTCTCAGTTCTACCCATCACAAAAGAACCACCTTCGATGAAAACTAAACCTGGTCCGGTTTGTTGCTCATCAAATTCTGGTTTCTCAAATCCTCCCGCATCAGGATCGTTGTATGCTGTACCTGTAGTTTGAGATACTTCTCCACCACAAGACGCCATGAATATAGCAAAGCTAAATATCCCGAATCCTGCTAATAATTTTCTTCCTGGCATATCAAAAAGGTTTTCTTCTAAATGCTAAATTACGAAATAACTAAAGTGATAACTAAAAAGATGGACAGCTTATTGTTCTAAATCTTCTTTTTTGTGGGGCGCAGTCTAACTGAATCCCTAAAGAAAGCTCGTGCGAACCACCAGATTGTGTGGTTAAACTAGACACTGTTACATCATAGGAGTATCCGAATCTGATTACATCAGTTTGTACACCTGCTAATAGAATGAAAGAATCTTTAGATCTAATCCAAACCCCACCAACAATAGGGCCTTTGGTTAAATACATACCATAAAGTAACTGCTTGAAATCGCCCTGTAATTGGTACATAATATTTGGCGAAATGAAACTTGCGTTGGCTTTATTGTAGCTATCTCCTATTCTAAACTTACCTCCTGCGTGTACTGTGTACTTTCTAGGAAGCGGAGATTTACTAAGGATTAAGCTTTCGTTTGGTTCTGTTAAGTGATGCACTGCAATACCAGCAAAAAAGTTTTCGCTAAAACCTAAAATCCCGGCAGAGAAATCAGCATTTGATACCTGACCACCACGCTTTGTATCCTGCGTTTCGTAGATAAATCCTTTTCTAGGATCTATCATATCTCCAAAAGTTAGCTTAGACCAATCTAGCCCAAGTTGAAAAAATGAAGCTTCAATCCCCGCTTTCATCGCAAATTCCCTTGAAAGGTTAAATGTATAGGCGTATTGAAGGCTAGCTCTGTATGTAGTTAAAGTTCCATTTCCAGCATTATCTCTCATTAATTGGATTCCTGCCCCTCCGTAAATGGCGGGGATAAATTGGTCGTAAGAGACGGTTTGGGTAACAAAAGTACCCGGTATGCTAGGCCATTGGTTTCTATAGTTAGCAATAATCCTAGGACATTTTGCCGATCCAGCAAACGCTGGGTTTAGATAAAGTGGGTTTGCGTAAAACTGCGTAAACTCCGGATCTTGCGCCTTCACCTCTTGGAACCAAAGTCCCCCTAAAAACGTAAGTATAAGAATCCGGATTAAGTACTTCGACATAAACCTATTGTTAATTTTGTTGACGGTAAATAGCTTAAAATATTTCGGACTTCAGGCCGTTACTTTGAGCGTAGCAACGAAAGTACGGCAATTTTCTCTTGTAAAAGTTGTCAAGATATCAATGATAAATTAAAATGCTAAGAATTTTTAAAAAGCTAACATTCATAATAATCTCCTTTTTTCCGCTACTGGCTGTTAATATGTCCGTTTTAGCTAACAGTTTGGATAAGTGGGGAAATCCTTTCGTTGAAAGGTTTATAGATGGTGATGAGGGGTATAAAGATGCGCAAAGAAAATCGAATCACACCTCTGTTTTATCCTCTGGAAATTGGGCGAAATTAAGGATTTCTAAATCTGGAATACACGGTATCTCCTACAGCTTCTTACTTAATAATGGATTTATTAACGGCCCCATTGAAAGCTCTAAAATAGGAGTTTTTGGATTTGGTGCTTCCTTTTTAGATTACAGTAGCTCAGTGTCTAGACCAGCTGATCTTCCGGAATTACCCATAAAAATGTTAGACGGAGGCGATGGGGTTTTCGGTCCTGGCGATAAATTGTACTTCTATGCCGATGGACCAACCAAATTAGCAATTAACAATGGTTCTCCTGTTCATACTTCTAACACTTTTTCCAGATCTAGCTACTACTTTATCAGCTCAGATAAAGGAACGGGTAAAAGATTAGAGAGCAACTTCGAAACCGCTCCAAATAATGTGGTAGCTAGCATGGACAGCTACGTTTATTACAGTTTTCATGAAAGAGATCTTGAAAATATTGGAAGAACGGGAAGAAGAATGTACGGAGAGGCTTTTGAGTTTGTCCAGAATCAGACTTTTTCAATTCCTACAAAGACTTCAGTCGATGGCGCCCAGGTTAACCTCAGAATAGCAGGGGCATCTCATAGTAAACTTGCTACATCTACTTTTAAATTCAATTTCTTGGGAAGGGAAGAAACGGTAACTTTATCTTCCATCTCATCTGGATCTTACGATTTGGCGCATCGCTTTGTAAAAGATTATAACCTGCAAAACATTAATAATAATGCGCTTAATGTAAATATTGAACTCATTAAAGGTTCTGGGGATGTTAAAGCTTGGTTAGATTATATCGCTATTAGCTACCCTTCTCGAGAATTGCCTTTAGCTGGTACTCCTATGCTAATTGCTGGAACCATCTCTGATACTGGGGTAATCCTTTTACAAGATTTTCTTAATCCTAACTCAGAATATTGGGATATATCGGATCCAGTAAATCCAAAAATTATTGCGGAATTTGATAACAATGGATTCAATTCTTGGTTCATTTCAAATAATAAAACCAACAAAATTGTCGCCTATGATGGGGTGAATAGCCTCAATCCAATATGGGAGGGTAGAGTACCAAATCAAAATATCCACGAAATCGCCGAGGTAGACTATATTATAATACATCCTACTTCCCTTCAGGCTCCAGCTAACCGCTTGGCTTCTTTCCACCAAAGCAGAGGACTTGATGTGGTAACAGTGGATGTGAATAAGATATACACGGAGTTTTCTTCTGGTGCTAAATCCGATATCGGAATTCGAGATTTCCTAAGATACGTTTGGAAAAAGGATACAGATAAATTGAAGTATGCGTTGCTATTAGGAGATGGATCTTACGTTAACCTGGATGGGTTCGAGGAGAATACCAACTTGCTTCCTACATACCAGTCAGCCAATAGTGAGCGAGAAACATCGTCTTATGTCTCCGATGATTTTTATGGAATGCTTGAAGATTTGGAAGGCGGAGACCAAGGGATTAATCCAGTTCCTGGAAGTAAAGACATTAGGAGATCGGATATGGATATAGCCATTGGTCGTTTTCCTGTTACCACGGTGCTACAAGCCAATCAGCTTATCGATAAGATAGAGCGCTATACCTTAGGGTCAGCCGACGAGATTTATGGAGATTGGAGGAATTTAACGGCCTTTGTTGCCGATGATTTAGACGGAAATTTTGCCCCAACCGAAGACTTCCACGTAGAAGATGCCAACATATTAACCGAGTGGATTACGGATAACTACCCAGAATTTTATACGCATAAATTTTATATGGATGCCTATCCACAAGTTACTACTCCAGGAGGATCAAGATATCCAGCTATTAATAAGTTGATTAAAGATAGAGTTCAAGACGGTTTGTTGCTGCTTAACTACACTGGACACGGAGGTGAAGTAGGCTGGGCGCACGAGCGTATTTTGGATATCGGTACCATAAATGGCTGGACCAATAGTTATAAAATGCCCATAATGGTTACGGCAACCTGCGAGTTTAGCAAGTTCGATGATTACGACCGCGTTTCGGCTGGGGAGCTATGTTTACTTAATCCAAATGGTGGGGCAATTGTAATGTTGAGTACAACAAGAATTGTGTATGCTGACGATAACTTTAGGCTAAACCAAGATTTTGTAGAGCAGTTTTTCTCGCGGGCCAATTCAACTGGTGTTGTTAGAATTGGAGATGTTTATAAAGACTCCAAAAGACAGTATGTAGCATCTTCATCGGTAGGGATAAATCATTTAAACTTTTCTCTTTTGGGAGATCCCGCATTGGAGATTGCTTTCCCTAAACATAAGGTAGTAACGACAGAAATAAATGATAAGCCTCTTAATTCGGATACTTTAAGTGCGCTATCAGTAGTGAAATTAAAAGGGGAGGTAAGAGATCATCAAGACTTAGTGCTAACTGATTTTAATGGTGAAGTAGAGGTTCAAGTATTCGATAAAGCCATAACCCAGCAAACCTTGGGGAATGATAATCCCTCTTTAAAGAAGAGTTTCAAGGTTAGAAACTCGCTGATATACAAAGGGGTGGCATCAGTGAATAACGGGGAGTTTGAAATAACCTTTGTGGTACCAAAAGATATCCGTTTAAACGTGGGTGCTGGTTTAATTCAGTACTATGCAAAAAGTGAAAACGCAGATGCAAACGGAGCCTTGAAGAATATAAATGTAGGGGGAATATCCAGTAATCCATTGGTAGATGACCAAGGGCCGCAAATTGATCTCTATTTAAATAATCTCGATTTTGTTTCAGGCGATGCAACTGGGGAAAATTCCAATTTATTAGCCTTCTTGTCGGATGAATCTGGAATTAATACCACCGGAGCAGGAATTGGCCACGACATTATAGCCTTTATCGATGGGGATATTAAAAATGCAATTACGCTCAACGAGTTCTACAAGGCTACTTTAGATACTTATAAAGAAGGTACGATATCCTACCCCTTAGAAGGGGTTTCGGAAGGAAGCCATACTCTAACATTAAGAGCCTGGGATAGTAACAATAATCCAGGGGAAGCCAAAATAAACTTCCTGGTTCGCAATTCATCTAAGCCATTTTTAGAAGAGCTCTTGGTTTATCCAAATCCGGCGGCCGATAGAGCTACTTTTGAGTTTACCCATAATCAAGGGGGATATGCCAGCGAAGCAACGCTAGAAGTTTTCGATTTAATGGGTAGAAGAGTAGCTGGAAAGATTTGGAAATTAGAACCTCAGGAAAAAGGTACGGCTACCTATACGTGGGAAATAAAAAGTAGCGGTTCCAACACAATAAATCCTGGAACCTACGTTTATCGAGTTACTTTAAATTCGGAGTCCGGTGAAACGGCGGTTAAAAGTTCAAAATTGTTGATTGTTCGATAACGCGCTTTAAAAGGTCAACGAATAATCAAAAAACTATATTTGCAATCCAATCAAACAATAATGAGGATACTAAGTACGGCGATACTTTTTTTACTGGTATTAACATCCTACGGTCAAAATAGCCAAAAACAGGAAGAATTTAGAGACGCATTTAACGCAATAACTACCGCAGTTCCTGTATTAAATATAGCACCAGATTCTAGATCATCTGCAATGGGTGATGTAGGAGTTTCTACCACTCCAGATGTAAACTCAATTCACTGGAATCCTGCCAAACTGGCTTTTTTAAACGACGATTTCGGAATTTCTCTTTCCTACGTACCTTGGTTAAGAACCTTTGTGCCGGATATGAATATCGCGTATTTATCTGCATTTAAGAAGATAGATAAGACCAGTACACTAGGTGCCTCTTTGCGTTATTTCTCTATGGGAAATATTGTGTTTACGGATCAATCGGCTAATAGAACCGGAGAATTTACACCAAACGAGTTTGCTTTTGATGTGGCTTATGCTCTAAAAATGTCTGAGTATTTTTCTACGGGTGTGTCTTTAAGATTTATTTACAGTAACCTTACTGGAGGGAATCAGTCTTCAGGGTCTGATACCAAGCCGGGGACTGCATTTGCTTTTGATGCATCATTATACTATACCAGTGATGAGTTTCAGATTTCGGATATCGACGCTAAATTCCGTGGAGGTCTAAATTTCTCTAATATTGGTAATAAGATTACCTACAACACAGGAGGGGCAAGAGATAAAAACTTCCTGCCAATGAATATGAGACTTGGTGGAGGGATAACCTTGGAGCTGGACCAGTACAACGATCTTACTTTTAACATTGAAACCAATAAACTTTTAGTGCCTACACCTGGTGGAACACTAGATACTTCTTCTGCTGATGTGAGTGTGGCTACTGCTGTATTTGGATCGTTTAGTGATGCTCCGGGTGGAACAAGAGAAGAATTGCAAGAATTTAATTTAGGATTTGGAGTTGAATACAACTACGACGATAAATTAGCTTTCAGAACTGGATTTTTTCACGAGCCACAAAACAAAGGGAATAGACAATACATTACAATGGGGGCTGGTTTAGCTTACTCTATGTTACAGTTCGATTTGTCTTACCTGATTCCTACTCAGCAAAACTCACCATTTGCGAATTCTTTAAGAATTACCATTAGCGCTCTAATTGATAAGAAGTCTTCGGAGGATGAAACTCCACCTACACTGAATTAATGGATTTTAGAGTTGGATTTGGATACGATGTACATAGATTGGTGTACAATCGGCCCTGTATAATTGGGGGAGTAGAAATTCCTTTTTTCAAAGGCCTATTGGGGCATTCTGATGCGGATGTGTTGCTTCATGCAATTACCGATGCATTGTTAGGTGCCCTGGCGTTAGGTGATATTGGAACCCATTTTCCTGATACGGATCCTAAATATAAAAATGCCGATTCTGCTGTGCTACTTAAGGACGCATACGTTTTGGTAGGGGAAAAAGGTTATGAGCTAAATAATCTAGATGCCACCGTGGCTGCACAGTATCCAAAAATGAAGCCTTATATCCCACAAATTAGGGAGAGAATAGCCTCACTCTTGGATGTTGAAATGGATAGAATTTCCATAAAGGCCACAACAACTGAAGGCTTGGGATTTGTTGGTAAGGAGGAAGGAATCGCAGCCTACGCCAATGTTTCTGTAATTTCTAGATAAGATTTAGCCCCAAAGGGTATTACCTTAGGCTTATATTCTATACTTTTGGCTCACATTTTATTGGGAATATGGCCAAGAAAAAATCTGTTGTAAAAGAAATCACCATTGATACTTACAAGCGTTGGTACAAAGAAATGTACCTTATGCGTAAGTTCGAGGAGAAGGTAGGGCAGTTATACACCATGCAAAAGTTTGGTGGATTCTGCCACTTATATATTGGTCAGGAGGCCATTTTAGCAGGTGCAGTAACTGCTATAGAACCTACTGACAGAATGATTACTGCGTATAGAGATCACGCGCATCCACTGGTTTTAGGAACAGATCCTAAAAAAGTAATGGCCGAGCTGTTTGGTAAGGCGACGGGAACCAGTAAAGGAAAAGGTGGTTCTATGCACTTCTTCGATAAGGAGAGAAACCTGTTTGGTGGGCATGGAATCGTAGGTGGTCAAATAGGTTTAGGTGCTGGAATTGCATTTGCCGATAAATACCGCGACGAAAAGCATGTAACCCTATGTTTTATGGGGGACGGAGCAACACGTCAGGGTATTTTGCACGAGACCTTTAACATGGCCATGACCTGGAAGTTGCCAGTAATTTTCATTGTAGAGAATAACAACTATGCAATGGGAACTTCTGTGGAGCGAACTTCTAACGTTACCGAGCTTTCTAAGCTAGGTGATGCCTACGATATGCCTGGTTTTGGGGTAGATGGTATGAGTTGTGAAGCGGTTCACCAAGCCATTGGAGAGGCTGCGGATAGAGCAAGAAAAGGAGAGGGACCAACCCTTTTAGATATCAAAACTTACCGATATAAAGGACACTCAATGTCCGATCCTCAAACGTACAGAACCAAAGAAGAGGTTGAGAAGTACAAAGAGCAAGATCCAATCGGAAAAGTGCAAAACCACTTGTTAAAAGAAAAGGCAATGACCGAGGCTGATATAAAGGCCATTCAAAAGGAGGTTAAGGCTTTGGTAGAGGAGTGCGTTAAATTCGCGGAGGAGTCTCCAGAACCAGATCCAAGCGAATTATTCGAAGATGTATATAGCGAACCAGATTATCCATTTGTAACGAGATAAGCAATGGCTGAAATAGTTAGAATGCCCAAGCTAAGCGACACCATGACTGAAGGTGTGGTAGCAGAATGGCACAAAAAAGTAGGAGATGAAGTTGAAGCAGGTGATTTACTTGCTGAAATTGAAACGGATAAAGCAACAATGGAATTCGAATCCTTCCAAGATGGAGTTTTACTTCATATTGGAGTGGAAAAGGGAGGTTCGGCTCCTGTAGATTCTATCCTAGCCATTCTTGGAGAAAAAGGCGAAGATATCGAGGCGCTTCTTAAAGAGGAAGGGTCGTCGGAAGAAAAACCTACTGAGCCTAAGAAAGAGGAGCCAAAAGCAGAAAAGGAAGCCCCTAAAGAGGCTCCTAAAAAAGAGGCAGCTCCAGCTCCTGCCGCAAGTCAGAGTCAATCTAGTGATACTGCGGATGGTGGTAGAATTAAGGCTAGCCCGTTAGCTAAAAAACTAGCTGATGACAAAGGAATAGATATTCAGCAGGTTAAAGGTTCTGGTGAAGGTGGAAGAATCGTAAAACGCGATATTGAAAACTTTAAACCATCAGCTGCAAGCAGCGCGGCATCTTTTGCTACTTCTGGTCCAGAATATACCGAGGAGGCAGTTTCTCAAATGAGAAAAACTATTGCTAGAAGATTAGCCGAATCTAAGTTCTCTGCACCGCATTTCTACCTTAATATCGATATAGATATGGATGCCGCTATTGAGGCTAGAAAAGCAATCAATGAGTCTATAGAAGGTAAGGTGTCTTTTAACGATATGGTTATTAAAGCTGTATCCATTGCTCTTACTAAAAACCCAGCGGTTAACAGTAGCTGGCTAGAAGATAAAATTAGATACAACAACGTTGTAAATATTGGGGTTGCCGTTGCAGTACCAGATGGACTTTTAGTTCCCGTAATTCGCAATGCAAACTTTAAGTCGTTAACCCAAATCAATGGCGAGGTTAAGGAGTATGCTCAAAAGGCAAAAGATAAAAAGCTTCAACCGTCAGATTGGGAAGGAAACACCTTTACCATTTCTAACCTAGGAATGTTTGGTATCGAGGATTTCACGGCCATTATCAATCCACCAGATTCTTGTATCCTAGCCGTTGGTGCTATTCGTCAAGAACCTGTTGTAAAGAATGGTGCAGTGGTTCCTGGAAACAGAATGAAGGTAACCTTGTCTTGCGACCACCGCGTGGTGGATGGAGCAACTGGTGCTCAATTCCTGCAAGATTTGAAAACTCTGTTAGAAAACCCTGTTAGGATGTTGGCTTAAGCCAATTAACTATTGTTATTTTAAGCCCTTGAGAAATCAAGGGCTTTTTTTGTGCTTAATCTAGATACCGATATTACCTATTTAAAGGGACTTGGACCAGAACGTGCTTCTACCTTAAAGAAGGAATTGGAGTTGTTTTCGGCCCGGCAGTTATTTGCTCATTTTCCTTTTCGTTACATAGATAGGTCGGCCATTGTATCCATTGGTGATATCCATAGCGAAGATGCTTTTATCCAAGTAAAGGGAAGACTTGGACAAGTAAAAGAAATAGGAGCAGGGCGTAAAAAAAGACTTGAAGCCTTATTAACCGATGATTCTGGGGTATGTAAGTTGATTTGGTTTAAAGGCCTAAAATGGGTAAAACCATCCCTGATTACAGGTAAAAATTTTGTGGTATTCGGAAAGCCTCAACGTTTTGGAGCCACTTACAGCTTTGCTCATCCAGAAATTACACCCGAAGAAAAATTTCAAGTTAGTGTTCAAGCTTTTGAACCCGTTTATTCCTCCACAGAATTATTGGGTAAAAAAGGATTGCATTCAAAGGGAATCCATAAAATAATAAAGCAAAATCTCCCTGAGTTTCTAAATCAGTACCTCGAGAATCTACCCTCAGAATTAATTCATAAGTATAAATTACTTTCTAGGGCCGAAGCTATGCGCGGTATTCATTTGCCTCGAAATATGAATGAGGTAAAGGCCGCAAAAAGGCGATTGAAATTTGAGGAGCTTTTCCTACTCCAAACTTTCTTGCTTTACAAAAAGCTAATAACGCTAAACCACAATAAGGGGGCTGTATTTTCAGAGGTAGGAAACTATTTTAATCGCTTCTACAAGGAGGTTCTACCCTTTGAGCTTACCAATGCACAAAAGCGTGTTTTAAAGGAAATTAGGGTTCATACGCGCGACGGTAAGCAAATGAACAGACTGGTGCAGGGTGACGTAGGGAGTGGTAAAACTATAGTCGCGTTGATGGCGATGCTTTTGGGTATCGATAATGGAACTCAAGCTTGTTTGATGGCCCCAACAGAAATTTTAGCTAGACAGCACTTTTTGGGTATACAAAAGCTGGTAGAACCGCTAGGGTTGGGGGTGGCACTTTTAACCGGAGCGGTGAAAGGGGCCGAACGAAAGAAAATCCTTGCAGATACAAAGTCGGGGGAATTAAAAATATTGATAGGTACCCATGCGTTGATAGAAGATAAAGTGTCTTTTGGAAACCTTGGTATAGCGGTAATTGATGAGCAGCACCGATTTGGCGTTGCGCAACGGGCTAAGTTGTGGGCAAAAAATAACCCCTCGCCACATGTTTTAGTCATGACTGCCACCCCTATCCCAAGAACCCTGGCGATGACCCTTTATTCAGATTTGGAAATATCGGTTATCGATGAGCTCCCTCCAGGAAGAAAACCGATAAAAACACTCCATAAACGAGATTCGCATAGAGAATGGGTTTTTGGTTTTATGGAGCAAGAAATAAAAAAAGGACGCCAGGTTTACGTTGTTTATCCACTGATAGAAGAGTCTGAGAGTATGGATTACAAAGACTTGATGGATGGATATGAAAGCATTACTCGAAGATTTCAGCCTCCAGCATATCAGATTTCCATTGTCCATGGTAAGATGAAACCGGAGGATAAGGAATGGGAAATGCAGCGCTTTAAAACAGGAATTACTCAAATTTTAGTAGCTACCACAGTAATTGAGGTGGGAGTGGATGTTCCAAATGCCTCTGTAATGGTGATAGAAAGTGCAGAACGATTTGGTTTAGCGCAATTGCACCAGTTACGAGGTAGGGTTGGAAGAGGTGCAGAACAATCGTTTTGCATTTTAATGAGCTCAAATAAATTGTCTGCCAACTCTAAAAAAAGGCTTTCAACGATGGTGGAAACCCAGGATGGCTTTAAAATTGCAGAGGTAGACTTGGAATTAAGAGGGTCGGGGGAAATAATGGGTACGCGACAAAGTGGAGACTCTGATCTTAAATTGGCCGATTTGGTATACGATGCAAACATGTTAGCTGTTGCAAGAGAAGAGGCCAAAAATATTGTTGAATTTGACCCCAACTTAGAAATGAAAGAAAACCAAGCGTTGAAAATGGAATTGAAAAGGCGTTATGCAGATAAGTTGATCTGGAGCAAGATATCCTAACATGAAAAAATTTTTACTCTATACCATTTTTATCCTTGCCACTGTATCGGTTTTAGGGCAATCTAAAAGCATCATTAGTGGTGATGGTAGGTTTGTCGCAACGGTAGATTACTTGGATAAAAATGCAGTTTCCGGTCAGCACGAATACGAGGCTAGAGTTTACTCTGTAGCCTACAAAACTTTAATAAAAGCCTTTCGACTTCGCTACGAAAAGTCGTTAAACATAGATTCTTTGCGATTAAGCCACACGGGTAAAATGCTCTATGTAGGAACCAAAGAAGACCGTAGAATATACAATACCCGAGTGGGTAATATGTTGTTTAGAACCAATGAACCCATGGAGTTTGCCATGGCCAATCAGGACAACTTTTTTGTGGTGAGTGCCCCCAGTTTTGTCAAGGCCCTTGATGCCTACACCGGAGAGGAAATTACCAACTATAAAACGGCTCCCAATAATCAAATTAAGGAGTTGTACATTACCCAAGACGATGAGCATATTGCCGCGATTACATTTCGGAAACAGATACTTTTTTGGCAGGTAGGAAGGGAACGCGCTAGGAAGAAATATTTTGGGGATGATATTGTTTTTAAAACAAATGGAAAGGGCTTTACCGTTGCCAGAAAAGTGGGTACACAGCTTAACGTGTACAATTACGAACTTCCAACATTTAAAAGGATAAATAAGCTTTCCATCGATAAGGTATTGCGCGAAGACGCTAGGGAAAGAACCATGGCTTTGAGGGAAAGCGACCCAAGTCAAAAAAGGACCATTATTAATCCATCCAAATCGCTTCACAATGATTTTTTGCTTTCTCAAGTGGGAAATTACATTGCCATTTTAGCCAAAAGCCCGGAGGATGAGAAAGAGCTGTATGTTATTAATACCAATACAGGAACGGTAAAACTGAGGGAGGTTGTTGGAGATTTAAAGCAAGAAATAGCCCTCAATTGGTACAGCGATTCGCTACTTATTCCGCAGAATATGGCAAGCCCCAGAGTGTACAATGCCAACACCAATGCCTTTGAAAATAACTTAAAACTCAAGTTTTTATACAGCAAAAAGAAGGGGCTTTTCGCGAAAAGGCAGGAGTGGAGTAACAAAAATATATCCTCCAATTTTAAATGGGCAATTTCGCAAAAGGAGGATGCTTTACTTATGAGCTATACCTCGGGAAATGAGGGGCCAAGAAAATTCCCTGGATTTCAATTTTTGGGATTCTCCACCAATGCTCTTTTTGCTTATGCTAAAAACAATGCGGGTCAGAAATTTTACGCAGAACTGCGCGGATTGAAATCTGTAAATGCCGTAAAATGGATTCCTCTCCAAGAAGAAGAGCGTTTATACATGGAGCCAGAAATGGGAAATGTAGCGGCGCCCAACAGCTATAACTTTGTTCGAATAAAAGGCATGCGCCATATCTCGGAGGCGGGACCAACTGATACCTTGAGATTATTAATGAAGACCGTGGAAACGGGTTCTAAGGCTGGCGTTCAGGTGCAAATTGTGGATCAAAATGGGATTTATTATTACGGCGCTGGAACCGAAGATTTTAAGGGGATTTGGTGTAATCTGATGGTAAAGGGGTCGGATGGGAAAATCCGCCAAATTGATGATTTCAGCATTACCGAATACAGCGAAATGGATAGCTTGCCTAACGCCATAGCTACCATTATGGATTTTTCTGGTTCCATGGGGTGGCCTAGAGCCGATGCCTTGCAAGAGGGGGTAGAGAAATTCATAAACGCTAAAAAAGAAAAAGATGAAGTGGCTCTTTTTAAGTATGATCACCGGGTAGTCCAAGAGAGTGATTTGTTGGATAAAAAAGAACGACTGATAAGAAAACTCTATCATTTAGATTTTAGTTCTTTCGGCGGTGCAACGGCACTTTTAGACGCAACCAATGCTGGTATATTTGGCGTTAAAAAAGCCCGAAATGTGAGTAGGAAAATAGTTATAGTAATGACCGATGGAAATGAGAATTCCAGTTTAATTACTAAAAATGAGGTCCTTAAAAACGCGCTGGAAAACGGAGTAAATATTTACACCATTGGGTATGGAAACCAGGTAAACCAGGGGTATTTAAAGTCTCTATCTTATAACACCAGGGGAGGGCATTACCAAATTTATGATGTTGCGGATTTTGAATGGATTTACAACGACATTTATAAAAAATCCCTCAATTATTATTCGGTTAATTACAAAACGGCAGATAAGGGAAGTCAGGTATACCTTCTTAAGATTTGTAAAGACGGTTTAAATTCCGATTCTGTGGTAGTAGAGTTTGAGAATAATCCAGCAGATTTAGCGGTTTTGGCCAATACCTTGGCTGATTATAAGGATAACCCCGTGGCAGCTTCTGGCTTTTCTGAAATAAACACAAAGGGGTTTAACAAGCCGAATTTGAAGCAGTTTTCCAAGGTTAAAATGGAGCAACCTTTACTCCCAAAGCGAATCAGAATTTACGAGGATTCGCTTACTACTATTGAGGATGAGTTTAGTACAATAAAGCTTCCAAGGTTCAATTTCGATTACGACCGAGTTACTACGGTAAAGGAGACCGAGTCGCGTATATTGGATTTAATTGCCTTTCTAAAAAAGTATCCTCAGGTAAACCTTGAAATTATTGGGCATACCGATAATAGTGGCGAAAGCGATTACAATGACGATTTATCCTTGAGACGAGCGAAAAGAGTAAAAGAGCTCATCGTGGATATGGGAGGCGATTCCAATCGGTTGGTGATAAGGGGTTTTGGAGAGACTGCACCTGTGGCTAGTAATGCAACCGAAGAGGGTAGAGCAAAAAATAGACGGGTTGAGTTTAACGTAATAGAAAGGAAGTAAGCTTGAAAATTAAGGGAAAGAAAATCTGGATTACCGGTGCGTCTTCGGGAATTGGGGCCGCTTTAACCAAAGTACTTGCGGCGGATAACCAGTTATTGCTCTTGGCCAGATCCCAAGAAAAGCTTGAGCAATTATCTCAAATGCATCCCAATCAAATTCAGTTTGAATTGTTCGATGTTAGCGATGCTGAAGCTTACCTAAAAACTGAAGGATTAATAGAGAAATACTTTTATCCAGACTTGGTTTTTTTCAATGCTGGAATATCTCAACGCGCGATAGCCAAAGAGGCAAAACCAGAGGTATTTAAAGCAATGATGGATGTGAATTACTTTGGAGTAATCAATCCATTTTTGGCAATACTGCACAACAAGCCAGAAAACCAGCAATTGCAGGTAGTGGTAACCAATAGTGTGGCTGGAAAGTTTGGCTATTGGATGCGAAGCGGTTATGCTGCCAGCAAACATGCGCTCACAGGGTTTTTCGATACTGTAGCCCTAGAGGAGTATCAACATGGGTTGAGAGTTACTCAAGTTTTTCCAGGAAGAATAGATACACCGATAAATCAGCATGCCCTGATGGCGGATGGCAAACCATCGGCTGGCAGATACGAAGGGTTTACCGATGCGATGAAAACGGAATATGTTGTTAGGAAAATCATAAATGCAACAGCCGCTAAAAAATCTCACAAAGTGATAGCGAAACTAGAATGGATCCCCTTTGTGGTATACAACCTGAGCAAGGGCTTGTTCTTTCGATTATTCTCAAAAAGGAAACCAGAGTAATCTGAGCTTCGGTTTAAACAACCTGCTTGTTTTTCCATTTACCCCGTTTAAAATACCACACGGTTAAAATGCAGGGTAAAATGTAGCTTATTGGGAAGGAATACCAAACAGCCAATTCTTCAAAACCTTCAATTTTCGCAGCGAAGTAGGCAAAGGGAAATTGAATAAGCCAAATTCCAATTAGGGTAAGTACCATGGATTGCACCGTATTTCCAGAACCTCGAAGTGTCCCCACCAGGGCCAATTGAGCACCTAGAAAACCAAAACTCAAGGAAACTACCTCCATAAACTTAACTCCCATGGCTACTACATGGTCTTCAGCATCCAAAAAGGTACGTACTATGGGTTCGGTAAATAGGTAAAACAGTAGTCCGATAAAGCTTAGAAACACAAAACCTATCCAGGCAGCGTAGATGGATCCTTTTTCCGCGCGTTCTATTTTTCTTGCACCCATATTTTGCCCAACCAAGGTGGAGTTGGCACGTAATAAGCCCAATCCAAAAATTACTACAAAACTGATGAGGCGAGATCCTACGCCATAGGCAGCCAGCACTTCGGTCCCAAATTGTGCTGCAATCCCTGTTAGAACAGTTAATCCCAAAGCTCTAGCAGAAATTTCGATTGAAGAGGGAGTTCCCAACTTAAAAGCTCTGGCCAATAGAGGTTTGTCGATTTTAAACTGGTTAAAACTTAGTTTGATACCTGCCGAGCCTTTAAAAAGAATAAAAAATCCAGCGATGGAAGATAGTGCCAAGGTAGCCATAGTTGAGTAGGCCGCACCGGCAACTCCTGCGGCAGGTATTGGGCCGTATCCATATATAAACAATGGGTCTAAGATGAAATTTAACGCCAATGCCACCCCATTTATGTACAACGGAATTCGTACCTCTCCAACACCACGCAGGAGGGATTGAAACATGATAAAGCTAAAGTTGAAGGTGAGTGCCAGAAAAATAATGCGCTGAAAGTAATTGGCTTCCTCAAAAATATCTTGTCCAACACCTAACCAACTTAATATATGAGGCGAAAGCGCATAGGCGAGAAGGGAAATAATAAGGGAAAGTAAAACCACCATGCTCAGCGTTTGCTGTGCAGTATGATTTACCATTTTATAGTTTTTGGCCCCAGCGTACTGGGCTACCAAGATGGTGCCAGCAAAGGCAAAGCCGGAGGTAAGTGAAATCAGTAAAAAGTTTACAGGAAAACTTACGGATACCGCTGCAACTGCATTAGCGCCTAACCGTCCTACCCAAAATGCATCTACTAGTTGATATCCCGTTTGCAGAATATTGGCCCCAATAATAGGTAGCGCAAGCGATATGAGCCCTTTGAGTATAGGGCCTTGGGTTAAATCTATTCTGCGGTTTTGCATCGGCCGCAAAATTAAGGTATTCGACTGTTTTGCTGACCTTAAATGTTGTTATTAGTTGGGGGGGTGAGGGGATGAGGGGGTAAGTTGTTTTTTGGGAACAGTCAGTGGTTAGTGGTCAATAATTGGGTGGTTGCATAGCTTAAAGCATTACGCGAATGTGGTTTAGGTTATCGATACTCGGTTCTCGAGTGCACACGCTATGGCATGGGTGTATCGAGAGAACAAAGGCCGGGGTGCCCGCGCATCCCAGGAAAGTGTTCTCTGTTTTCAGTAAACTAGTATGCTCCCTGTCTTGGCTTGAAAAAAGTTGATGAATGTAGTGGGATGATTAAAAAAAGGGGCGATGCCCCTTTTTTTAATCATCCCAATCATGTTGTCCTCTACCTCTTCTCCCGTAAGCTTTTCCTCTTCGGTTACAATCGTCGTTGTTCCTGTAGTAATCTGGGTGGTAATGATGGTCGTGTCTCATATTACAGCTTCTTCTACAGTAGTCTCTCGGTGCTCTCCTTATTGGTTGAATTCTAAAGTCTCCAAACCTATCAATACAAGCTTCTAAATGTGCTCCGTGAGGTAGAAATATTCTATCGGCAAATACTACTTGTGCATAACCATAGCCTCTCCGGTTAATTCTATGTTCAATAACCCTGATGTGGTGCGAACCTGGTCTTAAACGATTGAGAAATAGGCTTCCATACATGTCATATCTTACTCCATCCACAATTACCTCATAATTAATATTGGTTCTATTGTGGATTTCAAGACTCGCGAAATACCTTTTGTTGTGTCCGTCTTCTGCAAATCCTATCATCGGTATAAGCAGAAGTAAAATCAATAACTTTTTCATAAGGCAATAGTTTTAATTTCCTCAATAGAAATCAATTCCCGTGCCAAAACTGTAAGTTATTGATAGCTAATATGTTGTAAGGTGTTCTTGAGGGCCTCTTGATCACTTTTCCTCAAGCGGAGGAATCTAATTTGTGCTAATAATCGATGGAAGTACTTCTTTCCTTTCGGGAAAACTGCTATCCCACCTAAAAGGAAAATAAAGTACCAGGTGTTGATGCTAGATAAGCCGCTGAGCATCAATTGAAAGAAACAAATCCACGCCAAGATGGTAACCAGCAGGTGCTTGGTTAACCAATGTATGGAAAGATGGAATTGGTGATCTTTAAATTTCTTGAGAACCAGTTTAAGGATGAACCAAAATGGAATTTCAAAAAGGCAACCCACCAGCATCAGCGGAAGGCTTGCAGCCAATTTTACCATATTGATTACATAAGATCCAACGGTAAATGGAATAATCAGTTTATCGCCAATTATAGACTTAACCTTAGACCAGTGCTCCTCATTTAAGCTTTCTTTTTTAAGTAGATTTTGCTTTATCCGAGCTGGCCAATCCAGATTTAAAATAGGATCTAAGCTCTCGAATTGTTCTACGGTACATAATTCTTTTTCAAGGGCTTGCTCTAATTCTTTAGTTGTAAGCCCTGCTTCGTATTGAAATGGTTTCCCAAATTTCACCTCTATACACGCATGCGATTTTGTAAGGGAACTAAAGTTTATGGCTATAGGCACCACGCTTGTGGTGGGATTTTGTTCCCATATTCGAAATACGCCCTTTTTAAACCTCCTAAGCGTTCTGTGCTGCAAATGGGTGCCCTCGGGGAATAAAGCGACCCAATCCTTTTTATTCAGTTTGGATTTTAACAGATTAAATGTCTCTTGATTTTTAAGAGGAGCCTTAAAACCATCTACCGCTCTATAGGCAGGAATTGGACCAAAAAAAGATAATAATCTATTGATGTAATTTGATTTGAACACATCAGATCGCGTTAAAAACCAAATCTTTTTCCTAACCGAACAGGTAATCAATAAGGGGTCAATCAGCGTGTTCCAATGGTTGGCAATAAAAATAACCCCTTTGCCTTTGGGTATGTTGTTGCGTCCTACTACCCTGATATCAGAGAAAAAAAGCCGGAGAGACAAGGCAATCCAGCTTTTAAATATGTAGTAGCACCACTTTTCCATTTACCTTAAACTAGCGCCTAATTCTTTTTCAAGACTCTTCATTATTTTATCCATCTGCGCATCTACCTCTTTGTCAGTAAGGGTTTTCTCTGGCGATCTAAATTGATAGCTCAGCGCATAAGACTTTTTACCTTTTTCAAGGTTTTTCCCTTCGTAAACATCGAATAATGAAACGGATTGCAGCAGCTGGTTGGCCGCCTTCTTGCTAACCTTTTCAAGTGCTTGATATTCCACTTCCTTCTCTAACAGTAAAGAAAGATCCCTTCTCATACCAGGGAATTTCGGAAGTTCAGCAATCTGTGGTTTTACATTGGCCAAGGCTTCGTAGGCGAAATCAAAATCAAAAACTGCGAAAAACACTTCTTTTTTGATATCGGATTTCTTTAATAATTCGGCTTTAACCTTACCCCATTTTACCAGTGATTTTTTTCTGAATGAAATTTCCATTCCATATTCCATCCAAAATTCTTTTCCCTCGGTAGTCTTTAATGCCGACTTAAAGCCTAGACGGTCTATTACACTGTATACCAGGCTTTTTAAGTCAGACCAAGAGGCATTTCCAGCATTGGTGTTCCACCCTTCCTCGTTCGCTAATCCAGACAAGGTAATGGCCAGTTGCTCATTTTCGTTGTAGCCCTCACCCGCTTTAAAGTAGGCTTTTCCAAACTCGAATAAGGCAATGCGCTCGTTTCCAAACTTCTGGTTGTACAGCACTGCATCCAATGAAGAAAACAGCATGGAGTTTCTCAAAATTCCTAAATCGGAACTTAAAGGATTCAGAAGGTTGATTGCCGACTTTTCTATTCCCGCATCAAAGGTTTTATAGTTGGCATTGGTTAAACCGTTGCTCATTCCTTCTGCTAAACCTTTGGCAGCAAGAAATGCAGAAATAATTTCTCTGGCTTTATGCTTAGATAAACGCTCTCTTTTTCCTGGACTTAAAGCAATTTTCTGAGGAATAGGAATAGCGTTAAAACCGTATATCCTCATAACTTCCTCGCATACGTCGGCATGTCTTGTAACATCCACGCGATACGCCGGAATATCCAGTGTCCATTTGTCTTCTTTCTCAGAGAGGATAGTGATATCCAAATCCTTAAGAATGGCCTTAACTGTTTCTTTATCAAAATCAACCCCAGCAAGGGTGTTAAGTCCTTTTAATGAGAATTCGCACTGATGACTGGTTGCCACTCCTGCATTTACATCTTGATATCCACCCTTGATTTCACCTCCTGCAATATCCGTGTAGAGTTTAGCAGCAAATTGTAAGGCAGTTAGGGTGGCAGTGGGGTCTATACCTCTTTCATATCTAAAGGAGGCATCTGTGTTTAATGCTTGTCTTTTGGCAGTTTTTCGAACCGAAACGGGATTGAAATATGCCGATTCTAGAAAGATTCCCTTTGTTGTTTCTGACACTCCTGATGATAATCCTCCAAAAACACCGGCGATACACATGGCGCTTTCGGCATTGCAAATCATCAAATCTTCCTCATGTAAAGTTCTTTCAACTTCATCGAGGGTGGTGAATTTATCTTTTGCTTTTGCAGTCTTTACAATTACTTTTTGTCCAGCTACCTTTTCCAAATCAAAGGCGTGCATAGGGTGCCCAAAACCATGACAAACGTAGTTGGTAATATCTACAAGGTTATTTATGGGCTTTAGACCTATGGTTTTAAGTCTGTTTTGAAGCCATTCTGGAGAAGGAGCAACTTTTAAGTTTTCTATAACCAGTCCAGCATACCTTGGACATCTTTCTTTATTTTCCACCTCTATTGTTACTGGGCAGTTTCCTTCTTTAAGATCTGCCAGATTACTAAGAGGTTTTATTGTAAGCTGTTTACCTTCTTTGTGGTTTAATGCCGCCACAATATCTCTCGCTACCCCGAAATGAGACATAGCGTCTGTACGGTTGGGGGTTAATCCAATCTCTATTTGGTAATCGGTAGTAACGTTAAAGTAGTCTGCGGCTTTTTGTCCCACCTTAGCTCCTGAAGGTAGAACCATAATTCCTGCATGACTTTGCCCTAGACTTAATTCGTCTTCAGCGCAGATCATACCCTGAGAAACTTCCCCTCTTATTTTGGCCTTTTTTATTTCGAATGGATCACCCTCAGTTGGGTGGATAGTAGCTCCAACGGTTGCTACCACAACTTTTTGTCCCGCTTCTACATTTGGTGCTCCACAAACGATAGGAACAACCTCTGTCCCTATCTTTACCGTGGTGCACTTTAATTTATCGGCGTTTTCGTGCTTTTTGCAAGTAAGAACTTCTCCAATTACTATTCCTTCTAATCCACCTGGAATACTATCTACCCGTTCAACTCCTTCAACTTCTAACCCTGTATCGGTTAAAATTTCCGATAGCTCATCGGGTGAACGATGGTAATCTTCGGGTAAAAAATCTAATAACCAGTTATATGAAATTTTCATGATAGCGCTCTAAATCGGGACAAAAGTAAGGGATATAACCCGACTAACTTTTATCGTTTTCAATATTGTTTCCGAACTGTATTTTAAGGTGAATTAGATGGAAAAGGGATGCCGAGATGTTTCGTTAGCACCCCCCCCATCTAATTTGGTAATTCTATTTGCTGGTTTGTTCTTGCCCAATGGCAGAAAGTACCTCTTCTTCGCTAATTTCTTCAGGAAGGGTTACTTTAAGTTGTTTGTTTATTTCCATTGCCCTTTTAATGGCAAACACGGCGTTGTCGTTTCTGGCCCAAGATCTTCTAGCAATTCCGTTGTTAACATCCCAGAATAACATGCTGTTTAGCTTTTGCTCGGCTTCTTGGGTTCCGTCAAGCAGTAACCCGAAGCCACCATTTATAACTTCTCCCCAGCCTACACCACCTCCGTTGTGCAGCGAAATCCAAGTTGCTCCTCTAAAGGAGTCTCCTACAAAATTTTGAACGGCCATATCAGCGGTAAACTGACTACCATCGTAAATGTTAGAGGTTTCTCTAAATGGTGAATCTGTACCAGAAACATCGTGGTGGTCTCTACCCAGTACCACCGGTCCTTCTAATTCTCCCAGTGCAATAGCCTTATTAAAAGCTTTTGCAATTTCTATTCTTCCGGTTGAATCTGCATAAAGGATACGCGCCTTAGATCCTACAACCATTTGGTTCTCTTCGGCCTGCTCTATCCATTGGATGTTGTCTTGCAGTTGTTGCTCTATTTCTTTGGGAGCCACCACAGCTAATTCCTTTAATACTTCTGCAGCGATCTTGTCTGTTTTGCGCAGATCTTCCTCATTTCCGCTAGTACAAACCCAACGGAAAGGACCAAAGCCAAGGTCGAAGCACATAGGCCCCATAATATCTTGTACGTAGCTAGGGTATTTAAAGTCGCCATTTTCTTTTACGATATCGGCACCTGCTCTACTCGATTCAAGCAAGAAAGCATTCCCGTAATCGAAGAAGTACATTCCACGGTCCACCAATGCATTTATTGCTTCAACATGCGCTTTAAGGGTTGCATAAATTTCCTTTTTGAATTGCTCTGGGTTGTTCGCCATCATGTCGTTGGCATCATCAAAGCTCATTCCTATAGGGTAATATCCTCCAGCAAATGGATTATGCAGTGAAGTTTGGTCAGATCCAATATCTACTTTAACATTTCTGTCAACCAGTTTTCTCCACAGATCTACCACGTTACCTAAATAGGCAATTGCATAGGCTTTACCCTCTTTTCTTTTGGCTTCGGCAAGGTCAATAACCTGGTCAAGATCTTCAACTACTTCATCAACCCATCCTTGCTCGTGCCTTTTGTAGGCTGCGGCTGGATTTACTTCTGCGGTAATAGAAACGCATCCCGCAATATTTGCCGCTTTAGGCTGCGCTCCCGACATTCCACCTAAACCAGAGGTTACAAAAAGTTTGGTGCCATATTCCGATCTATCCTTACAGATTTTACGCAGTGCATTTAAAACGGTAATGGTGGTTCCATGCACAATTCCCTGTGGTCCGATGTACATGTACGATCCTGCCGTCATTTGCCCATATTGGGTAACCCCTAAAGCATTGTATTTTTCCCAATCATCTGGCTTAGAGTAATTCGGAATCATCATCCCGTTGGTTACTACTACTCTTGGTGCGTTGCTGTTAGATGGGAACAATCCGAGTGGATGACCAGAATACATAACAAGCGTTTGCTCGTCGGTCATTTCGGTTAGGTATTGCATGGTAAGCAAGTATTGCGCCCAGTTTTGGAAAACTGCACCATTACCACCGTAGGTAATTAACTCATCGGGGTGTTGCGCCACCTTTGGATCCAGGTTGTTTTGGATCATTAACATTATGGATGCCGCCTGAATGCTTTTTGCAGGATACTCGTGTATTGGACGGGCATACATATCGTATTCGGGCTTGAAACGATACATGTATATCCTACCATATTTTTCGAGCTCCTCGTTAAACTCTACAGCCAATTCCCGATGCCACTCCTTTGGGAAATATCTAAGGGCATTTCTCAAGGCTAAAATTTGCTCAGATTGAGAAAGTATTTTTTTGCGCTTAGGGGCATGACTTACCTTAGGGTCTATATCTTTTTTTGGAGGTAAATTTGAAGGAATTCCTTGTGCAATTTGCTTTGCAAATTCTGTAGTAACCATACAATAATTAGATTGTAGCGATAAAATAACTAATAAATACCCGAATGTTTAAAACGGTAGAAGAATCTCAAACCCAACTTACCGAATTAATGGTTCCCAGTTATACCAATTTTGGTGGGAAAATTCACGGAGGGCAAATATTATCATTATTAGACAAAACAGCCTATGTATGCGCGTCTAAACATGCAGATAATTACTGCGTAACGCTATCTGTAGATCGCGTAGAATTTCTTCATCCTGTAGAGGTGGGAACCTTGTTGCATTTATATGCCTCGGTAAATTACGTGGGAAGAACCTCATTAATTGTAGGTGTGCGGGTGGTTTCGGAAAACTTTAAGACCAAAGAAAAAATTCACACCAACAGCTGCTATTTTACCATGGTTTCTGTGGATGATGCGGGAAAGCCAAGCCCAGTTCCCGGTTTAATTTTAAGAAGTACGGATGAAATGCGCCGCTTTATTGAGGGGCGAGAGAGAAAAAAGACCAATCTGCGTTTCAAAAGTGAGTTTGAAAAAAGCAAGAAGGAAATTTTGTCCAACATTAAAGCCTACGATTTTGCCGATGAAAATTGCGAATTGAAGATTTAAACACTTCTGTGTTTAATCCGTTTTGCAATTAAAATAATCTGTTATCATGTCCAAAGCCATCAAAAACATTTTTCCCTTGGGTTTTCCTTGGCAAACCCCAGATCCTTTTCTTTTCTGTGTTTACCACCAAGATAATTATCCTGCCGGAACGGAGACTTTGGGACCTGCTCCGTCCTATTTAAAGGGAAGACCCATTGGGAATGATTTTCAAAAGAAGGATGGATTTAGAATGTATCACGGAACAGAGGTTCCGGGATTTCCCGGGCATCCGCACAGAGGTTTCGAAACCATAACCATCGTTGAGCAGGGTTATGCAGATCACTCAGACTCCATGGGGGCTACTGGAAGATTTGGAAACGGCGACGTACAATGGATGACAGCAGGTAAAGGGGTTATGCATTCTGAGATGTTTCCCCTAATTAGTAGCGAGGGACCAAACATTTTGGAGCTATTTCAGATTTGGTTAAATCTACCTCGGAAGTCTAAAATGGTGGAACCCCACTACAAAATGCTTTGGAATGAGGATATACCCGTTCATAAAACTGATGGGGTTGAGGTGAAGGTGGTTGCCGGAGATTTTAAGGATAGCTCCGCCCTAAACCCTACTCCAGATTCCTGGGCTGCCGATCCTGTTTCAGAGGTTGGAGTTTGGCTTATATCTATACCAGAAAATGGCAAAGTAAATTTGCCAAGCTGCTCTGCCGACTGTAATAGAAGCATTTATTTGTACGAAGGTGAAAAGCTTTCGGTACAGGGAGTGGAACTTACCGTAAACCATGGTGCCGAGTTATTATCTGGAGCGGTAAACCTGGAAAATAAATCATCTAGCGCAAAAGTATTGGTGTTACAAGGACGTCCTATTGGTGAGCCCGTTGTGCAACACGGTCCTTTTGTTATGAATACCGAAGGAGAAATTAGAGCTGCGATAATGGATTATCAGAAGGATCAATTCGGTGGATGGCCGTGGCCTAAATATGAGCATGTTCACCCAAGGGATGCCGGTAGGTTTGCAAAATATGCAGATGGTGCCGTGGAAAAAAGGGGGGATTAACGCGCTCCTTTTACTCTTCTTTTGTTAAATCCGTATGGGCAGTGGCGGCAGCCATTTTGGCAACAGTAGCCTCTTTTAAGCAGATATTTTTCGGTGAAAACCATGTAGCCATCTATAGTGGTGTAATAGTCTTCGGGATCTAACTCCTTTTTTTTCGAAAAACCGCTCATATCTTCTGCCATCCCTTCAGATTTTATGCAAATTTACCCCAAATGAAGGAGATCTTTTCCCAAAAGTCTAAAATTGAAACCCATCGATTCGTTTTCAAAGGAAAGGAACTGCAAATTAATATCCTCAGGGAAGATCAATTGCACCCCATAATTAGTGGGAATAAACTAAGGAAATTAAAGTACCCCATTTTAGGTGCTGTACAACAAAAAGTAACTGGAATAATAAGTTTTGGAGGTGCATATTCCAATCACCTCAGCGCCTTGTCGTACTGCTGTAGTATGTTCGACTTGCCCCTGCTTTGTATGGTGCGATCCAATGATAAAAATCTATCTAATCCTACTTTAAAATTTATCGAGAGTCAGGGTGCGAGCATAGCTTTTTTAAGTTTTGCGGAATACCGGATGCGAAACGATGCTGCATTTCTAGCAGAACTTCAAAGCAACTATCCAAATTACCTGATTATTAAAGAAGGAGGAAAAGGTGGAGAAGCAGAGCAGGGGGTAGGAGAAATTGTCGACTCGAGAGTAAAAGAATACGATAGGTTAATAGTAGGGGTAGGAACGGGTACTACTTTTAGGGGATTAAAAAACAGCTTGGGAGATGGTCAAAAAATAACGGGGTTTTCAGCTGTGCCCCAAAAATTTTTGGATGCTGATATCCGTAATGACAAGGACCTTAACTTCGATTTCCTTTTTGGAGCATATGCCAAAACCAATGTCGAACTACAAGCCTTTGTATTCGACTTTTGGGAGCAAACAAAAGTTCTGTTAGATCCCATTTACACCAGTAAGGCTATGTATGGATTGTGCAGCAAAATGAGCGAGGATGTTAATTACGCCCAGCTTCCATTGTTAATACATACAGGAGGTTTACAGGGCTTTTTGGGGATGGAAGATGTATTTCCGTGGGTGAAAGCAGCTCTTCCACAAGCGCTTGTTAGCAAGCATCTTTAGGCTGGGTTATTGTTAGCACTTGACTACCCTAACTTTGTAGGGTATTTCTAATGCTATGAACACCAAAATCACCAGTTTATTTATCGCTTTACTGTGCAGTGCAAGTCTTTTCGCAGGAGGGGATAAAATTACTACCCAAGAGTACATCGATACCTGGAAAGAAACAGCCATTAGAAATATGCGCGAATTTGGTATTCCGGCCTCTATAACTTTGGCGCAGGGGATTTTGGAATCTGCGTCGGGAAACTCCATGTTGGCCAAAAAGGGAAACAACCATTTTGGAATTAAATGCCACGGTTGGGAAGGTGGAAAAATTTATCACGACGACGATAAAAAGGGGGAATGCTTTAGGAAATACAATTCTGCAGCCGAGAGTTTTGAAGATCACAGCTTATTCCTCAAGAATAAAAGTCGATATGCGTTTTTGTTTGACTATAAATCGGATGATTATAAATCTTGGGCGAAAGGCTTGAAAAAGGCTGGATATGCCACCAACCCTAAGTATCCGCAGCTTCTTATGGCAATTATTGAAAAATGGGAGCTTTATAAATTCGATGAGGATATTAGTAAGCCGAGAAAAGAAAAGGTTGATAAGGAAATCGAAGAGGTTAAGGCTAAACCTGTAATTGCTGAAAAGGTGATTACCCTGGATAGAGGAATAGACCTTAGCGATAATAATATTAAGTACACGCGAGCAAAAGCGGGAGACTCCGTTAAAGAAATAGCTGAGGATTTAGAGCTTGCAACCTGGCAAATTACTAAGTACAACGATATCAGCGAAAAGCACACCTTTAATAGCGGCGAATTGGTTTACATCCAACCGAAAAGAAGAAAAAACTGCTCGGTTAAGAAGTATGAAATTACTGAGGAAGACGATTTAAGATTGGTGAGTCAGAAGCTTGGGATAAAACCAAAGCACATTTTACGATTAAACCGGCTTGAGGATTTCTCAACAATCCACGCAGGAGATTCCATTAATACTTGTAAGCGGGTTAAAAAATAAAATTGATTGGATCTATTCGTCAGTTAAAATGAATTGCCAGGAAATCCCGAATTTATCCTGACACCACCCAAACTTTTTCCCAAATCCATAATCCCCTTCGCCATTATAATTGTCAAGCGGAACCATAACCTGACCGTCTTTAGAAAGTTGATCGAATAATTTTTGAATCCGCTCTGGGGATTCGTCTCTAATCAATATGGAGTTGGCATGAGAAAAGTTCCAGGCGTGGTTGTAGCTACTTTCCGAAACCATATACTCTGTTCCGTTGATAGTGAAAACACCATATTTAATAAGGTCTGGGCTTCCTCCAGGTTCTCCCTTTTTGTAGTGGGTGATGCGAATAATTTCTGAGTTAGGGAAGATATCGGTGTAAAGGTTAATTGCCTCTGTAGCTTTGCCACATTGGTCACCCACAAAGGTTAGAAAGGTGCTTGTTTTCATAGGTGGAAGTGTTTTTTTCTATCTCGCTTTTAATTGTAATGGAATAAAGGGCAAATTCAAGTGGGATAAGTTGCTAAATGCGTTATCCAGAAAAATTTGGTCCTATTCCCAAATGCACTACATCCTGAGGTAATTGGCCAAGAAGGAAACCAATTAATTTTTACAACAGCTCTTATTGTTCTGTATGGGCGGACAGGGGACGGTGCCGTAGCTGCAATAAACACAGCAGTCGTTGTTTTTGGGTTTCAAGACTTTGTTGCAGCCTTCGCATTGGTAAAAATACTGGCAGGCATTGGTGGGCATGGTTTCAACCTTCTTATGTCCACAATTCGGACAGGTTATCTCAGATTCTAATATTACACTCATTAATCATGTTTTTTCTCATTTACCTCGTAGCCAGTTTTTAGTATGGCTTGCTCAATTTCTAATGCATTGGTTTTTATTGGGTCGAAAACGATGATGGAATTGGCCTTTGAGTATGAGGTTTCGGTGGATAAAATTCCGGGTAATTTCTGCACCTCGTGGTTAACGTGTTCTTCGCAGCCCGAGCAAGTCATCCCTGCTATGCTAAACTCAACCGTTTTGTACGCAGTGCTCTCGGTAACATTTACATCCTGCTTGTTAGGGTAGAAAATGTTGGAATAATAGGGGAAAGCCAGCATAAGAGCTGCCATAATCGTAACCAAGCCCAAGAAAGTGGTGGATTGCAAGAAATTACCTTTCTCCTCCGGTTCACAATCACAGTCGTCTTCTTTTTTGGGCTTAAACTTTTGGTACCATGCAAAGGCGAGTGTACCTATAGTTAGTACTATGAGGTAGGGTCTTAAAGGTTCTAACCAAGAAAAGGTAGTGGCGAAGCTACTGCTACCCGCAACAAGCGCCAAAACAGGGGCTATACAACATAATGAGGCTGCAAAAGCAGAAAGTAGTCCAGCACCCAATAGTTTTTTCTCAGTCTTCATGTATGTTCCTTTTAACCGGTATTTAGGCAAAGGTATGCAACAGAGCGTTGTAACTTATCCCTTCTACCCCAATTCAGCCATTAGGAGTAATTACGAGTCGCTTTACTGAAAGCAATTGCTGCTTGCTATTTAAAAATTGAACGAAGTAAACTCCAGGATTCAGTGCCGATACATCTATGCGGTTTTCCTTATTGGGCTTGTAATTTATGGTCCTTCCCCTTGAGTCCATTACGCTAATACCATGGATGTCGGCTGTGCTTTTGTAGTTTAGAAAGGTGTTGGTTGGATTGGGGTAAATATCGATTTCTGCATCCGATAATAAATGATCTTTTAGGCCTGAGGTAGTTCCAGAAAAAGACAAATCGTCTAGGTACAATAGATTGCATACCACGTTGTACATGCAATGGGTGTACGCATTGGTGATGATGATGTGCACAGAGTCTGGTATTTCATTAGAAAGGTATTGCAGTTCTACTTGAAAGGGAGCGTAGCTTAGGGTAGAATCAAACTGAAAAGATCCGGTAGCTATGGTATCGGCGTTTCCGTTTTTTGTTAGGGCAACCGAAATCAATCCCGTGGCCAAACCATTATAGGTACTGGTTATGTATTTAAAGTGACCATTTAAATACTGAGGTCTGTACGAAATAGTGTCAGAAGATTTAATGGTGGTATTGGCATAACCGTACCAGTTGTGAAGAATAATTGCGTATTTGCCAGAGTAGCTGTCGGTGGTTTGACAAACGCCATAATTATAGTCTTCCGTCCATTTTTTGACGGTTCCATGTTTAGGGTTGGGGACATTAAATAAACTGTCCATCTGCTCCGGATAGGAATGTTGATAGGTGGAGTCCCAGGTTTCAAAACCCTGATTAAACTGTCCAAAAGAAGGGATGACGATAACAAGGCAAAAAAGTAAAATGAGGTTTTTCATTATAACGGGGTATATGCGGAACAATAGGGGTAACCTAAAAATTTAACCTACGGAGTTACAAGGTACAGACGAAAAATTTTCGTTTACGTGGCTCGGCAAGACAGATTGAAAAACGATGTTGCCTCAAAGGTACACCGCTCCTTGGTTTTTCTTCTAAATCAGAGCAAGTACTTATGATCATTAAAAATCAGTAAGCTTTTGTAATTGCTCAAAGTTGACTTCTAAAATAGACCTTGCCGACCTATGAAAACAGTATTAATGGAGGGTTAAAAATTATATCAGAGCTTGGATTTTAGCTCAGATCATTGTAGGTAGTAGTCCTTTTTATTCATTTACCTCTAATCAACTCAAAAATGTCGGGAAATCTACGTTCAAAATATTCTGGTAAATCCTCTGAAAGCAGATCAATTTCATTGCCTTGAATTTGTAAAATATTGGTGTAAACTTCATTTTGGACTGAATTATCAACAAACAAAAGGTTATCGAATAGCCTAAAATGAAGGTTTAGATTTTTATAACCTGCTTTCCATTAGGTGTCAATAGTTGCTTTATCCACAAAGTGCCCTTTAAATTCGGCCCGTACTTTTACCCGATGCTCGGCAAGCTCCTTATTGTCAAGACAAAAGAATATTAAGTTAAGGCGATATCCCTTTTCTTTAAAAATCTGTGGCCAATGGGTTGGATGAGCATCAAAATTTGTCTCGTAACAGAAACTAAGGTTATTTTGAATAGCATATTCAATTGCAGCCTCAAATTCCCTTACGGTACTATCTCTAGCAAATTTGTCCCTTAATTCACTGTCCGGAAGACTTTCGTAGTGTTCTAAATAGGTTTTGTCATAATCAAATGATGACAGGTTGTTTGGAAGGAATGATGTTGAAAAAGTAGATTTACCTGCGCCATTGCAGCCTGCAATCACAATTAAATCAGGCATAACTCTACGAAACCTTTCTTATGGATGTACTAAGTTTACCTTCCCTTTTACGAATTTGGTAAAGCTCTTCTTTTGGGATAACCTGGTTCTGTAGAATGGTTTTGGCTTTACTCAACTGCCTAGAAACCTGAACCCCTGTTATGATCTTCTCCTTACACATAATGCAAATTTACGAATAAGTTTTGTGCTGTGTTTTTTGTATTACTGCCAAGGGTTCGGCGCGAATATTTCCGAAGAGTTATTACGGTTGAAAACGGCAATTAAAACCAAGGTTAGTAACTCGGGACTCGGCTAGACACGTTGAAAAACGATGTTGAGGTACAAGTACAGATACTATGTAGTTGGTTATTGCTTAAAGGATGTTGCTTAGATCCTGTTTTCCGATGATGGCCATTATCTCAACTGTGTTGTGGTTCAGTCGGTAAAAAATACTGTCGGAACCACAAACACATCTTCTATACCCAGCTTTAATATGGTCCACCGCCTCAAACGAGTTTGGGTTATCTGCAATTAGCTCAAAGTATTCAAAGAATTGGTTGAAGTATTTTTCTGCTTGAAGCTCACCGAATCGCACACAACCGTATTGATATATGCGAATTAAATCTTCTTTGGCCTCGTTGCTGAGTTTGTATTCAGCCATTTTTAGCCTGATTCAAAATCTGTTCCTTAGAAAGATTGGTAAAGCCACTTTTTTCGGCCTTCGTAAGCTTAGCTCTTACAAAATCAATTTGCTCATGTTGTTTGCGAGCTTGCCGAATGAGGTCATTAATGATTTCGCTTTTGCTTGAGTATTCTTTGTTTTCGATTTGGCTTTTTAACCACTCGTCATTTGGTTGACTTAGAGATATGCTTTGTCTTGCCATCTGCAATTGCTTTGATGTAAATATACACCAAATACGCACCAGGAGCAAAAAGCAAGGCTACTTATATAGGCTAGTTATTTTTTAGCGAAGAAATTATTTCTTTCAGATTATTTGACTTCAAGATAAATTGGTACTTGTCAGAATAATATTTACTCGCAGTACTTACATCAATTAATATTTTAAGTTCACCATCCTCATTAAGAAGAAAGTCATGTACCAGAGGTTTTTCATCACCTGGGGATTCTAGAATATAATTCTTAAAGAAGAATACCTTTTCCCTTTCTACATCATCATCTGGGTATTTAATTTTGATATAACCAAACTCGTTATCTGGAAAACTTTCTTTTAGCGTCATGCTACTATTAAATATTTGAAAAATGAATTTACCTCCTTCTAGGTATGCCTTTACAAAGACATCTGATTTCACAACAGCAGAATTTGTATGTTCACCTTTTACTATACAGTATGGATATCCTTCCCCTGTTTTATCTCCAAAGTCATCGACGTAGTTTCCAATTTTCCATTTCCCTATGCTTTCTTCAAATTCCTTTACCTCTGCTTTTTTCTGAAGTAAATTATCAATAGCCATTTCTGTATCTTTTGATAGCTTTTTTTGGTCAGCTTTTATCATTTGAATATGCATTTTTGAACCCACATTTTGGAACAAAAAACCATCCGAATTCGGTATGATGTAAGCGTCATCACCATCTGTATTTATTAACATACTATCATTTCGATAGAAAATTTTTGAGTTAATTAAAGAGGTTTGACCAGCTAGAAACATTAAACCCTTTAAGGAGTCGCCAGAAACATTTAATTCAATAACAGAGTTTTCAATTGCTTTATCTAGTACAGCTGTAGATAAGGCGGTTTGGTTATTCTCATCTTTTAAATTGTTCATTAATTCTTTTTTCAATAGTTCCTTGTCTACGGTATAAACACCTTGTATATCATCAATTTTATTCGATTGACAAGAAAAAAGTATCAACAATAAAAGGGTAACGAGAGTGGTAAGATTTTTCATGATGGATGTATATATGTTATTGGTTCGTTGCACTTATGCCTAATCTATAGTGTAGTGTTGAAGCTACAATATTTAATTCTCCCTTACTTTTAGCCGAGGCTTTTATTTGTGTGGTAAATTACTAAAACCACGTAGAATAAAAGGGGAGATGGAAACAAGAGCGAAAATGTGTTTTTAACCAACTAAACCGCATTATTTATAGAAATTGTTGGCGTGTCGTTTTTTTAAACAAATTCTTTTTGACTATTTATGTCTGCTTTAAGTTCTTTAAATAATTCTCTAAAATTTAGAATGCCTTCGTAGGTACCAAGTTTAAATTCCTGTTTTATCCTTTCACCCCATAGTTTATCGCCTATTACATTGGCTTGTGAAATCAATGGTTTTAGTACATTATCGAAGTTCAAAAACTGGTCAAGGTTTAGATCTTCTGTATAATTTAGATGTGCTATTCTTTTATTACGGTGTTTAACTTTTAAGGAATTTACATTCCTTCTAAAGGAATCAAAGTCTGATTTCAAATTTTTGATCACTTCTTGATCTTTAATTGTGGTATTTATAGCTTTTAATATTTTTCGAAATGAGAAATTCGAACTGTCGTCATCAAGGTTGGTTAAATGGAGGATTAGTCCGTTTTCCATATATCTAAGCGCAGTTAATTCTTCTAAAATGTAATGCCTAGTTGTTTCCTTGAACAAAAAACCTATCCGGTTAAACTTTCTGATGTACAAGCAGGCTAAAATATTGAGGTCAATTAGCTCGATTCTCAAACTTGAAAAATCATCCTTCTGTTCCTTATTAAGCATTCTCTGTTTTTTTGAAATACACGCCAACATATAAGCAAAGCTGGGTTGCTGATATGATATTTGTTTTTGTATTTCGAAAAGTACATAAAACCCCCGAAAATTCACGTCTTAGAAGGTGTAATTGAGAAATGAGATGATCTTATTTGCAAGAAGAGAATTGTTGCTCTCAATTCTAGCTTAAAAATGAAATAAGTAATTAAACCTTTCCCCTTCCTAACTTCAAATTTTAAGACATAAAAAAACCGCCTGAATGCTCAGGCGGTTTTTGATATCTAATTGTTTTTATTCCTCGTTTTTCTCAGGCTCATTCCAGTTGTCAAATTCGCCTTCGGCCTTTTTTGCTTTCTCTTTTTCAGCTTTTTTGTCGGCTTTAGCTTTTTCCTTTTTGGCCTTTGCTTCTTCCTTGGCTTTTTTGGCGTCTTCTTTGGTTTTGTTCTTTGCCTCCTTAGCTGCAGCTTTTGCCTTTTCTTGCTCTGCTTTTGCTTTCTCCTGCTCAGCCTTAGCAGCTTCTTTGGCTTTTTGCTCTGCAGCTGCCTTTTCTTCCGCCTCGCGCTTCTTGAGTTCTGCCGGGGTAATGTATTCTAGTCCAGAGTCGTTGTCATCCTCTTCTTCTTTAAACTTCTGCTCCTCTTCGGCTTTTTCTTTTTCTTCTTTGGCCTTTTGCTTGGCTGCTTTCTTCGCTTCCTTAGCCTTTTTCTTTTCTTCTGGTGTTAACTTCTTAACCTCAGGTTTGGCGGCAGGTTCAACCTCTACTTCTGGTTCAGTAGCAGGAATCTCTGGCGCTAGCTCAGTTTCATCAAACATGTTGCGTTTTCCAAAAATGAGGTTCATTCCCAATCTGGTCTGCACGGTTTTTGCCGATTCTGGAGAAACTATCCCCAATAGGTTGTCAGACATTGCATACAGCTGCAGCGTACCCAGTCTAAAAGAAACTCCAGCTCCTACGTTGGCTATACTGCGGTTTGCATAACTGGCATTTATACTGGCGGTAATCCAATCTTTAAGCGATACCCCATAATATGCCGAGGCAGCAAATTTTGCGCTTTTTCTATTCAAGTAATTTCTTACCATAAGTCCGGCTTCGCTTCTTGGCGTAATTTTATATCCACCCGAAAGAATAACCTGAGTATTTAACTTGGTGGTATAGGCTTCTTTAGATCGGTCCGTTTTTAACTCGGCTGATAGTGAGTCTAACAGCTCGGTAAAAGATCCGTCATCGGAACTTCCCGAGGTGAAATCAAAGAAGTCCATTCCCTGGTAGGTAAATTCAAAATTTGGGTTTTTATAAACGTTAGCGTTTTCTTCCGACCAATTAATGGATCCAATATCTAAAATAGAGGCTCCCACTTTTAATTTGTCGTTAACCAAATAGGTAGCGCCTAGGTCTAAACCAAAGCCCTTGTTTGGAGAGTTGGGCAGTCCCTCAAGAATTTTGTCAATGTCTATGATATCCTCAGAGTCTAGGTCGAGGTTATTCATTCTTAAATCTATAGCGCCATCAAAGGTTATGCTATAATCCTCCTCATTGGTAGTTACTCCACCTTTAAGTTCTGCAGTATTAATGTTCAGTTGCCCCTGTATAATTTTGGCTGTTGCCCCAACACTTAATTTGTCGTTTACCTGGTGCGCGGCTCCAATGGTCATTTCGGTGTATGCAGAAAAATCTACCCCCGAACCATCCAGGCTAATTCGCTTACCAAGATTGTCGCCACCATTACCAATTAGCACCAACTCCATAAGTCCTTTGGAGTAATAGGTTTGGAAATCTAGGTTGGCTCTTACTCCAAGAGATACGTACGTTTTCCCTAGGCTAAATCCAAGTGAGAACAGGTCTATATTTCCAACAAATCCAAAGGTGTTAATGGGTTCTAGTCCGTTTAGGATTTCGTTTCTATCTACCTTTCCTCCGGTGCTACCATCGAAGCTTACAAAGTCTCCAGGTTTAAAGCCAGTATTGTATCCGTTAAATGCCACAGATGATATTCCAGGCAATCCAATTTGCAATTTGGATTGGGGTTGATAAGCTGGATTTAAATAGCGCTTTTGGTAAAGGTTGCTCATTCCAAATAGCGAGATGTCGGTTTGCGCAGATGCACTAAGTCCTAGTAGACCAATAAATAATGAGAGTATTAACTTTTTCATGTTTGGCTAGGAATTAGTTGTTAACAGAAATTGAGGCGGCTAAACCAATAGATACCTCCATGAAATATTCTTTGTAGATCGCAACCTGTGTATTGTTCTCCGCATCCGAAGTCCTAATGGTAGCTTCCATTCTAATGCTATCTGAGTTTCTAAGATTTTCCATTTGACTAGCTGATACCTTAATACTGCGGATAGATTCTTTAACACTTGCCTTACCCGTTTGCTGATTTATATCTCCAGCAGCAAGGATAGTAGGATCTCCTAGAATTAGAGAATCGGTTATGTTTCCGTTTGAGACTGTGTATAGCTGCAAATCTGCTTCAAATGGAAATTGATTTTTTAAGTTCAATAAAATCTCGCCCGAAACCACAGATTCTTCAATAATGCTTCCATCTAAAGAAAGGGTGTTGGCAATGGTCCAACCCTCGGCAAAGCCTCTAAGGGGAAGTTTTATAAAACCATCTACGGCTAGTTCTGCATTGTCGGTAATTACAGCTGGCGAAACACTGGTAAGGGTATTAAAGGTAAAGTCGTATTTAACAATCTGCTTTTCGGGGGTAAGTATTTGCCCGATGTTGGAATTGTTCTTGTTGATTTTAATGATGGTTTGCGCAGTATCTCCAATTTGGCTTGGATTTTTTATGGTGAAGGAATTTACCCCTCCATTTAAAAATATTTCATCTCTGCTTCCATCGTTGGTTCCAATGGCCAAAAGGCTGTCGAAAACGATTTCCGATCCCAGTACAAAACCGTTTATAAAGGTTAGCTCTACTTCGGGATCGAAAAACTCAAAGTCTATTACATCGGCAAAAGCTGCGGAATTGCGGAATAGTTTTAAATCTATTTCTGCCGGAGGAAGATCGAAAGATTCGTCTGCGCTATTTAGCTCCAAACGGCTAAATCTGATGTTGTTAAATGCAAAACTAATTCTCAACTCATCGGTAGCTTCTACTGCATTTCCTCTAGAGTTAATGGTAGTGGTGTAGTTAAAATCCATTCCATTATTCGCAGCAAAAAGGAATTCGTAGCCCTCTAGAGAAACCGTTTTTTGCTTGAATTTAGAGCTGTTATCGGTACTTGGAATAATTAGTTCTACCGAAAGGGGAGTGCCGTTTTTAGTAGCGTTGGGAATTTCTAGGGTAACGGTAACGTCGTTTGCAAAGGTGCTAAAGACGGTAAGGTTAAGTAAGCCCCCTTTTCCTACCAACTTATTCAACTCCACATTTCCAAGCGAAAAGGTTTGTTGGCTAGACCCGTTAAAACCAGCAGATGATCCTTCTGGAAATTGAGCCGCAGAACGGGTAATGGGTGAATTTATGGTTACCTCACTTTGCGAATTTGGAATCTTGATAAGGTCGGAACCTTTCATTCTAAAAACGTTCGCGTCGTATATCAGTGCCATCAGTCCACTTGGATCAGCTTGGATAAGGTCCGAAGTGTCTTGGCTGGCTAACATATCCGTTACGTCTATCCTTCCGTAGGCCAGAGGGACAGCGATTTGGGGCTCAATGGTTTTTAGCTGTATGTCTTTTACACAAGCAAATAAACTTGCAGACAACACGCCCAAAACCCATAGTTTGTTTTTTATAAAAAATCGCATGTTTATGAAGATTGAAGTCGGAAAATTAACTTTATTTTTTAGTCGGAAGGGCTAAACACTTTACTTTTTCCGAATTGGAAGTGATAATGAAAACCTCGCCTTGCTCAACAAAAGGGGTGACCAATGCACTAGAGATTTGCTCATTGATTAGCGCTTCTAACTCGAAGTTTTTAGTCAGTATTTGGCTTTTACTTTCCTTGAGGGAGTTAACAATAATTGGGTAATCTGCATCTCCCGTTTCGATAAAGGGAAATTTTACATCGTTAGAGCTGAAAACAATGCTTAGTTTCTCGTCTAACAGGTGCAGGTGGTCATCTGCCAATACCGCCCAGTATTCTTTAGATCCAATTCTTAGTTTGGAGCTTTGTACGGCATCCGCAAACTCGCGCTTTACCACGCTGTTTACTTTTCCATTTAAATATTGGGTAATAAAATGTCCTTGAGCATTTACATATTCAATGCGCGAAGAAGAAATATCTCTCCCCTTGATTACGTGGTATTCCCCAATAGCCGCAGTTAATTTTACCGAGTTCTCGTATCTAATTTGTCCCCTTCTATTTAATACGTAGACCAAACCGCCTTCGTCAATTACCACCAGGTAGTCTTTATTTCCGATGCGCAGGTAGTGAGGTTTTTGAACCACCTTGTTTTCGGTGGTGAAATTTTCCCAGCCGGTGGTTGGCTTTCCGTCTAGGCTATAATTTCTTATTTCTTTTCCCGCCGCAACTATTATTCGGTAGTCTTTATCGAGGTCGTAGTCTACCACCAGAGCAGGCGAAGTGAAATTCTCATTACTTCTTACTGGGAAGGGGTGTACATCATTACCGTTTCTTGCTATAAGCTCCAAACTATTTTGCGTGTTGAAGAAATATTGCAGTTTCCCATTTTTAAATCGATCTATCTGTATGGGGTAACGCAGCGGAACGTGCACCACATTTTTCTTGAAAATTTGTCGTCCTCCTTTACTTAAAAGTTGAATGAACCCTTTGTTATCGCACAGAAGGATTTCGTTTTCGGAGGTGTAGTGATTTTTAACGGCCAGGGGTTTTAATTGCAGATCGGTCTCCAAATTATAATTCCAAATAGGAAGGTGTTCCGTTTTTAACTCGGTGTGACCAAACTTGTAAAATACCTCTTCGTAAAACTTGTTATCCTTTAAGTAAGAAAATACTGCAGCGCTGTATTGGGTAGATTCTATAAGCCCTCGAAGCAGTTCATTATTGCCAGTATAGCTGTTGCTGAAAACAAGTTTGATGTAGGATCCGGTTAAGTTAATTTCCTGGTGTACATCTTGGAACAGGCTCCAGTTTTTAAGGGTTTTCCCCGAAATTACTTTGTCGATAAGGTCTTTTAGAATTTCCTTACTCGCAGAGAAGTAATGCAAATCATTAAGGCTAAGGTGCCATAACTGCTTTGTTTCGGCAAGGGGATTAATAGTGGTTCCCAACTCCGAGTTTACCTGGTTTAGCGTAATTCCTCGGTATTTTTCTTCGGCATTTAATTTCCAGGCATCGGGTAAGCTCCCTTCTTGCTGTACGCAAAAAATGGTAGCTCCATCCAAATTAAAGTTGGCCATTTCAAGCCCAAAAACATCGCTTAAAATTCCTTCCTCCAGCAAGGAGTTAGCAAAATTGGATTTGCCATTTTTCTCCTCAAGTAAAGACAAATAGCTGTCCCACGAGGCTATGGTTCTCCAAATTAAATGGTGTATTTCGCTAGGTAGGTCTTCTATTATCGTTGGAGCAATAGAGGGGGCGGTAGATGAAAAGTAAGCAGGGTGTTTATTTCCAGGTTCCGAAATTCCTGCCAGGCGCAAATGGTCTGTACCCAATTTTACATCCAAACAGGTTTTGGTAGCCAATTCCTCTTTAAAAATTAATGGGTGGCTAAAAATATCCTCGTGGAGTTGCGACCATTTTTTTGGTTGGATATAAATATGTCCTACCTCTTTTTTACCGCGAGTTCCACGTAGACTTAGCCAGTAATTTGGAAGTTTACTTTCGTCAATATCAGCTTCATTCCACCTAATAAACTCCTTTATGGTTTCGATTCCAGATGAAAGTACAATGCGGTGTTTGTCGTATTTGCTGTAAAAGAAGGGGTTGCTATCTACCTGTAATTCGTTAATAGCTATTCCTTCGTAACTCGAAACGGAATGGCTTCCGTATTGCTGAAGGGAGTCCAGAATTACGTTGGGATAGGTGGCGTATACTTGGATTAAAAAATCCAGGGTGTTTTTGCCCCGAATGTGAAATGATAAGGTGCTTGGGCCAGAGAATTCCTCTTCTGCCTCGGTATTTTGAATGAGATTGGGAAGTAGGGTGTTAAGCGTGGTTTTTTTAACCGTATTCCAAAGGAATTTTGAATCTTTTAAATTGGAATAAAGCGATTTTGGGTGATTGCTTTCTATGAGTAAAAAAGCGCTATTGGGAACTGCTTTTGTTAAATCTATTTCACTTCGAATTTCCGCCTCCTTCAATTGGGAGAAAAAGGTTGCTATGCAAATTACAATGGCTAAACCTATGAGTGCGGGGATTATTTTTTTCATGAAATGTTACTGAAAAGCGATTTCTAGTTGGGGTAATAAAGTAAAGGATTTTCTATGGTGTATGCAGGCGCCAATTTCGGCAATTGCCTGGCGGTGTTTTTTGGTGGGATACCCCTTGTTTGATTTCCACTGATACTGTGGAAAATCGGCATCTAATTTTTCCATGTACGCATCGCGGTAGGTTTTTGCGAGAATAGAAGCGGCCGCGATGTTGGCAAATTTTCCATCGCCTTTAATAATGCATTGGTGAAGAACATCGGGGTAGGGGTTAAATCGGTTTCCATCAACCGCTATCATTTCGGGCTTAATGGGAAGCGCATCTATAGCTCTATGCATTGCTGTAAATGAGGCATTGAGGATATTTATTTTGTCTATTTCCTCTGGGGATACAAATGCCACCGCGTAGTGCAGCGCTTCTTCTTCAATCTTATTGCGTAAAAGCTTTCTTTTTTTCTCCGATAACTTTTTGGAGTCGTTTAAATCCGAAATGTCAAACTGTTGAGGTAAAATAACAGCGGCAGCAACCACGGGGCCAGCTAAACACCCACGTCCGGCTTCGTCGCAGCCCACTTCCAAATTACTTTCACTCACTTGTAGCTTAAGCATTTTTGGCGGTGTTTTTTATAATTTCCCAGGTAAACTTGCTGGCAAGATCCCAGGAAAACTGTTGACATTTTTCAAGTCCTCTTTTTACCACACGAGATCTAAATTTCGAATCCATAGAAAGTTGGTGCATTTGATGGGCCACTTCCTCTGCATTGTTTTGATCTACCATAATTGCAGCTTCTTCTCCAATTTCTGAAAGCGCCGAATTGTTGGCAGCTATTACCGGACAACCGCAAGACATGGCTTCTACAATGGGTAATCCAAATCCTTCGAAATGACTTAAAACCAAGGTTCCAATGGCCGATTGGTAGGCCGATACCAATTCTTCGGTTTCCAACCTGTCGGTAAAAATAATGTCCTTAGAGAAAGGCGAATTTTTCACTGCATTTTCCATGCTTTCAGACCACCACTTTTTTCTTCCAGCCAATACTAGCTTTGTATCGGGAACCTCTTTTAACTTTCTGTAAAGGTTAAAAGCCGAAACAATTCCCTCGATATTTTTCCTTGGATGTAATGTTCCAACATGTAGAAAAAAGGGTTTGCCTTTGGTGTATTTTTCGGTGAATAAAGCGGGCTTTTCCGAGGCGTTGAAAACTTTTCTAATGCCGTTGTAAATGGTAGAAATTTTACTTTCAGAAATGCGGTAGCGCTTTACAATATCTTGTTTCGAAAAGTCGGAAACGGTAATGATATGGTCTGACCAGCTGGCGTATTTTGGAAAAAAATGCTGGTAGTAAAATCGCTCGGCTTTAGGAAGGCTATCTGGAAAATGCTCGAAATTTAAATCGTGAATTACATTTACTAGTGGAGTTGTATCTCTAGGGGGCAAGTATCCTTCTGGGCTGTAAAATACATCGGGTTTATTTTTCTTTAACCACCATCTAACCCTAAGGTGAAACCATATAAAATACAGAATCGGATGTCGGGCTTGAGGGGAAAGGATAACCGGTGTTACATTATTGCCGTAGATGAAATTGGGATTCGGGGTGCGGTCGAAAAGGAAATAAAATTGAACCGTAGGATGTTCTGTCACCAAGCGTTGTAGTACTTCGTGGGCATAGTATCCTATTCCGTCTAATTTATTACTTACCAGTAACCTGGTGTTAACTGCAATTCTCAATTTCTGGCTAATTGCGCACGAAAATACTTGGAAATTAACCAAGCTACAAGGAAATCATTTATTTTGCCCTTTGCTGAGGAAGACTATGCGAGCGAAGTTTTTATCCAATCTTTTTTTATTGCTCATTCTAAACCTAATTGTAAAGCCGTTTTGGCTGTTAGGGGTAGATAGAGAGGTGCAAAATGTATTGGGTCCAGAGCAATACGGAACCTATTTCGCCCTGCTAAATTTTTCCATTCTTTTTAGTGCGCTTTTAGATTTTGGGGTTTCTGCCTACAACAATAGAAATATTGCCCAGCACCAGTTTTTGCTGAGTAAGTATTTCCCCAAGCTCATTACCATAAAGCTGGCTCTTGCCTTTTTGTACACCCTTGTAATGCTGGTTTTGGCATTCATTTTAGGGTATAAGGAGGATGTCATCCAACTGCTGTTGGTTCTCGCTTTAAATCAGGTATTAATTTCTCTGATACTTTTTCTTAGATCTAACCTTACGGCCTTGCTGCTATTTAAAAAGGACAGTGTAATTTCTGTTGCCGATAAGGTGTTACTCATTTTATTTTGTGGAGGGCTGCTACTGTATAAAGATGGAGTTTACCTGAGTATTTGGTCCTTTATTTTGGCGCAAACTGTGGCGTATGGATTAAGTGCGCTACTGGCTTTCTTATTTCTATGGGGGCAAATGCGCTTAAAACGTCCCAGCTTTAATACCCAGTCATACATCGCCATAATTAAGGAAAGCTATCCCTACGCAATTTTGGTTCTCCTTATGGCATTGTATTCCCGAACCGATGCATTGATGCTAGAGCGTCTATTGCCCAATGGCGCAACGCAGGCTGGAATTTACGCCCAGGGATACAGAATTCTAGAGGCTTTTAGCATGATAGCCTATTTGTTTTCCACCCTGTTGCTACCCCTTTTTGCCAAAATGCTAAAACAACGCTCCGATGTGTCTGATTTGGTACAAAGCGCATTAAAGCTGCTTTATGTTTTTAGTATAGGCGTTTCCATTACCTGCTTTTTGTTTTCGGGGTTAATTATTAATCTCCTTTACGAGCAGGATACCCAACAATCGATTGAGGTATTTGGCTTTTTAATATTCTCACTGATCCCAATAGCCTTAACCTACATTTTTGGAACGCTGTTAACCGCTGGAGGTAAGCTCAGGTTTTTAAATCAAATGGCCGTAGGTGGAGTGGTGCTCAACCTGATTTTGAATTTCATTTTAATTCCAAAGTATCAGGCTTCAGGTGCCGTAGTTGCCACCTTGTTTACGCAGGGAATAACGGCTGCCGTTCAGCTTATTATGTGTTTTAAGTACTACCCATTAAAGTTAGAGGCATCGTTAAAGTGGAAACTGATCGTTTTCCCTGTTCTAGTAGTACTTATTGGACTTTTTGTTCAATCGCTTGAATTTCACCTTTGGTCGGTAGTGCTCATGCTTGGTGGAGTATTGGCGTTGGGGGTAATTATGGGACTTCTAAATCCAAAAGCTGTAGTACAGCTGGTAAAAAGCAGGGACAAATAACCTTCGATAACTCGAGGATATAGTTACTTTTGCCAGCAATTATTTACCATAGCTGGAAACTTATGCAAGAGCAGTTTTCTTTTGGGGACATCGTTCCATTGATTCGTAAAAACTTTAAAGTAATAGCAGGTTTAACCATCCTAGCCGGGGTATTGGCTGGAATTTTTTCCGGTCCAAGTTTTATCAAGCCTAGGTTTAAATCTTCCGCTATTGTTTATCCATCTAACCTTTCGCCCTACAGTAAGGAAACCAGAACCGAGCAGTTGATTCAACTTTTGCAAAGCTCTGATATCCGAGATACCCTGGTTAAAAAGTTCGATTTGTATAAAAAATACGAAATCGAAGCAGGGAAACCGGGAGCAAAGTTTGAGGTGGAAAAAGCTTACAACGATTTTGTAGGGATAAATAAAACCAAGTTCGAGTCTATAGAAATTAACGTAGAGGATTATAGCCCAGATACGGCCATGCTTATGGTTAGGGAGATAATTACTCAGGTTAACTTAAAAGCAAGAAAGCTACAGCGCGAAAAGTCAGCAGAAATTTTGGTGATGACGGGTGAGCAAATTGATTATTACGAAGCTCATTTAGATAGCGTTGAGAAAAGGCTTAACGAGTTAAGAGAACAATATGGCCTGCTTGATTACGAAACGCAAACTCAAGAGGTAACACAAGGATACTTTAGGGTGGCGGCTGCAGGAAAAGGCGGTGAGGCAAAAAGAAAAGCAGAGAAAATCTTAGAAGGGCTTGCCAAGCATGGTGGTGAATTCCAAAGATTAAGCGTTTTAAAAGAATTGGGAGAGGAAGAGCTGGCAGAGCTTTACACCGAAAACCAATCAGCCTTAAACGACATTAATAAAAAGCTTACATATACCAATGAGGTGGTATCACCAGCGGTTCCAGATAAAAAATCTTATCCAATTCGTTGGTTAATTGTATTTACTGCTGTTTTTGCAACGGCATTGTTTAGCACGCTTCTTCTACTTGTATTTAACGCAAGTAAGTCTTGGTAAAACACATTAAGGAAAATAAGGCAATCTGGCTTACCGTAGCTTTCTTGGTGGTAAACGTAGCTTTACTCACCCAGGAAGTGTTATGGGGATGGGCGCTTCCGGCCGTTTTGGCAATAGCGCTTATCGCTATTTATAAGTACGATTGGCTTATTGCTTTTTGTGTTTTTGCAACCCCTCTGTCTTTCAATTTCGAGGAGTTGGATTTGGGAGGAGTTGGATTCTTTTTTCCAACCGAACCCATATTTTTTGGACTGCTTATTCTGGCGCTTATGCAAACTATAGTGCGCAGTCCGGTGTCAGCTAGCTTTGCTAAACACCACGTTTCACTGGTTATTTTGTTTGGCCTCTTTTGGATGGGGGTTTGCACCTATGCCAGTACCATGCCTATTGTTTCTCTTAAGTATTTTATAGCGAGATTATGGTTTGTAGTGGTGCTGTTCTTTTTAACGGGGCAGATATTTAAGCAGCATAAAAAAATAGAGGTGTTTTTATGGTTGTATATGGGGCCGCTTTGTTTGGTGGTTCTTCATTCCATTTACAACCTATCAACCGATTCTTTTACTGACATGGCCGCCCACTGGGCTAGTCAGCCTTTTTTCAAGGATCACACCTCCTATGGTGCGGTGTTGGCTATGTATATCCCCGCAGCCATAATTTTGGCATTAAGACCTTCGAGATCCATTTTAATAAAGGCATTAAAAATTACCGTAGCGGTAATCCTTTTTGCTGGAGTTATTTTCTCCTATACAAGGGCAGCCTGGGTGAGCTTAGTAGGAGCTCTGGGAGTGTACGTAATTCTTAAGTTAAAGATTAAGTTTTCGGTAGTTGCAACCGGAATCGTAATGGTACTGGGTTTATATTTTATCTATCAAGATCAGATTTTAGAAAGCCTGGAGAAAAACGAAAAAGAATCTTCAGAAGAGCTCGTCGATCACGTAGAGTCTATTTCCAATATTAGTTCCGATGCCAGTAATTTGGAGCGTATAAATAGATGGAATTCAGCATTGCGTATGTTCTATAAAAAGCCAATCTTCGGTTTTGGACCAGGAACCTACATGTTTCAATATGCACCTTTTCAACGTGCGGATGAAAAAACCATCATCAGTACCAATTTTGGGGAGGTAGGTAATGCGCATAGCGAATACCTGGGTCCGCTTTCTGAGGGTGGATTTATGGGGATGCTTTCATTCGTAGCCCTGCTGATAGTAATTTTACGTTTGGGGCTAAATCTATATTATCGCCTAGATCCAGGAGTTACAAGAGATATAGTAATGGCCCTACTGCTGGGATTAATCACTTACTTTATCCACGGTGTCTTAAATAACTATTTAGATACCGACAAGGCATCGGTTCCATTCTGGACCTTTATCGCAGCTTTGGTTGCCATCGATCTTTGGCACAGCAAGAATAATAAGGAGGAAGAAACGGCTGGGTAGCCCAGCGTTTTAGTTTTTAGACAGCCTTTTTAGAACGGCAATCTCTTTCATTTTTTCACGTGCCTCAACGGCTGGAACACCGAAGTATTTTTTGGCACCTTCAATGCTTTTTGTTACCCCAGATTTCCCGAGAATTTCCGCAAAATCTCCTATGGTAACACCGCTAACCACGGCTACATTTCCCCATATGGTAACGTTATTGCCAATGGTAACACAACCGGCAATAGCACTTTGAGCAGCCATCAAAACGTTTTCACCTAAAATGGTGTCATGACCAATGTGGATCATGTTGTCTAGCTTAGATCCCGAGCCAATAATGGTGTCGCTGGTAACGCCTTTGTCTATGGTGCAATTGGCTCCAATATCTACACGGTCTCCAATAACCACCCTTCCACAGGAGTACATGGCATTGTGTTTACCGTCTTTTCTTTGATAATAAAATGCCGAAGCACCAATTACTGCATTGGCGTGAATTACTACATCATTTCCGACAACAGTGCCGGGATATAATACCACTCCGGGGTATATGGTGCAATTTTCCCCTATCCTAACGTCGGTTCCAATTTTAACATCCTCCGCTATCCAGGTGTTTTTGCCACTAATGGCTTCGCTAGGGTGTGGGTGAAATCCTTTGGGAGGATTAAATGTTTTTCCTAGAAAGTTGAAAGCGTTACAAGGAGACTCGCAAATAATAATGCCCTTTCCTTCGGGAATGGAAGCTACTTCTTTATCAATAAGGATTAGGGTAGCTGGGGAGTTGAGAACCTTTTCGTAGTACTTAGGATGATCTACAAAGGCGATATCACCAGCTTCAACTCGGTGAATTTCGTTTAAGCCGTACGCAAAAAGCGAATCGGGTCCCTTAAAGGTTCCCTTTACCAAATTGGCGATATCACTCGCTTTTTGCGCCTGCTTAAATTTCATAGTGTTATTTAACGCGTTCTACGTAAGAACGAGTCTTTGTATCTACTTTAATCTTATCTCCGATGTTAATAAACAAAGGAACTCGAATTTCTGCACCAGTTTCTAGGGTGGCAGGTTTCAAGCTATTGGTTGCAGTGTCACCTTTAATACCAGGCTCGGTATAGGTTACTTCCATTTCCACTGCAGTAGGAAGATCGCAAGTTAAAGGTCTTTCCTCATCGGCATGAAATAGGATCTCAACGATGTCACCTTCTTTCATAAGGTCGGAATTCTCTACCAAGGATTCTTCGATATTAATTTGCTCGAAAGTATCGGTGTGCATAAAGTGAAAACCAAGTTCGTCTTTGTATAAGAACTGGTATTTTCTACGCTCTATGGTAATAGGGTCAATTTTTACACCCGCATTAAAGGTGTTGTCTAAAACCTTTCCTGTAGTTAAACTTCTAAGTTTAGTTCTAACGAAAGCGGCTCCTTTTCCAGGTTTAACATGTTGAAATTCAATGATTTGAAAAAGGTCGTGGTTATGCTTAATGCATAGTCCGTTTTTTATATCCGATGTAGTTGCCATGAGAAATAATGTAAAAAGTGCTGCAATATTACACTTTTGTTAGGGATTAAGAGTTAGCGCAGGTTGGCAAAATGGAGCTTCAATTTCAGGTTGATTGCTCGCCACAACAAGAATTTTGTTTTGGGTTAGTTGTTCGCAGGTTTCCCAATACCACTTTGTAGCGGTGTTATCTAGATTAGAAGCGGGTTCATCTAGAAATACAAATTCAGACTCCATGCTTAGCGCCAATAATAGTTTAACGCGCTGCTTCATTCCACTAGAAAAATTGGAGACTTTCTTTTTCCCGAGAATTTTTTTCCTCGGTAAAGCCAGTGCATCCACAAAATCAGAAAACTGTGAGAAAACTAAGGGTCTAAAACCGTTAACCAAATGGTAGAGTTCCTTTAAGGTAAGTTCCTCGTACAGTCCAATGGCTGGGGCGCATAAAGCAATGTGCTTAAAAAGCTGTTCACGCTTTATTTCAGTATCCTGGATTTTCCAGATAATGTTTCCTTCACTGCATTTTTCCATTCCAGAAAGGCAACGAAGGAGGGTTGATTTTCCCGATCCGTTTCCGCCGGTAATAAGATGCTTCCCCTGAGAAAAAGAAAAGTCTATTCCAGCAAAAATTTGTTGCTTAGAATAGACTTTACTAGCGTTTATTACCTCAATTTTCATTTAAGAAATACCTCTAATGATACCTTTCTCAGAATTATTGATAAAGCTTAAAATAATTTCTTTGTGTTGAGAGGCCGGTATTTCTAATTCAGCAATTTTTAATGCCTTAGAAATGTTGTTATTATGAACGTAAATTAGACGATAGATATCCTCAATCTCTAAAATTTCCTTGTCCTCGAAACCTCTTCTTTTTAATCCAATAGAGTTTACTCCTATATAACTAAGGGGTTCTCTTGCTGCTTTTACGTATGGAGGTACATTTTTTCTTACCAGCGACCCTCCACCAATAAAGCAATGGGCTCCAAGGGTTAAAAACTGTTGTATTGCCGCAGAACCTTCTACAATTACGTGATCCTCTATGGTTACATGACCCGCAACATTTACAGAGTTGGCAATGATTACATTGTTACCCACCAAACAATCGTGAGCAAGGTGCACGTAGGCCATAAGAAGGCAGTTGTTTCCAACCACTGTTTTATCTCTATCTGTGGTTCCCTTGTTAATGGTTACACATTCGCGAATTTGACAATTGTCTCCAATTTCTACGGTAGTGTATTCGCCTTTGTATTTAAGGTCTTGGGGAATGGCTGAGATAACTGCGCCTGGAAAAATTCTACAATTGTTACCTATTCTAGCGCCATCCATAATAACGGCTCCAGGACCAATCCAACAGTTTTCTCCAATTACAACGTCGCCGTAGATTGTAGCAAATGGTTCTACTACGGTTCCCTTTCCGACTTTAGCATCGGGATGAATATTTGCAACTGCTGACATTAAACTTTATCCTTTATTACTTGTGCCATCATTTCTGCCTGCCCAACAACTTCTCCATTTACATAGGCTTTTCCGTCCATGTGTACGATTCCACGGCGTATTGGAGTTAAAAGTCTAAGCTCAAAAACCAGCGTATCACCTGGAATTACTTTTTTCTTAAATCGCACATTGTCGATCTTTAAAAAGTAGGTAGAGTAGTTTTCTGGGTCGGGTTGTTGGTGTAATGCGAAAATTCCACCCACTTGAGCCATGGCTTCAACCTGTAAAACTCCTGGCATTACTGGGTTTCCAGGGAAATGGCCTTGGAAAAACTGCTCGTTCATGGTAACATTCTTAATTCCAATAATGGAATTATCGGTTACCTCCATAATTCTATCCACTAGTAAAAACGGATAGCGATGGGGAAGCATTTTTTCAATTTGATTGATATCGTATACAGGCTCTGCATCTAAATTAATAGCAGGTCCTTTCGACTCTTGTTCCTTTAATTTTTCTTTTAAAAGCTTACAGAAAGCCACATTTCCAGCATGACCAGGTCTTGCCGCTAAAATGTGTCCGCGAATTCTAAATCCAAGTAGGGCAAGATCCCCCACGATATCCAATAACTTGTGTCGTGCAGGTTCGTTCTCGAATTTTAATTCAGAATTGTTTAATACCCCTATTCCCTCTACAGAGACTTCTAATCCTTCCTTACCCAATTTTTTGGCAAGGGCATCAAGTTCTTCTTTAGATACATTAGGACGCTCTACTAAAACAATGGCGTTGTCTAAATCTCCACCTTTAATTAGGTTTTGATCTGCAAGGGCTTCTAATTCTCTAAGGAAAACAAACGTTCTACAAGGAGCTATTTCCTCTTTAAAAGAGGCCAAATTGTACATAGAAGCATGCTGTGTACCCAATGCTGGCGAGCGGTAATCTACCATTACGGTAATTCTATATTCTCCACCATCTGTTGGTACTGCGAGCATTTCAACTTCCTTCTCAGGATCTTCGAAGGTGATGTTTTCCTTAAGTACAAAGTATTTTTTGTGGCCTTCTTGTTCTTTTTTTCCCACCTTTTCAATGGCCTCAATAAACTTCAGTGAGCTCCCGTCCATAATGGGTACCTCGGGTCCATCGAGTTCTATGATAGCATTGTCAATGCCCAAAGAGTATATGGCCGCTAAAAGGTGTTCAGTGGTATGCACCACCGCTTCGCCGTCTTTTATAGAGGTACCTCTAGCAGTGGAAAAAACCTTTTCGACACTTGCTTTTACAGTGGGCTGCCCCTCTAAATCGACGCGTTTAAAAACGTAGCCGGTATCCGAATCGGCTGGCAGTATGTTTAAGTTTACAGTTGCTCCTGTGTGTAGACCTACCCCGGAAATACTTACCGGACCAGCCAATGTTTCTTGTTTAGGATCCATTAACCTTGGGTTTGGAATAATTGTTGAATTTTTGACTCTAGTTCTTGTACCTTACTGCGTAAAGCTGGCAAGGTTTTAAATATTACGTACGATCTTTTGTATTCTCCTAATGCAATAGCTGGAGATCCTTGAACAATCATTCCAGGCTCCTTAATGCTATTACCTATACCACTTTGTGCGGCAATTTTTACTTCGTCGGCTATGGTTATATGCCCCACAATTCCAACCTGACCACCTATCATACAGTTTTTGCCAATTTTGGTAGAACCGGCTACTCCCGTTTGCGCTGCAATTACTGTGTTTTCTCCAATGTCTACGTTATGCGCAATTTGTATAAGGTTGTCGAGCTTTACACCCTTTCTTATTCTAGTACTTCCAAGTGTAGCCCTGTCGATAGTGGTATTACTACCTATCTCTACGTGGTCTTCTATAATTACATTCCCAATTTGTGGAACCTTTTTGTAGTTATTTTCTGAGTTGGGTGCAAATCCAAATCCATCGGAACCAATTACACAACCAGAGTGAATGATACAATGTGAACCAATTTCGGTTTGGTCGTAAATGGTTACACCAGATTGAATAATAGTACCTTCTCCAATTACCACATTCTTACCTATGGTAGTGTTGGGATGAATTTTGGCGCCCTTACCTATGCTGGTGTGATCTCCAATATGAACAAAGGCTCCTATGTAACAGTCGTCGCCTAAGCTAACATCATTGCCTTTAAATATGGGTTCTTCTATTCCCGATTTATTGTTGATGAACTGGTTGTAGTGTTCCAAAAGGGTTGCAAAACTCTCGTAAGCATTCGCAACTTTAATTAAAGTGCAATTTACGGGTAGCGATCTTTCAGGTGTAAAGTCTTGATTTACAATTACAACGCTTGCCCCGGTGTCATAAATATATTCGGTGTATTTAGGATTAGCTAAAAAGGTTAAACTTCCTGGTTTTGCCTCTTCAATTTTAGCGAGCGTATTTACCGCTGCTTCCTCATTTCCTTCCACTGTGCCCTCAAGAAGTTGGGCGATTTGCTTGGCCGTGAATTCCATCGCTCAAATATAGAAATATTGGCTCTAGCTATATCTGTGTAATGAAAGAATCGTCAATTTCTTTGGGAAATGCCATGAAATATTTTTTTACCGGTTTTGCCAATGCAGAAAGATTTAAATTGTCTGCTACCTGTTCGGCCTTTTCTAAACTTCCATTCTTTCGCTTTATCATAATTCCCGAACCTTTCGCTAAATAGGCATTGTTCTCCAGCGTTCCTGTTAGTAAATAATACTCCAACTCTGCCTCTGAAATAGAAAGCTTGGATTTTAATTCTTGCTTTATGAACTCCTTCTCGGTGGTATTAAAGGGGTGCTTTCTAATGACTATTCTAAATAGCTTTCGATTTACCATTCGGGTACTAAGGTCTCTGAGTACATAGTCATCGCAGTCTTGCCAGGTTTTTATGGCTGCATGGATGTCGTAGTCGTCTAGCTTAGCAAATTGATTTAATAGCTTGGGATCGGCAACAAAGTCTTCCAACTTAAAGTCGTTTTCTAAAAACAATTTCAAGGCTGGAGTGCAATCTGGTTTTATACCGTTGCGGTAAAGCTCCTTCGCTCGACTTAAAACTTTAACCAACATAAATTCGGCCGCAACAACAGTTTTGTGCAGATAAACCTGCCAGTACATGATCCTTCTTGCAACCAAAAATTTCTCAACAGAATAAATGCCTTTTTCTTCTACAACTAATTGATTTTCATGTAGATCTAGCATTTTAATTATTCGTTGAGATCCAATAACTCCTTCAGAAACACCGGTGTAAAACGAGTCCCTCATTAGGTAGTCCATTCTATCCATATCTAGTTGTCCAGAAACCAATTGGTGCAAAAAGGGTAGGGGATGCTCGTTTTTGAAAATTTTAAGGGCGGTTTCAAATAATTCGGGATCTCTTTCTTTGAAAAATTCCATAAAGAGCAGCGAAAGATGCTCGTGAGTGATGCCTTGTACAATGGAGTGTTCCAAGGCATGAGAAAAGGGGCCATGACCTATATCGTGAAGAAGAATAGCCATAGAAGCCGCCCGGCGATCTAAATCCGAAATTTTATGCCCTTTGGCAAGTAATACCTTTAGCGCTTCATTCATAAGATGCATGGCACCTAAGGCATGGTGAAATCGGGTGTTAATGGCTCCTGGATATACCAGGTGAGTAAGCCCTAGCTGCTTTATTCTTCGCAAGCGTTGAAAATGAGGGTGATCTATTATTTCTAGGCTTAAGCGATCTGGGATGTTAATAAATCCATAAACGGGATCATTAAAAACCTTACTTGTATATGTGTTTCTCAAAATTTAGCAGCTTTGGTATACGAATTACGGAAATTCGGCATTGGAGATGCAAATACTTTAACGCATTAAAATTAAAAGATAGCAATGGCGCACAAAATTCTTTGGGCAGACGACGAAATAGAATTGTTGAAACCACACCTCATTTTCCTAAGAGATAAAGGATATGAGGTGGATACAGTAACCAACGGTAATGATGCCCTGGAAGAAATTGAGCAAAATTCCTACGATATCATTTTCCTCGATGAAAATATGCCCGGGTTAACAGGGCTGCAAACGCTAGAGGAAATAAAACGCAAAAGACCAAACCTCCCAGTAATTATGATTACTAAAAGTGAGGAGGAGTTTATTATGGAGGACGCTATCGGAGCCAAAATTGCCGATTACCTTATAAAGCCGGTTAATCCGAGGCAAATTCTTTCCTCCTTGCGTAAAAATCTGGAATCAAAAGATCTGATTTCCAAAAAGGCCTTTACCAATTATCGACAAGAATTCGGTCAGATTTCAATGGAACTGGGATCTTGTAGAAGCACAGAAGATTTCGTGGAAATCTATAAAAAGCTGGTGTTTTGGGAACTCGAACTCGAGGGGGTGGCGGACCAGGGTATCCGCGAGATATTGGAAATGCAAAAGAAAGAGGCAAGGCAAGAGTTTGGCAAGTTTGTTTCTAGAAATTACCTCTCTTGGATTCAAGATCCAGATGATGAAACCCCCGACCTTTCGCACACCATACTGCAACGGAAATTTATCCCCGAACTAAAGCAGGGTGGAGGAGAAACCACTTTCTTATTAGTAATAGACAATTTAAGATTAGATCAGTGGTACATTCTAAAAGAGGTCTTTACCCAATATTTTAAGGTTGAAAAGGAGTCTGTTTATTGCAGTATCCTTCCTACGGCTACCCATTATGCAAGAAATGCACTTTTTGCAGGACTAATGCCTAGAGAAATAGAAAAGATTTATCCAGATCTGTGGTTGAATGAGGAAGAGGAGGGAAGTAAAAATCAGCACGAAGAGGAGCTATTTAAATCGCATTTAAAAAGGCACGGTAAAAATCTTTCGGTGAAATACCACAAGATTCTTAATCAGGAATACGGGAAAAAAGTAGCCGACAATTTTGCCAATTTAACCCAGGTGGACGTAGCCGTTTTGGTATACAATTTTGTGGATATGCTTTCCCATGCACGAACAGATATGGACGTAATTAAGGAGTTGGCTACCGACGAAGCAGCCTACAGATCTATTACAAAAAGCTGGTTTGAGCACAGTCATCTACTCGATGTATTGAAGAAAATTGCTGAATCGGGATCAAAGCTGGTGCTGACTACCGACCATGGTTCCATAAAAACTTCTAACCCCGTTAAAATTGTTGGCGACCGATCTACAAATACCAATCTTAGATATAAAGTGGGGAAAAATTTGTCGTACAACGCCAAAGATGTTTTTGAAATAAAAAAACCAGAGCAGGCCCATTTACCAAAGGCCAATCTTACCAGCACCTATGTTTTTGCCTACAAGCAAGATTATTTTGTGTATCCAAATAACTATAATCAGTACGTGAAAATGTATAAAGACACTTTTCAACATGGAGGAATTTCCCCAGAGGAAATGTTAGTTCCATTTGTAATTTTGTCGGCAAAATAAAATATGAGGACTTGGTCTAATATTTCACTGGCAGATTTGGAAGACGTGGCACTAGAGATTTCTAGAATTATTAAGCCAGGATTGCCCTTATTGGTAAATGCCGAAATGGGTTCTGGTAAAACCACCTTTGCTGCTAAGTTGGTAAAAGTTTTAGGTGGAAATGAGTTAGAAGTATCGAGTCCTACTTTTAGTATTATCCAGTCGTACCCCCTAGCAGATGGGGGCTTTTTTCACCATGTGGATTTATATCGAATTGAAGATGAAGAAGAATTTCTGGATTTAGATATGGATAGTTATCTTGGGGAAAAGGATTTCTTATATATAGAGTGGCCAGAAATGTTTGATAGATTTTACGATTTGCCTTGTCATAGAATGGAAATTGTAAAGGATAATAAGGTGAGATCCTTCAGAATAAAATAAAGGTCAGTTTCTATCTTTTCCCTTTATCAATTCGTATATTTATTCCACTAATTTTTTAGGATGGATAGCAAATTTGAAGCTTTAAAAGCTTTGGCCCGTGAAGCTGTATTAATACCCCAAGAACAAATGGAGGCTATTGGTACCAAAAAGAAGAAGTTGTTTATTGGAATTCCTAAAGAATGCTCGTTGCAAGAGCATAGGGTGGCGCTTATTCCGGGGGCGGTTAGTTTACTAGTAAATAACGGGCACCGCGTTGTGGTGGAATCCGAAGCTGGTAAACAGCTATCTTTTACCGATCGCGATTATTCCGACGCCGGAGCTCAGATAGTATATTCCTTAAAAGAGGTATATCAAGCTGATATCATCCTTAAAGTAGCACCTCCATCCAACGACGAAATTGCACTTATGCGGCCCGGGCAAACCTTGTTTTCCGCCCTGCAATTAAATGTTCAGCCTAAAGATTGTCTTAAGAAATTAATGGACAAGGGTATTACTGCCGTGGCTTGGGAACACATTAAAGACGAATCTTCAATCTACCCAGTAGTAAGAGCTATGGGGGAGATTGCTGGAAATATGTCTATTCAAATTGCTGCCGAATATTTAAGCAATTCTAAATACGGCTCTGCCCAGTTATTTGGAGGAATTTCAGGAGTACCCCCTACCGAGGTAGTAATTTTAGGTTCGGGAACGGTAGGAGAGTTTGCTACCAGAGCCGCGCTTGGTTTAGGAGCTTCTGTAAAGGTTTTCGACAATAGTATATATCGCCTTCGTAGGTTGCAAAATGATTTAGGAGTTCGCTTATACACCTCCATTATTCAACCCGATATCTTGGCAGACGCATTAAAAACTGCAGATGTTGCAATTGGTGCCGTTAGGTCTCCCTACGGCCGCACCCCATGCATAGTTACAGATGCTATGGTTCGAAATATGAAAAATGGCTCTGTAATCGTCGATATCAGTATAGATCAAGGTGGATGCTTTGAAACCAGTGAGGTTACCACTCACGATAATCCAGTATTTACCAAATACGGCGTAATCCATTATGCAGTGCCCAATGTAGCTTCTCGGGTATCTAAAACTGCTAGTCACGCATTAAGTAATATTTTTGCCCCCATTGTTTTAAATATGTCTGACTCTGGTGGAGTAATGGAGTACATAAAACGCGATCCTGGGTTTAGAAATGGAATTTACCTGTATCGTGGGCACCTTACCAATAAAGTATTGGGAGAAGCCTTTAGTCTTCCCCACCAAGATTTGGATTTAATTCTTCCTGCACTTTAATGAATAGTACATTTTTTAAAAGGCTGCGCCTGTACCTAATTGGGGTATTAATTGGTGCAGTAATGGTGGTTTTTATTTTTAAAGAGAGAACCTCCTTATTAACTTCCTGGCTACCCGAAAATACCGTAATCGAGGCCATTCAAACTTCGGATTTCCAACTTAATGCCACAGACTCCTGCTATTTTAATTGCCTCGGAGCTAATGAGGATCTTAAAGCCTTTTTCGATGAGGCGGATGTGCTTTTTTCAGAAGGGGAAAGAGGAGTTAAAGACGCCAACCGCTATTATATCCTTAAAAACGACGATAAAAGTCTGGAGCGATTGCGTGTAACTTTCGTAAACGATTCTCTAGTTTCCTTTTCCTCTTGGAAGTTAATGGAAGGTAAAAACTGCCCCTGTTAAGAAGCAGTGGCAGAATTTCTGCGCTTTAATTCCATAGAAATTAATTGTAGTTCCCTAGAAGTTTGGCCCGCTACGGAGGTGTTTTCTTCTGCGCGTCTAATTAGGTAAGGCATTACTTCTCTAACCGGTCCATAGGGTACGTATTTTGCTACGTTGAATCCTTCCTTTGAAAGGTTGTAGGAGATATGGTCGCTCATACCTAATAGTTGGGAGAAATAAATTCTAGGATCGTTTTTAGCTAATCCGCGTTTAACGATTTCATCTGCCAGAATTTTGCAGCTATCCTCGTTGTGGGTTCCAGAAACAAAGGCTACATGGTCTAAATTATCTAAGCAGAAAGCCACGCCAACGTTAAAGGATTGGTCGGAGCTTAACTTTTCTCTAAATACTGGCGAGTTGTAACCTTTGTCTTCCGCGCGATCGTGCTCTTTTTCCATGTAGGCACCGCGCACCAATTTTAATCCAACCTTGTACCCGGCCGATTTTGCTCGAATTACTAATTCCTCCAGATATCCAAGTTTATCGTTTCTGTACAGCTGTATGGTGGTGTATATCCATGCGCGATCTTGGTTGTACCGCTCCATCATCATTTCTGCCAACATGTCTATAGCATGTTGTAACCAGCTTTCCTCGGCATCTATCAAAACCGGAACTTTGTGTTCCACAGCAGCTTTACAAATCTCATCTACTCGGTCTCTGGCACGCTCAAAATTTCGACTTTCTCTTTCGCTTAATGCTGTTCCACTACCTACTTTTTCCAGAACCTTGTTACTTGCAATAGCAGTAACTTTAAACACTGCAAAAGGTATTCCTGGTTGTGAAGCACCGAATTTTATGGTTTCAATAATCTCCTTTTTGTTTCTTTCGTAGTCCTCGGTGGTGTCACTACTTTCTACCGAAAAGTCTAAGATGGTACCAATACCACTTTGGTGTAAAAGGTCAATTTGTTTTTGGCAATCTCTAATGGTTCTTCCGCCACAAAAGTGTTTGAACACGGTAAGTCTGATGATCCAAAGAATTGGAAGTCTCAAAGCAAGTGCAAATTGAAGAAGCTTTTTCCCCACCTTAACCAAGTTTGGATTTTGGATGGTTTGGAATAAGATTTTAGCCATTCTTAACTCGCTGTTGCTTTTGTTGTAAAAGGCTACTTTTGTGTTGCTAAAATCCATAGGATTTATCGAGTTTTAGAGAAATTCACGCGAAAATAGGTGTAAAAAATTACATCAACCAACAACTTCGATCTACCATGCAAAATGTCTTTTTTGAGCATTCTAATTTTGAACACCTAAATCGTTTTTTTTCGGATAACGAATCAAAGTATAGCACTGTTTTTATTTTAACAGATTCAAACGTTTATAAGCACTGTATCAGTCAGTTACTTCAAAATGTCCCACATTTAAATGGGGTGGAAATTATTGAGTTAGATCCTGGAGAGGGCCAAAAAAACATAGAAATTGCTCATCAGCTTTGGGTAACCCTCCTGGAAATGGAAGCAGATAAAAACAGTTTGTTTTTAAATTTTGGGGGAGGAGTTATTTCCGATTTAGGAGGATTTATTGCTGGAACTTACAAAAGAGGTATTGATTATATAAATGTTCCTACCACGCTGTTAGCGGCTGTGGATGCAGCTTTGGGAGGAAAAACTGGGTTGGATTTAGCGGGCGTTAAAAATCAAATAGGTCTCATTAATAACGCTAAGGGAGTTTTTGTTGCCCCGCATTTATTCGAAACGCTACCAGCCTTGGAATTCGAGTCTGGTTTGGCGGAGTGTGTTAAACACATGCTAATCTCGAATGAGACTATATGGAATGGCTTTTTAGAAAGTGAAAATGCCAAAGACTTCGTTATTGTTAACCTTGAAGTTCTTGCCAAGGTGAAATTAGATATTGTAGCTCGCGATCCTTTTGAAAAAAACGAGAGGCAATTTCTTAATTATGGTCATACTATTGGTCATGCTGTTGAGGCCTTATTCTATGCTCAAAATAAAAGCATTACCCATGGGGTAGCGGTGGTCTGGGGGATGATAGTTGAGAACCTTATTTCTTGCCAATTAGGTATGTTATCTCATTCCAACTGCGAAACTATCAATGCTAAGTTGGCGGATGTTTTTGACCTTCCGAACGTATCCCTTGATTCTATTGACAGCATAGTGGAGTTTACTCGCCACGATAAAAAGAATGAAGATGGAGAAATCCGTTGTTGTTTGCTAAAAGAAATTGGGGCTCCTGTATCTAAGGTTGGAGTTGCTGAAGTTGAGGTGAAAAAAGCTTTGGAAGAGGCAATTTCCAGGTTTAACTCATAGACTTATTGATATCGTCCTTTAGGTTTTCAATGGAGTCTTCAGGTAAGTCGTGAAGGTTCAGAATCATCAATCCGTCTAGTGCATTATTAAATTTCGGATCGACGTTAAATCCGATGATTTTAGCGTTTTGATTGATGTATTTTTTTAAAAGCACAGGAACCGATGCGTTAATGGGTTCTATATCACCAATGAGGCGGTCTAAATCTTTTAAATCCGAACCAACACTATCTAAAAGTGCCTTTAGTTCGCTGTCTTTTATAGTGTCATTAAAAGGTTTAGTAGGCTTTATCCATTTGGCTAATTCGTGATCGTAGTAGTGCGCTTTTACAAAAGCTACCATTAGCTTTTTACTCACCTTTGAGTACTCGTTAGAAATACTCACAGGGCCTAAAATGTATTGGTATTCCTCGTTTCGTAACAAGAATGCCATAATTCCTTTCCAAAGCAGAAAAAGAGGGAGCCTTTTGTTCTGGTACTCTTGGGTAACATAACTACGACCGAGTTCTATAGTTTTTTCTAAAATGGGTCTGAATTTTCGGCCCATTTTAAAGAGACTCTGGGTGTAAAACCCACTTACCCCGTACTTAGAAATAATGTCGTTTCCTTTTCCGATTCTATAACCTCCCGCAACCTTTTTCGCTTCTCTATCCCATAAAATTAAATGGTGGTAGTATAAATCGTATTCATCTACATCTATGGCAAGGTTGGTTCCCTCACCCACAGACCGAAAAGTTTCCTCTCGCAGTCTTCCAATTTCATTTAAAACATTAGGTATGTCTGTGGAATAGGCGATAAATACGTCAAATTCCATCTGACTGACCATTTTGTTTTCCTCGGGAAGTGCATTAATCTCTTTCTCCAGCAACTCGGTACTTACTGGAGGGATAATTTCCTCTGGAGTTACAGGGTTTTCTATTCCCTTGAATTTAATTTTGGGTAGGTAGAATTTTTTAACCTGAAGGGAGCTACCTAAAGCGTATGTTTTTGCCCTTAAGAATCTTCCAAAAAGATCGGCCGATGGGAAATTTCTTTGTTCTCGTAGTGAGATGGGTTTTCCTATCCTAACATGTATTGTTCTGCCTTTTTTCTTGAGCATTTCTTTTGGGAGTGCGGCAGTTCTTAGCTTGGGTTTTATTATTCCCAGTAAATGGAATAGCATGGAGTTATTTCCAGAGAAATACACTGGCACAACTGGGGCTTCCGCTTTCATTATGAATTTGATAGCACCTGTATTCCAAACTCTGTCGGTTACTTTTAGCGCATTGGTTTTGTACGCCGAAACTTCACCAGCAGGAAATATGCCTAGGGGCCTATCCTGTTGTAAATGCCCCAGGGCCTGCTTAAGACCGGTTAAACTGCTTTTTTCTTTTAAATCCTCAAAGGGATTAACCTCGAAAAACAAACTAGAAAGCGGTTCAATTTCCTTAAGTAGAAAATTGGCCATTACTCTAAAGTCTGGTCTTGATTTACAGAAAAGATAAATCAAAATTAGCCCGTCTAACGCACCGTAGGGGTGGTTTCCTACAGTAATAAATCTGCCATTAGCCGGGATATTAGCTAAATCTTTTTCTGGAACGTGAATTTGTATTTCTAGTGCATTAAAAACCTCTTCAATAAATTCTATCCCGGATTTTTCGCCAGCTTGGTGGTAAATTTTATTGATTTCATCAAGCCCAAGTATTTTCATGAGTGCCTTGGCGGCTATCTCCAATCTATACTTATGCAAGTTGGCAACATTTACGACGTCTTCTTGGCTAATCAGATCCTTCATAGGGGCACTAGAATACTAATTTAAGCTTACTTAAAACCTAAGTTTGCTCAATTCATAACACGCAATACCTGTGGCTACTGATACGTTTAACGAATCAACTCCACCTTTCATTGGGATGTGAGCGTGTTGCTGAGCTAACTTAATTAAGCCAGGAGATATTCCCTTTTGTTCTCCTCCGAACATTAAAATGGTTGGGCCATTGTATTTCACGTCGCCCATGGGAACATTACCTTTTTCGGTAACGGCAATTAGTTCAAAACCCTCTGCCATGGCGGTATGGAGTCCTAATTTACTATTGTCAATTCTACAAACTGGGATGTTGAGAATAGCCCCAGCACTGGTTTTAACCGTGTCTTCTGTTACAGCGGCCGAACCTTGAATTGGCAGAATAATCCCGTTGATTCCCATACAAGCGGCAGACCTTGCTATACCACCTAAATTCCTTGTGTCAGTTACTCCATCCAAGTACAGTAAAAGAGGCTTGTCCTCCCGTAACGTCTTAGCAAGTAAAACAGTTAAATCCCAGTATTTAACTGGAGATATTCTAGCAATAACACCCTGGTGATTGGCTCCGTTTGCAAGTTTGTCCAGCTTTACGTTGGGAACCTTGGTTACAGATATATTTCTAGCAGCGGCTTGACGCTCTACAGGTGCTAATCTTTTAAAATCTCCAGTTTGCGAGATGTATATCTTGGTGAGTTCGGTTTCGCCCTCAAGGGCTTCAATTACTGGGTGTAATCCAAAAATTAAATGGTTATCCATTTCTAGTAGTTAAAAATTCGTCCATTTCTCCAGCTATTCGTGGCAAGATCCCAAATGGCCTTGTACCCGCCGTTTCGCAGAAGTTCGTAATGGTTAAACGAGAACATGTTTTCTCGCTGCACAAAGGTAAAGCTTAATCTAACGGTATTTATTTCTCTTCCATAAACCCAAATTTCTTGTCCAGGTCTTTTGGTGATGTTGTCTGGGTTTCCAAAAATGGTGTAGATCATCCCTCGATCACTTTTCCAGCCAGGAACGAAGGAGGTAAAATTTTCATTGGCATATAATACGCGACGATAATATTCTCCCAATATGTCTCTGGCTTTGTCTTTTGATTTACAGCGTTTTAACCAAAATTCTTCCGCCGATTTTCGATAATTGTTTGAGGCTTTTAATTTGTCGAATTCCTCGTCGGTTGTAATATATCTGAGTGGATATATCATGTCTTCCCCATCCTTTATTTTGGGAAAACCAGGTTTGAAAAAGGGGAGGATGAGTCCGTAATCATCGCTTTCGGAATCCGCTCGTATTTCAAAAATTTTGGGTTTTAGGGTGTGGGGTAACTTGCATTTTTGATCGCGTACTAAAATTTGCAGTTGTTTTTGAAACTTGGGAAGATGTAACTTCCATGGCTCAACGAAAGGTGCGGGAGCTGCATTTTCTGGGTAATCGTAGATATTGACATATAGCTCCGTAGCATCAGATTTTCCATAATGAATGATGAGAGAATCTGTGGTGTGGTAGTATTCCTTTAGCAATGGGGCTTTGGAACTGGCGTCAATGGTTAAGAATTTTTGACTTGAGATCCTTGCTTCTGAGATTCGCGTGTAGGCAGTGAATTCTGCACCCCTTACTAAATCTTGTATGGTTACAATGGCTTCACCACGGTAATCGCTTTTTGAAGAAAGGTCTAAATGATCTATCCAGAAAAAATCAGAGTGCTTTTTGCTTAATCGGTAATCGCGGGTTATTTCCCAATGTTTTAGCTCTGCTTTACTATCGATTCCAGATACAGTTACCCGCAATTCGGCTTGTAGGGGCTGGTTTTCCGATCTTCGAGCAAAAAGTAAATTCTCGGTGGGTAAGGAGAAGTATAATCGAAGTAGTTTGTGGTCTTGTCTAAAAAATTGGAGTTTGGGATGCAGGTCTACCTGCTGATTAATTCTTGATTTTTCAGCAATGCTACTCGTTGTTTTTGGACTGCATGTGCTTGTTAGTAAGCATGTTAGCAATATGGTGATATGCAGAAAAATCCTTGGAATCTTCATCCAATCTTGTGAAAATTTAAGCCAAAACAATCGGCAAGATGGCAATAAAAATACTAGCTTTGTCGTACTATTAAAGCAAAAGCTACAAATTATGAAAAAAGCCGGCTTAATATTTATCGCCGTTGCACTGGCAAGTTTTATTTTGAGTTCTTGTGGTGCCCACAAAGGTTGCGAAGCTTATTCTCAAGTTGATGTGGAGAAGAAAGAAGAAAGAGTCTAACGATACCGTTCGTTGGAATTTTCTAGAAAATAAAGAAGCGTTCGACGATTTATTGAAATCTGGTGAGCGCTTTTTAATTTTTAAGCATTCAGGTCGTTGTTCTATTTCCTTAACGGCCAAGAGTAGAATGGATGCGCATCTATCGAGCTTTGACAGCGAGGTTTATTTGGTGGATGTGATAGGCGCTAGAGAGTTATCTCAGCACATTGCTCATGTATCAGGGGTGGTTCATGAAAGTCCGCAACTCATTAAGTTTAATAAAGGAAAAGCCGTAAAAACGGCTTCTCATTTATCTATTTATCCAAAGGAATTTAACGGTAATTAAACACCAATTCTTTTTCCATTTCTGGATTTAACGATAGAAAAACAGGACAGGTTTTAGCTGCGTTTTCCATAATTTTCCGCTCCTTTCCGCTCCAAATTTCAGGAACATAAAACACGATTTTTACTTTCTGTACCCATCTGGGGTTCGAGCCCATTTCTTTGTAAACCGTTGCCTCTACGTTTTCGAAATTAATCTCACCAGATCTAGCTTTAATGGCCATAATGGTTAAACAGCAGGTTGCTAACGATGTGCACAATAAGTCTGTAGGAGAAAAAGAAGTTCCGTCTCCATTATTGTCTTTAGGCGCTGTGGTTTTTATTTGTGCGCTGCTATCTAGGTGTATTGCATCGCATGAAAGGTTTCTGTCGTAGCTTACTTTAACAATTTCCATCGAACTTAGGGGCTTTTGAGGCGTTAAAATAAGTACATTTATGCCAATGAAAGTCATCTACCTCATTTTCATTTTTCTGCTTCCCTCTGTGGTCGTATTTGGTCAGCAGGAGGAAGGGAATCTGGGGATTTTTGAAGAAAATTCCGTGGTGTATAGGAGCCAACGAAATGGTGGTGCTATCCTGTATACTAACGGGTGGGGTGGTAATTTTTATTGGGGAAAGCATATTGATGGCTTCAAAAGGCGCATGCTTGGAATAGAACTAACTACGGTTAAAAACCCCAAGGAAGTTCGCCAGTATAATCCCTATCACCAAAATGCTAAATCATATGTTTTTGGGAAAATCAATAGTGTAATTGCACTTCGTCCTACCTATGGAATAAAAGTCGATAAGTTCGATAAACTAAGAGAAAATGGAGTTCAGGTTGGATATTACTTTGCGGTTGGGCCTGCATTGACCTTCCTAAAACCCGTATATCTGGAGATTGGGAAATTTATTGATGAGGAAAACGTAAATCCTTTCGATTACGATTACTTAAGTGCCGAGCGCTACGACCCTAGTGAACATTCACTCACAAATATTTATGGTCGTTCTTCTTATTTAAAAGGCCTTCTGGAAACCGATCTAATGGTCGGCTTGCACGTTAAGGTGGGTGCCCATTTTGAGTACAGCCCCGAAAAAGACAAAATTAGAGCATTAGAAGTTGGGATAGCAGGTGATTTTTTCCCAGCACCCGTTCCAATTATGGCTTCTGATGTGAACCAATCTATCTTGTTTAATATCTATTTAAATTTCTTATTCGGTAAGAAGTACAAAGAGTAAGAACTTTATTTCTTGTAGTTTCGCGAAATCATGAGTGAAGTAGTGGTAGAAGAGAAAAGCAAACGCAGCCCAAAGCCTTCTTGGTTAAGAGTAAAACTCCCAACAGGAGAGGAATATAAAAAGGTTAGGAATATTGTTTCCGAGCACAAGTTGCACACCATCTGCGAAAGTGGTAATTGCCCAAATATGGGAGAATGTTGGGGAGCTGGAACGGCCACCTTCATGATTCTCGGAAATATTTGTACCCGTTCTTGTGGGTTTTGTTCTGTTGCAACAGGAAAACCCTTGCCAGCAGATGAATTAGAGCCTGCTAAGGTGGCGAGATCCGTTTCTTTAATGAGCGTAAAACATTGCGTTATTACCTCGGTGGATAGGGATGATTTACCAGACGGAGGTTCCATTATATGGGCAAAAACGGTAAATGCAATTCGCAAGGCTTCGCCAACCACCACCATGGAAACGCTTATACCAGATTTCGCCGGTAAGTGGGAAAACCTGCAACGCATTATTGATGTGGCTCCCGAAATTGTTTCCCATAACCTAGAAACGGTACGTAGGCTAACTAAGCAAGTGCGCATCCAAGCAAAATATGATAGATCTCTCGAGGTTTTAAGACGCCTGAAAAAGGGCGGTATGAGAACCAAGAGTGGTGTAATGTTAGGACTTGGTGAAACGGATGAAGAAGTTATTGAAACCATGGAAGACTTAAGGTCGGTAGGGTGTGATATCCTAACACTTGGACAATATCTTCAGCCTACAAAAAAGCACCTGCCGGTTGCTGAGTTTGTACATCCAGACCGATTTAAGAAATACGAAAAACTAGGTCTAGAAATGGGCTTTAGATTTGTAGAAAGCGGTCCCCTTGTTCGCTCATCTTACCACGCAGAGAAACACCTTTTCGATTAATTTTTCATGATTAGAGTCGCAATTAATGGATTCGGAAGAATTGGGCGCTGCTTTTTAAGAATTGCGCAAACCAATCCAGAGATACAGGTTGTTGCTGTTAACGATCTTGCAGATCATAAAACTTTGGCACATCTGTTAAAGTGGGACTCAGTTCATGGAAAAGCTAATTTCCCGATTGAAGTTGTTGATAAGGGAATAGAAATTCAAGGGCGGTTTATCCCTTTCTTTTCCTTTTCCAATCCATCTGACGCCCCTTGGGGAGAAATAGGGGTGGATTACGTGGTGGAGAGTACGGGCTTTTTTAAAACCAAAGAATTAGCTGGAAAGCACATAAATGCAGGGGCGAAAAACGTGGTTATCTCTGCACCCTCCCCAGACGAAAACGTACCTACTGTTGTTCTGGGTGTTAACGACCATATCCTAGAAAAAGAACACCAGATTTTTTCTAATGCTTCGTGTACTACAAACAGTGCAGCACCGCTTATTAAGGTTGTTGACGAATTGTGCGGAATTACTGGTGGGTACATAACAACGGTCCACAGCTACACTGGAGACCAGAGACTTCACGATGCGCCACATAAAGATCTAAGAAGGGCCAGAGCAGCAGCTCAATCTATAGTCCCAACTACCACTGGAGCCGCAAAAGCAATTACAAAAATCTTTCCTCAGCTGGAGGGTAATTTTGGAGGATGCGGAATTCGTGTTCCCGTTCCCGATGGCTCGCTTACGGATATAACGTGTACTGTTAAAACGCCCAAATCGGTAGTGGAAATTAACGCTGCTTTCCAAAAGGCGGCAAAAGGTAATCTTAAAGGGATACTAGAATACGAACAAGATCCAATCGTATCTATCGACATCGTAAACAATCCACATAGCTGCATTTTCGATGCACAATTAACCAGTGTAATTGGTGGATTAATTAAGGTGGTTGGATGGTACGATAATGAGTGGGGCTATGCTAACCGCTTGGTAGATTTGTTGCAATTTCATGCTTCCCTTTAGCAGGATACCTATATAACTTTAAATCTTCCCCATCGAACTTAGCATAGGTGTTTTGACTAAGCCAATCTCCTAGATTAAGGTACCGAGATTTGTTATTAGATAGCGTTATATCCAAGGCTAAATGTCGATGTCCGAAAATAAAGTAATCGGGTTGATCTGGATTTTCTTTGGGGTAGTCTTCACAAAACTGAACCAGCCATTCTTCATTTTTTCCGTGGTAAATAGCGTCTTTACTCCGAGTTTTTTTACTGCTCTGTCTGCTCCAAAAGTTAGCCAACCCAACACCTAAATCTGGGTGGAACCACTTAAATAACTTCTGAAGAATGGAGTTGGTAAAAATCTTTTTTATGAACTTATAGCCATGGTCACCGGGTCCTATTCCGTCACCATGATGCAATAAAAATTGTTTTCCACTGGCCTTAAATTGATAAAATCCCGCATGGAAGGTAACTCCCAACTCTTGCTCAAAATATCCATTATTCCACATGTCGTGGTTTCCAGGAAACATGTGAACAGGAATACCAGAATCCGTAATCTCCGCAATTTTACCCAGTAAGCGTACAAATCCTTTTGGTACAACGTATTCGTAATCGAACCAAAAATCAAAAACATCGCCCAGTAAGAATATTTCACGGGCATCCTGTTTTACTTCATCCAACCAGGAAACAAGTAGCTTTTCTCTAGCAAGGCTCTGTTCCCTGTTCGGAACTCCAAGATGAAAATCGGAGGCGAAGTATATGTTGGTCCTTTGTTCTATAACCTAGGTATTAAGAAGTTTTGCCAAGGTATTGTGCAGGGCTTCTCCACGTAAGTTTTTGGCAACGATTTTTCCTTCTGGGTCTATCAGTAGGGTGAATGGGATGGAGTTTACGCCATACTTTTGGGCGGCTTCAGAATTCCAGAACTTTAGGTCTGAAACATGTTTCCAAGTCATGTTATCCGACTTAATAGCGTTTACCCATGCCGATTTATTCTTATCTAAGCTAACCGAAAGAATCTCAAATCCTTTGGATTTATATTTCTTGTATGCGTTAACCACATTGGGGTTTTCTCTTCTACAAGGTTTACACCAGCTTGCCCAGAAATCGATAAGTACATATTTACCTCTTAGATCAGAAAGGTTTATAACTTTTCCATCTGGGTTGGGCAAAGAGATTTCTGGTGCAACATTTCCTTCAGCGAGTAACTTTTCTCGCTCCTCTTCAGCTTTTTTCTGTTGTAGGTAAGCTGTCGCTTGTCCTTCGTTTCGGGTTATTTGGGCTTCAAGGTTTTTAATGTAATCAGATCCACCCATTCTAGGTTTTAATGCTTGTAAGGTAGACTTGTAGATTTCTAAATCCTCGATAGGGTGATAAACACTTAAACAACTTAAAACTGCAGGGGAATTTGGATGCTGATCAACAAAATTACGAGCATAGTCAGACCACTCTTGGTTAATTTCATTAAACCTGTTCATGGCACCCATTCTGTCTATTTGGCCAGCTTGAAAATCGGTGTTCAACTGCTGTCTTTTTTTATTCAGTTCCTGGGTAAAGGTGTGTACTTCGTTGAAATCTGTGCTTTCTTGAGGACCTTCAAAACGAGTGTTTTGGGTGATCGATTCTCTAAAGTCAGCCTTTATTTCCTTTCCAGGAATTCCTAGGAAAATGTAGGTGGTATTTCCGTCTATAATGTTCAGGAAATCCATTTCAGGAAGAATAGCAGTAAGCTGATATTTTCCGTCTTCACCAACGCTGGCAGAGTCTAGTACCTCCAATTTATTACCAATACTTTGCTTTAGGTAAATGGTTTTACCATTACCGCCCTCGTAAACTCCCGAAATTTCAACTTGATTTTCTGGTTTACAAGAGATAGCAAGTACCGCGGAAAGAATTAAAATTATTGTTCTCATTTTTCTAGTAGGGTTCTTAATATTTGATTTGCTTTTTTAGGGTCGGCTTTTCCTTTTGCAGCTTTCATAAACTCTCCCATAAATAGACCAAGGAGGTTTTTATTGCCTTGTTTGTAGGCCGCTACTTTATCTGGGTATTTATCTAAAGCCGCTTGCGCCAATGCAATGATTTCATCTTCGCTGGTATCCTGTAATAGGTTATTTTCTTTAGCGTAAGTTTCTGGATCAATGTTGTCGTCTACTACCCCTGGGAAAATCTTTTGTGTGGCAGTGGTGTGACTAATTTTCCCGTCTTCGATAAGCTGTAGCAACTTTGCCAAATTAGAAGTAGTAAGAGGGAATCTATCGATTTTTATTGCCCTTTGGTTTAGGTAGGATTTAACCGAGGTAATTACCCAGTTTGCCGCAACCTTGTAATTGTTGAATTTCGAAATAAGGTCATTATAATATTCCGCTATTCCTCTTTCTTCCGTTAAAATAGTAGCATCGTAATCTGATAAACCGTATTCCTGAGTGTATTTTTTAAACAACTGAGAAGGAAGTTCGGGTAATCCTTTCTTAACTTCTTCTATGAACACGTCTTTCAGAGAAATTGGAGCTATATCAGGTTCTGGGAAATATCTGTAGTCATGGGCAAACTCCTTGCTTCTCAACGAAAAAGTGCTGCCGTCGGTTGCATCGAAAGACCTTGTTTCCTGGTGAATGGTTCCCCCGTTTTCTATGATCTCAATTTGCCTTTTGGCCTCAAAATCAATTGCGCGTTGCACATTTCGCATGGAGTTCATATTCTTTACCTCGGTACGAGTTCCGAACTTTGGGTCTCCAAATTTTCTTACCGATATGTTGGCGTCACAACGAAGGCTACCTTCCTCCATATTTCCGTCGCAAATTCCAAGATATCGCACTATTTTTCTAACCTCTGTAAGGTACTGGTAGGCCTCCTCTCCAGATCTCATTTCTGGTTCAGAAACGATTTCAAGCAAAGGAACTCCAGCCCTGTTCAAATCAATTAAGGTATGGAAAGGATCCACGTCGTGTATGCTTTTTCCAGCATCTTCTTCCATGTGGATACGGGTAAGATTCACGCGTTTATCCACCCCATTGGTAGTAATGTCTATGTATCCACCATTACAAATTGGAGTGTGATCTTGGGTTATCTGATATCCCTTTGGTAAATCGGCGTAGAAGTAGTTTTTCCTTGCATAGTGCATCTCCTTTCGGATGTCGCATCCCAAAGCAAGTCCTAATCGCACAGCGTATTTTACTACTTGCTGGTTGGGAACAGGTAAGGTACCCGGATGCCCTAGAGTAATAACACTTACCTGGTCGTTCGGTAATCCTCCATATTCATACTTTTCGGCGCTGTAGGCCTTTGTAGTAGTAGAAAGCTGCAGGTGGACTTCAAGTCCTATAACTATTTCGTATTGGGCTAAGGTTGCCTCATCAATCATTCTTACCTAACTTTTGGTTTATGGATTCAGAAAGTTTTTTAATGAATCGATCTCCCAGATTGTCGTTTACTTCCATCTGAATAGGTGCTACAAGAATGGTCCAATCTTTAGGCCAATAATCTTTAAGCTGTACAAGCTTTACGTAGTCCTTTTCGGTGGTAATTATTACTCGATCCGGAGTTTTGGCGAAATTATTAAATATCTGTTGTATAGACTTAATGTCTTTAGGAGAATAACGATAATGATCTCTGAAATTAACGGCTTTTAAGTTGCTTATGGCGCCAGATAGAAAGTTGGAAATGGGCTTTGGGTTGGCGATACCGGTCACCAATAATGCCTGATCTATATGCTGCGCGTTCACTTCTTCTCCTGTCAATGGGTTTTTTAAAAGTCCATATTCTAGATGAGCAAAAAAGAGAGTTTTCTCCAAAGTAAACCCCGATTCGCGTTGAAATACTTTTTTGGTCTCGTGCGAAACCTGGCTCGGAGATTTTGTAATCATTAAGTAATCTGCCCGGACTGCTGCTCTTTTTAGGTCTCTTAAGCCGCCGGAAGGAACAAGGTGATCCCTAAAAAAAGGTTTATTAAAAGGCGTTAGTAAAACGTTAATATCAGCTTTTAATCGGCGATGTTGGAAAGCGTCATCTAGAATAATAACCTGAAGGTCTGGGCGGAATTCTAAAAATTTATTGACACCTACCCATCTGTTTTCACAAACAGCAAAGGGAATGTCCGTATTCTTTTGTGCCATTTGTACTGGTTCATCTCCATATTTGTTTGGATCTCCGTGTTTATCCACAATTAAAAAACCCTTGGTGCTGCGTCCATAACCCCTACTTAAAACACCTACGGTATATTTTCTAGAGAGCCTTTGGATTAACATTTCTGTTGTTGGTGTTTTTCCGGTGCCACCTAAGTTTAAATTTCCGACACAAATGATAAATGCGCGTTCGTGAGCGTAGGATCTGTAAAAACCAATGTCATATAGGAAATGCCTGATATTCAGAACCCCTCCATACATCCAAGACAGCGGTGCCGCAGCAAATCCCATTAATTTCATATCGCTATTTTTGAGAGCCAATAAAAGTCGTAAAAAAAATAGACCTTGAAAGTAGGAGATATATTAAGTTTTCTTGAGAATAAAGCCCATCCGTCATTGCAAGAGGGATATGACAATTCTGGGCTTATAGTGGGAAATAGGTTGGATGAGTGCTCAGGAGTGATAGTGTCACTGGATTGCACGGAGGAAGTTATAGAAGAGGCAATAGAAAATAACGCCAATTTGGTCGTGAGTCACCACCCTATTCTATTTGGAGGAATTAAAAGCCTAACTGGCGCAAATTATGTTGAGCGCACCATAATTAAAGCGATTAAAAACGGAATTTCTATCTACGCTATACACACAAACTTAGATAATGTTGCTCACGGAGTAAACGCAAAGATAGCGGAGGTGATAGGCCTTGTGAATACCAGAATTTTAAGTCCTAAGAAAGGTTTATTACAAAAGTTGGTGGTCTATGGCACCGAGGAGGATATATCGAAGATGCGCTCGGCCATTTTTAATGTAGGTGGTGGAGAAATAGGCGAATACAGTGAATGTAGTTTTCATCACACTGGAACGGGTAGTTTCAAGCCTAATTCCAATGCCAATCCAACTATAGGGGAGAAAAACAAGCGGACGGAGCAGCCTGAATATAGGTGCGAAATCCTTGTGCCGAATTATTTAATGAATGCCTGTTTACAGGCCGCAAAGGAGGCAAGCTCGTACGAAGAGTTGGCATACGATATAGTTAGTTTAGAAAATATCAATCAAACCATTGGAAGTGGAATGCTAGGCGAACTTCAGGAACCCATGTCAACTCTTGATTTTCTTGCTTCTGTAAAATCAAAGTTTGGATGTGGTGTAATCCGTTATTCAGGGGCGGCAAAAAGTATAAAGACTGTTGCCCTTTGTGGTGGGAGTGGATTTTTCCTTCTAGGTGCGGCTAAAAAGGCAAAGGCAGATATTTATATTACCAGTGATGTTAAATATCACCAATTTTTTGATGCTGAAAATGACTTGATTCTCGCCGATATTGGACATTATGAATCAGAACAATTTACAATCAATTTATTGGCTGATTTATTGAAGAAAAATTTTCCTACTTTTGCAGTTCGTTTAACCAGCAAGAATACCAATCCGGTAAATTATATCTAATATGGCAGAAACAGTGGCAAAGAAGGAAAATCCAATCGAGGAAAAGCTAAAAGCCCTGTATAACTTACAGCTTATAGATTCTAACATCGATAGAATTAATACCATTCGCGGAGAGCTTCCATTGGAGGTTCAAGATTTGGAGGATGAGCTAGCAGGATTGCAGACTCGTCTTGAAAAGATGATGAATGGTGTTCACGATCTTGAGAAAGAAATTTCGGCCAGAAAGATAAAAATGTCCGAATGTAACGAGTTGATTAAAAAGTACGGTGAGCAACAGCAAAACGTACGTAACAACCGTGAATACGACTCACTAACCAAAGAAATTGAATTTCAAACTTTGGAAATTGAGCTTTGCGAGAAGAAAATTAAGGAGCACAAGGCCGAGATTGCTGCAAAGCAAGAGCTTATTGATAGCACCAAAGAGCACATCAAAGAGCGCGAAGGTGATCTGGAAGCCAAAAAATCTGAGCTGGATTCTATCGTAAACGAAACTCGTAAAGAGGAAGAAGCCCTACTTAAGGAAAGAAAGAAAGCGGCATCAGTGGTTGATGAGCGACTTCTTAAAGCTTATGATAGAATTAGAACCAACGCCAGAAACGGTCTAGCGGTTGTAAATGTAGAGCGTGATGCTTGTGGTGGTTGTTTTAGTAAAATCCCACCTCAGAGGCAATTAGATATTAGATCTCACAAAAAGGTAATCGTATGTGAAAACTGTGGTAGAATCCTAATCGACTTCAAAGAAGAGGAGCCAGAGTTAGAAGAGAAGCCTAAAAAGAGAAGAACAACTAGAAAAAAGACAGCTACGGCATCTAAATAGTTATAATTCATTCAAAATAAAAAGCCCCCACGCATCAGCGTGGGGGCTTTTTATTTATATATCTTTTGATCTACAATGAAGATACTTCAGATTCGCGGTTAATTTTCTTTACCAATCCTTGAAGTACTTTTCCAGGACCAACTTCGATAAATTCAATAGCTCCATCTTTTACCATCTGTTGCACAGATTGTGTCCACTTTACAGGAGCAGTTAGCTGCTTGTTTAGGTTTTTCTTTATCTCCGCAGGATCCGAAACCGCAGAAGCAGTTACGTTTTGATAAATAGGGCAAATTGGAGTTGAAAACTCGGTAGCTTCTATTGCTGCGGCTAACTCTTCTCTTGCAGGCTCCATTAATGGAGAGTGAAAAGCTCCACCAACAGGTAATAGAAGGGCTCTTTTTGCACCAGCTTCTTTTAATTTTTCACATGCAGCTTCTACAGCAGCTGTAGCGCCAGAAATAACCAATTGACCTGGGCAGTTGTAATTTGCAGCTACCACTACTCCGTCGATATAGGCGCAAATATCCTCTACAACTTTGTCTTCTAGTCCTAATACTGCAGCCATAGTAGATGGCTCTAATTCACAAGCTTTCTGCATGGCTTGAGCTCGTTTGCTCACCAAGCTTAAAGCATCCTTAAATTTTAAAGTTTTATTAGCCACCAGTGCGGAAAACTCACCTAAACTATGTCCAGCAACCATGTCTGGCTTCATGCTTTCTCCCTTTGCCAATGCCAATGCACAGGAGTGGATAAATATGGCAGGCTGGGTTACCTTCGTTTGCTTTAAGTCCTCTGCGCTACCATCAAACATGATTTTTTGAATATCAAAACCAAGAATTTCATTGGCCTCAGTAAAAAGGGCTTTAACCGAATCAAATTCTTCCCATAAATCTTTGGCCATTCCTGGGAACTGAGATCCTTGGCCTGGAAATACATATGCTTTCATTAAGTTGGGTTTAAATTTTGGGGCAAATTAAAGGTTTAAACAATAAAAAAGCCCGAATTTATCATTCGGGCTTAGGAGTTATCTCAATTTTGGAAGCCTAGTCTCTTGATCCTCCAAAGAATCTTAATAAAAACAGAAACAGGTTTACAAAGTTTAAGTACATATTAAGTGCTCCCATAATGGCCATTTTTGCGCCATCGGCACTATCCGCATCTACCTGGTGCGACATGTTCTTTAACTTTTGCATATCGTAGGCGGTTAATCCGGTAAAGATTGCCACACCCAACAAGCTGATGATGTAGTCCATCATCTCACTTTTCATGAAGAAGTTTACTAACATGGCAATGATGATTCCAAACAAAGCCATATATAGAATGCTCCCCATTTTGCTTAGATCAGTTTTTGTAGTGTATCCAAGTATAGCCATACAACCAAAAGTTCCCGCCGTGATTAAGAAGGTGGTAAAAATTGTGGATTGAGTGTAGGCCAAGAAAATGAAACTAAGGCTAATTCCCATGATAGCTGAATAGGCAACAAAGGTTGAGGTAAGTGCCGTTGGAGACATTTTGTTCACCCTTCCAGCCATTAAAAAAACCAAACCAAGAGGAGCGAACATTACGATCCATCCCAACATATTTAATCCTCCTTGCTCTTTAATTAGGAGGCTAATTAATTCGGGAGTTGTTCCAAACCAATAGGCCAAACCTGCCGTAATGGTTAATCCACCTGCCATGTACACAAATACCCTGCTGATGAAAGTGCTTATGGATCTCTCCGCACTTATATCTCTATAACCAGTTTCACTCATTATCTTCTTTATTTATTTAGGTCCGAAGATATTAATGAAATGAATTCGTTTCTCGTATTTTCTTTTAAAAATTCTCCTGTAAAGGCGCTGGTGGTGGTAACGGAATTTTGTTTTTGCACTCCGCGCATCTGCATGCACATATGTTGTGCTTCAATAACCACAGCAACACCAAGCGGTCTTAGCGTCTCCTGAATACAATCTCTAATTTGATAAGTTAAACGCTCTTGCACTTGAAGTCTTCTTGCGTAAGCATCAACTACTCTAGGGATTTTAGATAGGCCAACGATTTGTCCATCAGGTATGTACGCAACATAGGCCTTTCCAAAAAATGGAAGCATGTGGTGTTCACACATAGAGTACAGCTCAATTTCTTTAACCAGTACCATTTGGCGATACTCCTCCTTGAACATAGCCGACTTTAGGATCTCAGCTGGATCAAGTGAGTATCCATGCGTTAAAAATTGTATGGCTTTGGCCACTCTTTCAGGGGTTTTTAAAAGTCCTTCACGAGTTGGATCTTCTCCAATTTCTTGAATTACACCTTCGTACAACCCTGAGAGTTTTTCAATAGATTTCTCGTGGTAGCGATCTATCCTCTCGTATGCTTCTTCTGATTCTCCGTTCTTACTCACCGTAATATTCTGCAAAATTGTTTCTGGTTTCATAAAGCTTGATGCAATGTAGGTCGCATTTTAACGACGATTTAATTTTTGGTTCAAGAATTTTCCACATGGCAATTACCAGATTCTCTGTAGATGCCATGATACCTTTCATAAACGGTACGTCCAGGTTAATGTTCTTGTGATCAAGCTTTTCGGTTATCTCTTCTTTAATTAAATCGCTTAGCGCTTTCAGGTCGCATACATACCCAGTATCTTCCTGTGGTTCTCCCTTTACGGTTACGAATAGGTCGTAATTGTGTCCATGCCAATTTTCGTTAGCACATTTTCCGAAAATCTCGTGATTCTTTTCTTTAGACCACTCGTCATTCCACAATTTATGAGCAGCATTAAAGTGCTCCCTTCTCGTAATGTATATTAATGCCATAAATTATTTTTCAAATATACTGTATAACCTGCTTAGCGGTAAAAAGTTATTTTTGTCTGCAAACCTAAGAAATGATAGTAGTTACAGGTGCAGCTGGATTTATTGGGAGTTGCTTAAGTGCTGGTCTTTTAAATTCAGGATACAAAGATATAGTTTTAGTAGACGATTTTAGCCAAGCTTCTAAGGAGCAAAACCATATTAATAAGAGTGTTACTGCAAGAGTAGATCGTAAAGACTTTACCAAGTGGTTGGTGGAAAATCAGAATCAAGTTCAATTTGTATTCCATTTAGGAGCTAGAACAGACACAACAGAATTCGATTATCAGATTTTCCAAGAGCTAAATGTAGATTACAGTAAGGCGGTTTGGAATATTTGTGTTGAAAATGGTATTCCATTGGTTTACGCGAGTTCCGCTGCTACTTATGGTTTGGGTGAGCTTGGGTACAAAGACGATCATGGGATTGTTTCGGATCTAAAGCCCTTAAATCCGTATGGAGAATCGAAAAACGAGTTTGATAAGTGGGTTTTAGAACAAGAAAAATTCCCTCCATTTTGGGCGGGATTGAAGTTCTTTAATGTGTATGGCCCAAATGAATACCACAAGGGCAGAATGGCGTCTGTAGTCTTTCACGCATTTAATCAAATTCAAAAGAACGGGGAAGTAAAGTTGTTTAGGTCTCACCGTGAAGATTATGAGGATGGTAAACAGCTGAGGGACTTTATTTACGTAAAGGATTTGGTGAATGTTTGCATTTTCTTGATGGAAAATAGAGAGCACTCTGGGTTGTATAACCTGGGGACTGGAAAAGCGAGAGCATTTTTAGACCTTGCTCAAGGTGTGTTTAAAGCACTAGACCTAAAGCCGAATATTAGCTTTGTAGATACTCCAGAGGATATAAGAGATAAGTATCAGTATTTTACAGAAGCTAAAATGGGTAAGCTAAGAGATGCGGGTTACGAAGCGCCTTTTACTTCTCTTGAAGACGGTATTTCAGATTACGTGAAAAACTACCTTCTACCCAATACGTATTATTAATCCAAGAAAGATTTTAACTGCAGGAGGTATTCTTTTATCTCCTGCAATTTATTTACCGCCTCTGCCTTGGTTGCAATAGCCACTTTATTAGCTTTCAACTGTTCCTTGGCACCACTCAAAGTGTAGCCCTTTACTTTTACTAAATAATGAATGGTTTGGATATTTTCTATATCCGCCTTGGTAAAAAGTCGATTCCCTTTTTTGTTTTTGTGGGGCTGGATTTCATCAAACTCACTTTCCCAATACCGAAGAATGGATGCGTTTACACCAATAAGCTCAGCCACTTCTGAAATGGTCCAGTAGAGTTTTTCTGTTGGCCTATTTTTCCACGGCATGTTTTAGGGTTCTGGGAACGACTAGTCGAACGATTGATTTGCACTTGAAGATAATTCAATCATCTTATCGTACTCCTCAGGTGTTAAATCGTTGAAGAAGAAGTTAATCGGGTTGATTTTTCTATTGTCTTTAAGAACTTCGTAATGGAGGTGAGGTGCCGTAGAGGTACCAGTAGAACCAACGTATCCAATTATATCCCCTCTCTTAACATTCTGTCCTGCGATTACATTAAATGCGCTTAAGTGAGCGTAAAGGGTTTTGTACCCAAAGTTGTGCTTAATAATAACGTGATTACCATAACCACGTCTACTTGCTTTAACATACTCAATTTTACCATCACCGGTTGCATATATCGGTGTCCCGGTTGGAGCGGTAAAATCCATTCCCGTATGCATTTTTCGGATTTTATGAATAGGGTGAATTCTATATCCAAATCCAGAGGCAATACGAGTAAGATCTTTATTGGAAATGGGTTGAATAGCCGGAATGGAGGCTAGCATTTCCTTTTTTCTTTTTGCTAAATCTATAACCTCATCAAAAGATTTTGATTGGATATATAATTCTCTGGCTATTTTGTCAATTCTCGATCTAGTTTCTACGACTAAATCGCTGAATTCATACCCCTGAATCTCGCTGTAGCGATCAACTCCACCAATTCCTGCATGCCTAACGCTTTGTGGAATAGGATCTGCTTCAAAAATTACACGGTAAATATTGTTGTCTCTTTTAACAACATCCTTTAAAACCTCGGTAATTTGATCTACTTCTTTGTTAAGTAAGGAATACTGAAGTTGTAATTGCTTGTTTTCCCTTTTTAAAGCACGTTCTTTAGGGGAATCGAAAAAGGTGTAGGCAAGAAAAATAATAATGCTCGCGAAAACCAAACCTGTGATTAACGTAGAGCCAATCTTTTTCAGATGGTCTTTAAACGTCAAGTTGATTTTCTCGTAATTGAGGGTGTTGGGGTTGTAAATGTACTTGTGCTTCGACATTCCCAGTTACGATTAACGCATTATAACTACTTATCGCGCAAAACTATAAAATTCTGCCTAATTGATATACTTTTGTTCGCCCGTAAAGCACAAATAACGGCCAGATATCAAAATCATTATGAAGACAGTCGAAATAAGAAATCGCTTCCTAGAATATTTCTCAAGCCAAGACCACGATGTTCAAGCATCTGCGCCTTTGGTAAATAAAAACGATCCAACCCTTATGTTTATAAATGCGGGGATGAATCAGTTTAAAGATATATTTCTGGGCAATGAACAAGCGAAATTTCCAAGAGTAGCCAATTCACAAAAATGTCTTCGCGTATCGGGTAAGCATAACGACCTAGAAGAGGTGGGGGTAGATACTTATCATCACACGTTATTCGAGATGCTTGGAAACTGGTCCTTCGGTGATTATTTCAAGGAGAAAGCCATAGAGATGGCTTGGAGGTTTATAACTGAAGAACTAAAAATTGATAAGAATAATCTTTACGTAACTTATTTCGAAGGTGATGATCAGGATGCTTTGGCTCCAGATGATGAGACCAAAGAAATTTGGAGCAGGTACCTGGCTTCGGATCGTATTTTAACTGGGAATAAAAAGGATAATTTCTGGGAAATGGGGGATGTGGGGCCATGCGGACCTTGTACCGAAATCCACGTGGATTTGAGATCTCAGTCAGAAAAGGACCAAAAACCAGGTGCGGAGTTGGTAAATCAGGACCATCCTCAGGTAATTGAGATTTGGAACTTGGTTTTTATTGCTTTCAATCGTTTTACCGATGGGAAATTAAAGCCGCTACCCAATAAGCATGTAGACACGGGAATGGGCTTAGAGCGTCTTGCAATGGTTATGCAAGGGAAAACGTCTACTTACGATACTGATATTTTTGCCCAGCTTATTGCTCATTTAAGTGGTCTTTGTGGTAAGAAATATACCGGTGGAGATAGCAAGCAAGATGTTGCCTTTCGCGTAATTTCAGATCATATTAGAGCTGTTGCTTTTGCAATTGCAGACGGTCAGCTGCCTTCTAATACAGGAGCAGGTTATGTGATAAGAAGGATATTGAGAAGGGCGGTTCGTTACGCCTATAGTTTTCTGGATTTTTCTGAGCCATTTTTCTACAGTTTAGTTCCAATTTTGGTAAAGGAGATGGGAGCTTATTTTCCAGAAATTTCCAATCAACAAGAATTTGTTGTTAAAGTAATTCGCGAGGAGGAGCTAGCGTTTTTTAGAACGCTTTCTTCTGGATTACAAAAAATCAATCAATATATAGGTCAGGCTGAATCTGGTGTGCTATCGGGAGAAAAGGCTTTTGAACTTTATGATACCTACGGATTTCCCTTCGATTTAACTGCACTTATTTTATCTGAACGCGGATGGTCGACTTCCGAAAAGGAATTTGAGGCCTGCATGGCGCAGCAAAAGGCCAGAAGTAAAAAGGCTGCCGAACAAGAAACAGGAGATTGGGTAGAAGTTCGTTCAGATCAGGAAATAGAATTTGTAGGATACGACAATTTGGAGTGCCAATCTAATGTGGTAAAACACAGGGAGGTAAAAACCAAAAAAGACACCTTGTACCACATCGTACTAGATAAAACACCTTTTTATCCAGAGGGTGGAGGACAAGTAGGGGATGCTGGTATTCTATTAGGTGAAACAGAAAGTATTCCAGTTATATCCACTAAGAGAGAGAACAACCTTATCATTCACATCACCAAAAAGGCTCCAAGTGAAAAGAGCTACATGGCTAAGGTTGATCGAGAAAAAAGGTTGTCTACACAAAGAAATCACAGTGCTACGCACTTGTTACATTTAGTATTAAGAGATTTATTGGGAAATCATGTGGAACAACGTGGTTCTTTAGTTAATGCAGATTATTTACGTTTCGATTTTAGTCATTTCGAAAAGGTAAGTGAAGAGCAATTACAAGAGGTGGAACAGCGCGTTAACAATTTAATTTTTTCATCCATTCCACTAGCAGAACACCGCGCTATAACTAAGGAGCAAGCTGAAGCAATGGGGGCAATGGCTCTTTTTGGGGAAAAATATGGTGATGTAGTACGGGCTATAAAATTTGGAGATTCAGTAGAGCTTTGTGGTGGAACCCATGTTAACAACACCTCGGAAATTGGCTTTGTAAAGCTTATTTCGGAAAGTAGCGTTGCTGCTGGTGTTAGAAGAATTGAAATGGTTTCGGGAAGAGGAGCTATTCAATACACCAATACCAAATTGAACACCCTTTCAGAAATTGAGTCTAAGCTTAAGTCAGTAAAAGACCCAGTTAAAGATGTAGAGAAGCTGTTGGATAGCAAGAGCAAGCTTGAAAAGAAATTGGAGGGATTGGAAAAGGCTCAGCTACAGACTTTAAAAAGCGAACTGAAGGCTAATGCCAAGGAATTGGGGAATGGAATATATCTTATTGCCTATAAAGGAGATATTGATGGAAATGGATTGAAAAATCTAGCTTTCGAATTAAAGGATATCGATAATACTGTGGTGGCACTTGCCGCTGAGAATGAAGGTAAAGTCTTATTGCAAATTGGGGTGAATAAAAGCCTTACGGAAAAGGGAGTTTCCGCTAAGGCCCTAATAAAAGAAACCGCCTCACTAATTAAAGGAGGCGGCGGAGGTCAAGATTTTCTTGCTTCGGCTGGAGGGAAAAATCCAGCGGGGATTACAGAAGCACTGAATAAAATTGAAGGAATTCTTGAGAGAATTTGAGTTTAAGCAAATTCGGCGTTACCTATGGTAGCGTCGTCTTTGTTTTCGTTTTCCTTGTAAACAGGTCCTTTATAGGTTTCGTCGTAAGATAATCCTAGGTTTAAAATGTAGAACCCGTTTAGTAAGATTACTAAAACGTAGTCTATAATGCTTCTTTTTCCAAAGCTTTGGCAAACCTCTATAAACACCTTAGCGGTAAAGAAAATATTAAACACAGGGATGAAATAATACCAAACGTGAGACGCAGGTCTTCCAACAACTCTGTTTAATACAATAAGGTTTAAAACAGGAACAAAAATGGTCCAACCATTTTGTCCAGCTTTGTCGTACAATTTCCATTGTCCAACAGATCCAACAAAAAACAGGAGTAAAATCACCAGTTTTGCTCCCATACTCATGTCGCTAATAAAATCGATAGCGGTCTCAAAAAATTCCATAATTAATTGTTTAAAGTTTGGTAAGGTTTTTCAATTCGGGTATTAATTTCCGAAAATGAAACCTATCCCACAAATTTGACGAATTAAAGATGAAACGGGTTGCTTATCGAAAAAACAATAATGTGGAGATAAAAATACTGGAAGTCAGTTAGGTGTTTAGTTTAGTTGTGGATTTTGATACTTAGATACATCCTGTGCAGATATTTCTGAATCGCTCAGTATAATTAGCCTTTCGATGGTGTTTCTCAATTCTCGGATGTTTCCTGTCCAGTTTAAATCTTCAAGAGATTTTATGGCATCCTTCGAAATTGCCTTTTTAGGCATTCCATAGTCGGCGCAAATTTGGTCGAGAAAGAAATTTGAAAGTAAGCCAATATCATCCTTTCTGTCATTTAAAGAGGGTATGTGCATCAAAATAACAGCCAAGCGATGGAATAGGTCTTCTCTAAATCCACCTTTGTTAATCTCCTCCCTAAGGTCTTTGTTGGTTGCGGCTATTACCCGCACATTAATTTTAATGTCTTTGTCACCACCCACTCTGGTGATTTTATTCTCTTGCAATGCCCTTAAAACTTTTGCCTGAGCGCTCAGAGCCATGTCTCCAATTTCATCTAGAAAAATAGTTCCTCCGTGAGCCAATTCAAACAAGCCTTTCTTCTGTTTAATGGCGGAGGTAAAAGATCCCTTTTCGTGACCAAATAATTCACTTTCTATTAGCTCGCTTGGTATGGCTGCACAGTTTACCTCAATAAATGGTTCGGCAGCGCGGGTACTTAGTTCGTGAATTTGCCTAGCAACCAACTCTTTTCCGGTTCCATTTTCACCCGTAATTAATACTCGAGCGTCAGTTGGAGCAACTTTTTCAATTAAAGCTTTAACTTCCTTAATCCCTTTACTTTCTCCTATTATTTGTGTGGAGGTTTTTTTCTTGATCCGTCGTTTTAGCTCTTTTTCCTTTTTTTCGAGTTTTTTGAGTTTTAGGGCATTTTTAATTGCCACCATCACTCTATTTAAATCGAAGGGTTTTTCAATAAAGTCAACGGCTCCAATTTGTAATGCCTCAACTGCGGTTTCGATAGTCCCATGCCCAGATATCATTATAAAGGGAATGTCCGAATCTTGACGGGCCTGGGTTAGAACCTCTAGACCATCCATTCCCTGCATTTTAATATCACAGAAGCATAAGTCGAGATTTTCCTTGGCGAGAAGAGATAATCCTTCTTTTCCATTTTCAGCGGTAAAGACGGTGTGATTTTCAAACTCTAGAATTTCCTTTAATGATCTACGAATTCCAGCTTCGTCGTCTATTATTAGGATGTTGGCCATTATTACTTTTTAATCTGGTTGAATAAAACGCCCTCCTTAAGAGAGTATGAACATTGCTTTATTTCTTTAAATGGACAGAGTGAAAGTACTGTCTCAATTAACATGCAGGAGATCACTATAAAATCAACTCGCATACTAATTAACCCATCGCGATTTTGACGTTGCTCCAAAGTAGATCCCTTCATCTCCTCGATGATCTCGTTTAATTCTTCCGGAGCAATCTCATTGGTTACCTTTTCTGAGGGATAGGGTTGTCGTTTAGAAGCAGCAATCATATCCACAATGGAGTCGAAGGATCCACTGGATCCAACAATCTTGGTTACCTTAAATTCTTTTAGTTTTCGCTTTAACTCCTCGAATTCTTCGGAGATGTATTTCGATATTTTATCTTGAGTATTGGGCTTAATGGGGTTTTCTGGATCGAACATTTCCTTTAATCGGGCAGCACCGATATCATAGCTTTTTAACCAATATGCTTCGTCACAATCAGCGATAATAAACTCGGTTGAGCCACCTCCGATATCCATAATTAGCGTTTTCTCCGAATCTAAAGCTCCACTGTGTTTAACTCCGGAATAGATGAATTTAGCCTCTTCGATTCCAGAAATAACATCTATGGTAATTCCGAATTTCTCCTTTACCTCCGAAAGAAATTCATTTCGGTTTTGCGCATTGCGTACGGCACTGGTGGCAAAGGCAGAGATTTTCTCTACCCCTGCAGCTTTGGCGCTTTCTAAAAGCATTGCTATGCCGCTTAAAGCTCTGTCCATTGCTTCGGGCATTAGCATGTTTTTTTGAAATCCTTTTTCACCCAATTTAACCGCAATTTTTTCGCGGTGGATTAACTCAACACTACCATTGATATGTTCGGCTACCAATAAGTTAAAGGTGTTGGTTCCAAGATCTAGAATTGCGGTTTTCATTTTGTTTAATGGTATTTGATCCATTTCCAAATTTCCTTGTAGCTAACCTTTTTACCATACATCAGGATACCTACTCGATAAATTTTTGCTGCAAGCCAAGTTACTGCCAAAAATCCTGCAATTAACAATGCCATAGAAAGTATTAATTGCCAAAGAGAGTCGGCATCAAATCCCACGGCAACTCTTAACATCATTACAATAGGGGAGGTAAGTGGGAAAATCGAAAACCAAAATGCAGCTGGACCTTCGGGGTTGGTTATAGCAAACTCGCCTACCATAAGTGCAAAAATCAACGGTATAGTAATGGGGAGCATAAATTGTTGGGTGTCGGTTTCGTTATCAACCGCGGCTCCAACTGCAGCAAATAGTGCCGCATAGATTAAATATCCTCCAAGGAAATAGAAGATAAACATTCCCAATAAAAGAGGGAAGTTAATACGCTGAATGAGATCGAAAATAGCAACCAATTCCTCGGAGGGGCCCTCTTGGTTTTGCACCATTTCTTGCACCGCTTCCTTGCTCATTTGCTGCGACATCATACTTGGATCGAATTCGTCTCCAAGTAAAATACCTTGGGCAAGGGTGGCTAGAATGAGGGTAAGAACAATCCACATTAAAAACTGAGTTAATCCTACCATTGCTATACCAATGATTTTCCCCATCATCAGTTGAAAGGGTTTTACCGATGAAATAAGTACTTCAACAATTCTGTTGGTTTTTTCCTCAATAACCCCGCGCATTACCTGCACTCCATACATAAATACGAACATGTAAATAAGGAACGCAAAAGCAAATCCTACTATAGCCAACTCTTGGTGGTATGAATCTTCTTCGTCTTGCTTGTGGATATCGCGCGTGGATATATCAAACTTGGTATTAATGTGCGCGTAGGTTGCTCGGCTAATTTCGTTAAGGTCTAGTTTGTAATCTTCGAGAATGTTTTCCATTTGCCCTTTTATATAGGCCTGGGTAACCATACTAGGAGCCTCCTTGTAATAAATAACTCCGCGGTTTGTTTGTATTACATTTTCGGGGAGATATAACATTAAGGTGTAGTCACTTTCGATGAACTCCTCATCGGAAATATCCTCTTCGGTATGGGTAACAGAAAATCCTTCTTTCTCATCAAAAAGCCCGTCGGTAAGAGTTAAGGGGCTTTTATCAACAACCAAAATATTTTGTGGTCCGCTCTCCGAAAGGCTAAGATATATTGCACCGGCAAATACACTAGCCATAAGAATAGGGCCAAGAATGGTCATTATTATAAACGACTTCTTTTTTACTCGCGTTAAGTATTCTCGCTTTATGATTAATCCAATCTTTCCCATGTCTTAGTTATTAGCGTTTACTACCTCTATAAATATGTCATTCATGGTTGGAACAACCTCCTGAGCAGCAATGATAGGAGCTTGAGGAATGAGCTCCTGAAGTAAATTGTTTAGGCTCTTATCTTCATTGAGTTTTATCTTCAGTTTTTTTCTACCCTCTGCCAAGGACTGTTCATCGGTTAAGGTTGAAAAAGATGGAAGGTTTATTTGAGATTCGGAGGGGATTACGATTTCCCAGGCGTTTGGAGCAAACTCCCTTTTTACCTCCGAAACAGCACCACCAAGTACCTTCTTAGATCTATTAATAAGTGCGAAAGAGTCGCAGATTTCTTCTACACTTCCCATGTTGTGGGTAGAAAGCATAATGGTAGCGCCTTCCTTTTTCAGCCTCATTATTTCGCCCTTGATTAAAGAAGTGTTTATGGGGTCGAATCCACTAAATGGCTCATCGAGAATTATAAGTTTGGGTTGATGGACCACGGTGGTTATAAATTGTAGCTTTTGAGCCATCCCTTTGGATAATTCCTCCACCTTTTTATTCCACCAAGAGCCAATTTCAAATCGTTCGAACCATTTTTTAATTTCTCTCTTGGCCTCGGATTGCGACATGCCTTTTAATTGGGCTAAGTACATGCATTGCTCACCAACGGTCATCTTTTTATACAGTCCGCGCTCTTCAGGTAAGTATCCAATTTGAGATATATGGTCTGGTTTTAATCTTTCACCGTTAAGCGTAACAGTTCCCTCGTCTGGGGCTGTAATCTGGTTAATAATTCGAATTAGAGTTGTTTTCCCCGCGCCATTTGGGCCGAGCAAACCGAATATTTCTCCTTCTTTAACCTCGAAGGAAACGTTATTGAGGGCTTTGTGGTTAACGTAAACCTTACTAACCTCTTTTATTGTTAACATGAACTGATCAATTTGGGCCTGAAAATAAAATTTGTAACAGTAATATGGATGTTTAAAATGAAAAAAGGCAGTATTCCTATGTAGAATACTGCCTTTTCTGTATTATATAATCGCTGGGATGATCATCCAAACATTTCCTTAACTCTTTGGAAAAATCCTTTGTCCTTATTTCCAGGTTTAGGTTGGAAGTTTTCAGACTCTCTTAGGCTTTCTAGCATGCTTTTTTCCTCATCCGTTAACTGTTGAGGTGTCCAAACATTAATGTTTACAATAAGATCACCTCTTCCATAACCATTTATTTCAGGAAGCCCCTTACCTCTCAACCTGAGAAGCTTTCCGCTTTGGGTCCCAGGGTCTATTTTAATTCTAGCCTTTCCGTTTACTAAAGGTACCTCTACCTGGCCTCCAAGGGTTGCGTCTACAAAGGAAATGTAACAATCGAAGTGAAGATTATTTCCATCTCTTTTTAAGAAGGGATGTTCTTGTTCTTCGATTACAACTAGTAAATCTCCTGGTATACCGCCCATTGGTGCAGCATTCCCTTTACCGCTCAGACTTAGTTGCATTCCTTCCTCTACACCAGCAGGTATGTCAATAGAAATAACTTCTTCTTCGCGCTTTAGACCGTTTGCGTCGGCATCCTTGGGTCTATTGCTAAGGGTTTTACCCGTTCCGTTACAACTTGGACAAGTGGTAGCAGTTTGCATTTGACCAAGAATGGTGTTCATTACGCGGGTAACTTGCCCTGCTCCATTACATTGACCACAAGTTCCGTAGGTAGCGCCTTCGGCTTGTACAAGTTTATTAACCTTAACCTTCTTGCTACAACCTTCTGCGATTTCTTCTAGGGTAAGCTTTACCTTAATTCTTAGATTGGTACCTTTTCTGCGTCTAGCACCGCCGCCTCCACCTCCAAAGCCACCACCAAAGGCGCCTCCAAAGATGTCTCCGAACTGGCTAAATATGTCATCCATAGACATTCCACCTCCGGCACCACCGCCGAATCCACCGCCAGCTCCAAAAGCTTGGTGTCCAAACTGGTCGTACTTAGCGCGCTTTTGCTCGTTACCCAAAATCTCGTAAGCCTCTGCAGCCTCCTTAAATTTGGTTTCAGCGTCTTTGTCATCTGGATTTTTATCCGGGTGATATTTAAGCGCAAGTTTCCTGTAGGCTTTCTTTATCTCATCCTTGGTGGCGTTTTTACTCACCCCAAGTATTTCATAATAATCTCTTTTCGCCATAATAATTGATTATTGGCCAACCACCACTTTTGCGTATCGAATCACCTTTTCATTGAACAGGTATCCCTTTTCAATAATGTCTACCACCTTGCCCTTAAGTTCTGGAGATGGGGCTGGAATGTTGGTGATTGCTTCGTGCTTATCCACGTCAAAGTCATCTCCAACTTGGGTAGCCATTGGAGTTAATCCTTTGGTTTTTAGGATGTTGTTTAATTTGTTTTGGATTAATGTAAATCCTTCGATAACCGCATCAATCTCTTTGGCCTCAGTATTTGAGTTGGCCGCTCTTTCAAAGTCATCCAAGATAGGTAGCATTTCCTTAACTACATCGCTACCAGCAGATTGGATTAAATCGAGGCGCTCCTTATTGTTTCTTCTTCTGAAATTTTCGAAGTCTGAGTATAACCTCAAGTACTTATCGTTGGCCTCTTTTAATTGTTCTTTCAATTTATCTTCCTCGCTGAGTTCTTCGGTTTGCTCCTCTGCACTTTCGGCAGTTGAATTTTCAGTTTCCTGTGTCGATTCTTCAGTTTTTTCTTCCTGAATATTTTCCTTGTTCTCCTCGTTCAAAATTTCTTCCGCTTGCTCCGCTTTCTTATTCATGGTACACAGATTTTTCTGGTTACTAATAAGGCAATTACTTTGCCAATTTTCTTAGCGTGCCAAATTGGCAATAAAAAACCCCTTCCGTTGAGCGAAAGGGGCTGCAAATTTAGGCATTATCTTAAGACCTAAAGCTTTTTAACGTATTTATCGAGTTCTCTATCCAAAAGAGGTCCTCTTAGGTTCTTTGCTACAATTACTCCATCAGGATCTACCAAATAACTTGCCGGGATAGAATTCACTTTATAGGTCCTTGCTGGTTTACTGTTCCAATATCCAAGGTCGCTTACATGGTAATCCCATTGTAGGTTGTCTTGTTCAATTGCCTTTTCCCAAGCATCTTTAGATCGGTCTAAACTCACACTAAAAATTTCAAAACCTTTTGCATCTCTAAATTTCGCCTTGCTGTATTTCTCGTATGCTCTAACCACATTTGGGTTCTCTCTTCTACAAGGTCCACACCATGATGCCCAGAAGTCGATCAGTACATATTTCCCTCGTAAGTCAGAAAGTGCATATTCCTTTCCGCTGGGGCTGTTAAGTTTTATTTCGGGTGCGATATCACCAATACCCGTTCCTACTTTTTTAGTTTGCCCCGAAACTGCAAATGCAGCAACTAGCAATAATCCTGTGCTTAATAACTTTAATGCTTTCATAATCTATTTACGTACAATATCTGCGCCAAGTCTTCTCAGGCGGTTTTCTATATCTTGATATCCTCTATCAATCTGCTCAATGTTGTGAATGGTAGATTTGCCATCCGCGCTTAAGGCAGCAATCAATAAGGAAACTCCAGCCCTAATGTCGGGAGAAGTCATTTCAATTCCTCTTAGGTTTTGTGATCTGTTTAATCCAATAACCGTAGCTCTATGCGGGTCGCAAAGAATTATTTGTGCCCCCATGTCAATGAGTTTATCGACAAAGAAAAGTCGGCTTTCAAACATTTTTTGATGAACCAATACCGAACCTTTTGCCTGGGTGGCAACAACCAAAATTATGGATAAAAGGTCGGGTGTAAACCCAGGCCATGGGGCGTCGGATATGGTTAAAATTGAACCATCTATAAAAGTGTCTACTTCGTAACTTTCCTGCTCGGGTATAAAAATATCATCTCCTCTGCGCTCCAGTTTTATTCCTAATCTTCTGAATATTTCGGGAATTAGACCAAGCTCGTCATAAGCCACATTTTTTATGGTGATCTCAGATTGCGTCATAGCCGCAAGTCCAATAAATGAGCCGATCTCAATCATGTCTGGAAGCATAGTGTGTTCCGTGCCGCCGAGGTAATCTACTCCCTCAATGCGCAGGAGGTTACTTCCTATTCCATCAATTTTTGCTCCCATCCTTACCAGCATTTTGCAAAGTTGCTGAAGGTAAGGTTCGCAGGCCGCATTGTATATGGTGGTAGTTCCCTTTGCCATGACAGCAGCCATAAGTATGTTGGCTGTTCCGGTTACCGATGCTTCATCCAAGTGCATGTAACAACCATTTAGGTTGCTAGCTTCCACCATGTAAAAATGCTCGGTTGGATTGTAGTTAAATTGGGCTCCCAATTTTTTAAATCCTTCGAAGTGGGTGTCCAGTCTTCTTCTCCCAATTTTATCTCCACCGGGCTTTGGAATGTAGCCTTTACCAAATCTAGCTAGCAGTGGTCCCACTATCATGATAGAACCTCTAAGACTACGACCTTTCTTTTTGAAAGCTTCGGAGTTTAAGTACTCTATATCTACATTTTTTGCACAAAAACTGTATTCAGATTTATCCAATCGCTCTACCTCTACTCCCAAATCTTCGAGTAGGGATATTAGTTTTTGTACATCAAGGATGTCGGGGATGTTTTTTATTACAACCTTTTCAGGTGTCAAAAGAACGGCACAGAGAATTTGCAGTGCCTCATTCTTTGCACCTTGTGGAATTATTTCTCCTTTGAGTTTTTTACCACCTCGGATTTCAAATGAACCCATTTATGAATGTCTTTTTTTGGAGTTAGTTCTTTTTGTGAAATTTTTCTTACGCTTTCTGTTGCCTTGGTTGTTAAGGTCGGATGCAGATGCAATTTGCGAGGGGTCATTCAAACGCAGTTTCCCATCAGATAATTCTTCAAGATGTTTAAGAATCACTTCATCATCAACGGTATCCCTATTCCAATTTAGGTAGCAGCGCTTCATTAAATTTACGGTTACCAGAATTAGCGCTTGGCGCTCTTCTCCCGGCTCCATATCCCCGGCGGCTTTAATCAGGTCTTGTACTATTTTACCATAATGTCCGTACTTAATACCACCTTTCGGATACTTAACCTTGTTCGGTTTTTCTTGAAATTGCTCTGCACTTGGAGGAGGGTAGGGGCCATCTACTTCCAATTCGAAATTGGACATAATATATAAGTGGTCCCATAATTTATGCTTGTAGTCTTCTACATCTCTTAAATGTGGGAACAATTGCCCCATAACATCCACAATGGCAAAGGCTACCTTGTTTCGCTCAACTCTATCTTCAATTTCACTGCAATACTTCACCATTTTCTGGATGTGTCTTCCATACTCGGGTATGATAAGGTAATTGCGTTGACTGTTATATTCTAATTGGTGTTCCATTCTGGTTTCAATAATACGGATAATGTGTTATCCAATCACTCTTAATTTAGCAAAGCGCAATAGGAGTTGTTTTTGTCCAACTGCAGGGAAGTAAACCGTAGCTTTTAAATTGGGTTCTACTCCGTCTATGGCAACAACCTTTCCCTTGCCAAAAGTTCCGTGTTCTACCTGTATTCCTATTCTAATATCCTCCACATTTGCGTAATCTCTTTGATCGGGATTTCCTGCAGAGGGGCGAGGTATTTTCTTTAAATTTTTGGGTTTAGGCGGATTGATCTTTTTGGTGAAAATTGCTCCGCCAGTTCGTTTTTCAGTTACCTGAGTGCGCTGCATTTGTACTGGCCAATCCACATATTTATCATCTAATTCATCCAAAAATCTACTTGGTTCGGAGTAAATTAAATTACCCCATCTAAAACGGCTTGTGGCGTAAGATAGTGTTGCCTTTTGCTTTGCTCTGGTTATGGCAACATAGAAAAGTCGACGTTCCTCTTCTAAATCGCTTCTAGAGTTGACAGACATCTGCGAAGGAAATAGGTTTTCCTCCATCCCCACGATAAAAATATAAGGAAATTCCAACCCTTTAGAGGCGTGAATAGTCATTAAAGATACGCGTTCCTCATCTTCGTTATCTTGATCCGCGTCGGTTAACAGGGCAACATCTAGTAAAAAGTCTTCTAATTTAGGAGCGGCCTCGGCATCTTGCTCTTTTTGGGTCTCGGCAAACTCTTTTATTCCGTTTAATAGTTCTTGTACGTTTTCGTAGCGCGCAACGCCCTCTGGTGTTTTGTCGTTGTACAATTCCTTTAATAAACCTGATGACTTAGCAATTTTTTCTGCCATTAAGTAGGCGTCCTCCTTATGGAGTTCAGAGCGCAGACTTTTTATCATGGTGGTAAAGGATTCTATTTTGGCCCTTGTACCTGCATTAATGTTGCAGTTGTATTGCCCAGGAGAATTTGCAACCTCCCAAAGACTGGTGTCATTTTCGTTGGCAGCAAGGGTCAATTTATCCATTGTGGTTTTCCCTATACCACGTGCCGGGTAGTTTATTATTCGCTTAAAGGCTTCTTCGTCGTTGGGATTAGAAGTGAGTCTGAAATAAGCAAGTAGATCCTTTATTTCCTTTCGTTGATAAAAGGAAAGTCCACCGTAAATTTTATACGGTATATTAATTTTTCTAAGCGCCTCTTCCAAAGCTCTTGATTGTGCGTTAGTTCTATATAGAATTGCAAAATCATTGAAAGTGGAGTGGTGCTGGTGTTGTAATTCGAAAATACTTTGGGCAACAAACATACCCTCTTCGTTGTCCGAATTCGCTTTAAATATTTTTATGCGATCTCCCTGGTCGTTTTCCGTCCAAACTTCCTTTTTTATCTGGTCTCGGTTATTGGAAATAACACTATTCGCCGCATTAACTATCGTTTGGGTTGAGCGGTAGTTTTGCTCTAGTTTTATAAGGGAATAATCGGGATAGTCTTTTCGGAAGTTTAATATATTTTGGATGTTGGCACCACGAAAGGCGTAAATACTTTGAGCGTCGTCACCAACTACACATAGATTTTGAAAGCGGGCTGCTAATTTCTTTACAATAAGGTATTGAGCGTGGTTGGTATCCTGGTACTCATCTACTAAAATGTATCTAAACCGATCTTGGTATTTTAATAGCGTTTCGGGGAAATCACGAAGGAGAATGTTGGTTTTGAAAAGGAGGTCGTCAAAGTCCATGGCGCCAGCCTTAAAGCAACGTTGCCAGTATTCTTGGTAGATGGCGCCTAATTTTGGTCTTCCCGCCGCTCTGTCATCGGCTTGTATATCTACATTTTCTAAGTATTGCTTTGGTGAAATTAGGTTGTTTTTAGCCCCGCTTATTCTAGACTGCACTATACTCACCTTGTATACTTTGTCGTCTAGCTGAAGTTCCTTTATGATAGTATTGAGGAGACTCTTAGAGTCGGCACTGTCATAAATTGTAAAGTTGCTTGGGTAATTTATCTTTTCGGCTTCAAAGCGGAGAATTTTCGCGAAAACCGAGTGGAAGGTTCCCATCCATATGTTTCGAGCATTTTCTTGACCAACGATAAGTGCTATCCTTTCTTTCATTTCCTTTGCAGCTTTATTGGTAAATGTTAAAGCCAGGATATTAAAGGGGTCAATTCCTTGTTGGATAAGGTAGGCGATACGGTAGGTGAGCACTCTGGTTTTACCCGATCCTGCACCTGCAATTACCATTAAAGCGCCGTTGGTTTGTTCTACTGCTTGACGTTGAGCGGGGTTTAACCCTGTGAGTATATCTGATTGCATTTTTCTTATTCTGCTGCAAAAATACAGCTTTAATAACGGATTGGACTAGAGGCAAGTAGACGAAATTAACAGTGCGAACGTGGAAAAAAAGAAAAGTTGATGAAAAAAATATTTTCTCTAGTTGTTTAGTAAAAATAAAGCCCTACATTTGCACCCCTATTTTTGCGAAATAGAAGAAATTAGACACGAAAGAAGCATAATATGCCTACTATTCAGCAGTTAGTAAGAAAAGGTAGAACGGACAAAGTTAAGATGAGCAAATCAGCTGCTCTAGATTCATGTCCGCAGAGAAGAGGAGTATGTACGCGTGTATATACCACAACACCAAAGAAACCAAACTCAGCAATGCGTAAAGTTGCAAGGGTTAGGTTAACTAATGGTAAAGAGGTTAACGCATACATCGGAGGTGAAGGACATAACCTGCAAGAGCACTCAATTGTATTGGTGCGCGGTGGTAGGGTAAAGGACTTACCTGGGGTTAGATATCACATCGTACGTGGTGCATTAGACACTGCCGGTGTAGAAGGAAGAACTCAGCGTAGATCTAAGTATGGAGCTAAGCGTCCAAAAGACAAAAAATAATATTATCTGAGTCAGAATGAGAAGGAAAAAGGCCAAAAGAGTAGAAACGCTTCCAGATCCTAAGTTTAACGAGGTTCTGGTTACCAAGTTTGTAAACAACTTAATGTTGGACGGTAAGAAGAGCGTGTCCTTTAAAATCTTTTACGATGCAATTGATATAGTTGCAGAGAAGACGAATGAGGATGGTTTAGAGGTGTGGAAAAAAGCCTTAGAAAATGTAACTCCAGCTGTTGAAGTAAAGAGTAGACGTGTTGGTGGTTCAACCTTTCAGATACCACAGCCTATTCGCGAGGATAGAAAAATATCTATGGGAATGAAATGGCTTATTAGCTACGCTAGAAAGCGTAACGAAAAAGCTATGAGTTCTAAGTTAGCTGCTGAGATCATTGCCGGTTCTAAAGGGGAAGGTGCAGCATTTAAGAAGAAAGAAGAAACTCACCGTATGGCTGAGGCTAACAGAGCATTCTCTCACTTTAGATTCTAATTAGGATATCCGGATAATTGTCATGGCAAAAAGAGATTTAAAATTTACAAGAAACATCGGTATTGCAGCGCATATTGATGCGGGTAAAACAACAACTACCGAGCGTATTCTTTATTATGGTGGTGTGAGTCACAAGATCGGTGAAGTTCACGATGGTGCCGCTACTATGGACTGGATGGAGCAGGAGCAAGAGCGTGGTATTACCATTACCTCTGCAGCTACTACTCTGAACTGGAAATACCGCGATCAGAATTATCACATTAACATTATTGACACCCCAGGTCACGTGGATTTTACCGTGGAGGTAAACCGTTCATTACGTGTTCTTGATGGGTTAGTTTTCTTATTTAGTGCGGTTGATGGTGTTGAGCCTCAGTCTGAAACTAACTGGAGACTTGCAAATAACTATAATGTTCCTAGAATTGGTTTCGTTAACAAAATGGACCGTCAAGGAGCAGATTTCCTTAATGTGTGTAAGCAAGTTAAGGAGATGTTAGGTAGCCACGCGCTTCCACTTCAAATTCCTATTGGGTCTGAAGCTGATTTTAGAGGAGTTGTTGATCTAATCAACTTCCGTGGAATCACCTGGAACGAGGAAGATATGGGAATGACTTTCGAGGAAATCGAAATCCCAGCAGATATTATTGACGAAGCTACAATGTATCGTGAGCAACTTCTTGAGGCTGTTGCTGAATTTAACGATACCTTGATGGAGAAATACTTCGAAGATCCAGAATCTCTTACTGAAAGAGAAATTCTTGATGCTTTAAGAGAAGCTACTATCGGAGGAAAAGTTGTTCCAATGATGTGTGGTTCTGCATTTAAGAACAAGGGTGTTCAGGCAATGCTTGATATGGTAATGGAAATCCTTCCATCTCCACTAGATGTTGAAGCTATTACCGGAACTAACCCCGATACAGACGCAGAAGAAAAGCGTAGACCAGATGTTGATGAGCCTTTTGCTGCTCTTGCATTTAAAATCGCTACTGACCCATTCGTAGGTCGTCTTTGTTTCACCAGAGCTTATAGTGGTAAGCTAGACTCTGGTTCTTATGTTCTTAATACTAGAACAGGTAAGAAAGAGCGTATTTCTAGAATCTTCCAAATGCATGCTAACAAGCAAAACCAAATCGACGCGCTTCAAGCAGGAGATATTGGTGCATTAGTTGGATTTAAAGATATTAAGACTGGAGATACTTTATGTGCTGAAAAGCACCCTATTGTTCTTGAGTCTATGGACTTCCCAGATCCAGTAATTGGATTAGCCATTGAGCCTAAGGCACAAGCAGACGTAGATAAGCTTGGAATTGCTCTAGGTAAATTAGCAGAGGAGGATCCAACTTTCCAAGTTCATACTGACGAAGAAACAGGTCAAACTGTAATCAGTGGAATGGGAGAGCTTCACCTGGATATTATTTGTGACCGTCTTAAGCGTGAGTTTAAGGTTGAGGTTAACCAAGGTGCTCCACAGGTTTCTTACAAGGAAACAATTAAAGGGTCGGTTGATCATAGAGAGGTATACAAAAAGCAAACTGGTGGTCGTGGTAAGTTCGCAGATATCGCAGTTACTATTGAGCCAGCAGATGCAGAGAAACCAGGTTTAGAGTTTATCAACCTAATTAAGGGTGGTAACGTACCTAAAGAATTTGTTCCTTCTATTGAGAAAGGATTTAAGGAAGCTATGAAAAACGGTGTTTTAGCTGGATACCCAGTTGATTCATTAAAGGTAACGTTGAAGGACGGTTCTTTCCACCCTGTGGATTCTGACCAATTATCTTTCGAGGTTGCTGCTAAAATGGCATACCGTGCGGCCCTTCCAAAGGCTAACCCAGTACTTCTAGAGCCTATTATGAAATTAGAGGTGCTAACTCCAGAAGAGAATATGGGTGATATCGTTGGTGACCTTAACAGAAGAAGAGGTGTAATGGAAGGAATGGGAGACCGTTCTGGATCTAAAGTAATCAAGGCTAAAGTTCCGTTATCAGAAATGTTCGGTTATGTAACAGCGTTGAGAACCATTTCTTCGGGTAGAGCTACATCAACAATGGAATTCTCTCACTTCGAGGAAGCTCCAGGTAACATTGCTGAGGAAGTAATCGCAAAGTCAAAAGGAAAAGTTAACGCGTAATCAGGCGATTAGGATATGAGTCAGAAGATTAGAATTAAGCTTAAAAGTTACGATCACAACTTGGTAGATAAGTCTGCTGAGAAAATCGTAAAAACGGTAAAAACTACCGGAGCTGTGGTGAGTGGGCCGATTCCGTTACCAACTCACAAAAACATCTACACTGTGCTTCGTTCACCTCACGTAAACAAAAAGTCTCGTGAGCAATTCGAGCTAAATGCACACAAAAGATTGTTAGATATATATTCTTCATCATCTAAAACAGTTGATGCTCTAATGAGATTAGAGCTTCCTTCTGGAGTAGAGGTAGAGATTAAAGTTTAATACACCCAAAAAAGAAAACAATGTCAGGGTTAATAGGTAAGAAGATAGGTATGACTAGCCTATATAGTGCCGATGGTAAAAACCTTCCATGCACGCTTGTAGAAGCTGGTCCTTGTGTAGTTACACAAGTTAAAACCGTTGAGAGAGATGGCTATTCTGCGCTACAGTTGGGCTTCGGAGAGAAAAAAGAGAAGCACACACCAGCAGCACTTAATGGTCACTTCAAGAAAACGGGAGTTACACCAAAAGCTAAGTTAGCAGAGTTCAGAGATTTTTCTCTTGAAAAGAACGAAGGTGAGACTATCAGTGTTGTTGATCTTTTTGAAGAAGGAGATTTCGTAGATGTAACTTCGATCTCTAAAGGAAAAGGATTTCAGGGGGTTGTAAAACGCCACGGTTTTGCCGGGGTTGGTGGACAAACCCATGGTCAGCACAATAGACTAAGAGCACCCGGTGCTATTGGTGCTTGTGCTACTCCTTCAAGAGTATTCAAAGGTACCCGTATGGCGGGACAAACTGGTAACTCTCAAGTTACTATAGAGAACCTTCAGGTACTTAAAGTAATTGAAGACAGAAATTTGTTGGTGATAAAAGGTTCAATCCCTGGACCTAAGGGGGCGATAGTTAAAATCTACAAGTAGGATGGATATTTCTGTATTAAATATAAAGGGCGAGGATACTGGTAAGAAAGTTGATCTTTCTGAAAGCGTATTCGGAATAGAGCCAAATGATCATGCAATTTACCTAGATGTTAAGGGTATCCTTGCTAATGGTCGTCAAGGTACAGCTAAGGCTAAACAAAGAGCCGAAATTAGCCGTACAACCAAAAAATTAAAGAGACAAAAAGGAACGGGTGGAGCTCGTGCCGGATCAATGAGATCTCCATTATTTGTTGGTGGTGGTCGTGTATTTGGTCCAACTCCTAGAGATTACGGAATTAAGGTTAACAAAAAGACTAAGAAATTAGCTAAGATTTCTGCCCTTTCATACAAGGCGAAAGACCAAGCAATTACTGTAGTTGAAGACTTTAATTTTGAGGCACCTAAAACCAAAAGCTTTAACGAAATCCTTGGTAAGCTTAACCTTAGCGACAAAAAAACGCTTTTTGTTTTAGTAGATTACAATAAAGCACTATATTTGTCGTCCCGAAATTTGAAGGGAGCTAAGGTTGTAACTATCTCAGAATTAAACACTTACGATATTTTGAATTTCAATAATATCGTTTTTGTAGAGAGTTCAGTTTCTCAAATTAACGAATTGGGTAAAAAGTAAGAACTGATGGGCCAGATATTAATAAAGCCACTTTTAACCGAAAAAACGTCTGATCAGGCAGAAAATAACAACGCGTTTGTTTTTCTAGTAGATCGTAAGGCGAATAAAATTGAGGTTAAAAAGGCTGTAGAGAAGACTTACGGTGTAACTGTTAATAAGGTTAACACTGTAAATGTGATGGGGAAAAGAAAAGTTCGTATGACTCGCAGCTCTTACTCAGTTGGACGTACTAACCACTTCAAGAAAGCGGTTGTTTATGTTGCTGCAGGGGATACGATAGATCTATATGCCAATATTTAATTAAAGGTAAAGAGAGAGAATTGTTATGGCAGTTAGAAAATTAAAACCAATAACTCCTGGACAGCGTCACCGCTTGGTTTCTGGATTTGAGACCGTAACTACGGACAAGCCAGAAAAGTCGCTTTTAGCTCCGATTAAAAAATCTGGAGGTAGAAATAACCAGGGGCGCATGACTATGCGTTACCTAGGTGGTGGGCACAAGCAGCGCTACAGAATTATTGATTTCAAACGCGATAAGCAGGGAATACCAGCTACCGTTAAGACCATTGAGTACGATCCAAATCGTACAGCTCGTATCGCATTAGTAGTTTATGCTGATGGTGAGAAGAGATATATTGTTGCTCCTCAAGGTTTAGAGGTTGGGCAAACAATCATTAGTGGTAAAGAAGCTACTCCTGAAATCGGAAACACTATGTACCTATCTGATATTCCATTAGGTACAATTATTCACAATATTGAATTGCATCCTGGTAAAGGTGGATCTATTGCGCGTAGTGCTGGATCTTACGCTCAGCTTAACGCAAGAGACGGGAAATATGCAATTATCAAAATGCCATCAGGTGAAACTAGAATGATACTAGTTACTTGTATGGCTACCATAGGTTCAGTATCCAACCCAGATTACATGCTTATCCGTAGCGGTAAAGCTGGTAGAAGCAGATGGTTGGGTAGAAGACCACGTGTACGTGGTGTTGTTATGAACCCAGTTGATCACCCAATGGGTGGTGGTGAAGGACGCTCGTCTGGAGGTCACCCAAGATCAAGAAAAGGTCTTCCGGCTAAAGGTTACAAAACTAGAAAGCCGAAGAATAAGAGTTCTAAGTACATTATTGAAGGTAGAAAAAAATAGTAGGGAGGAATGAGTAGATCGTTAAAAAAGCCACCATTTGTCCATTACAAATTGGCACAGAAAGTAGACAAGGCATTAGAGTCAGGTAACAAAAGCGTTATCAAAACATGGTCTAGAGCTACTACAATTACCCCGGATTTTGTTGGATTCACCTTCGCGGTACACAACGGGAATAAATTCATTCCAGTTTATGTAACCGAGAACATGGTTGGCCATAAGTTAGGAGAATTCTCTCCAACGAGAACTTATAGAGGTCACGGAGGAAATAAAAAGGATAAAGGAAAGCGCTAATAAAGCTCTATCATGGGATCTAGAAAGAAATTACGTGCGGAAAAGATAAAAGAGGAGAAGAAGGCAGTATCCTTTGCGAAACTTAATAATTGTCCTACTTCACCTCGTAAAATGAGGTTGGTAGCAGACAATATCCGCGGACTTGAAGTATTTAAAGCTATGGCTGTATTAGAGAATAGTTCTCAATCTGCAGCCAAGAATATGGAGAAATTGCTTCGTTCAGCAATGGCGAACTGGGAGAGTAAAAACTCTGGTCAGCGTCCTGAAGAGGCTGCTCTATATGTAAAAGAAGTTTCTGTGGATAGTGCTAGAATTTTAAAGCGTATTCAGCCTGCTCCTCAAGGAAGAGCACACAGAATTCGCAAACGTTCGAATCACGTAACCTTAGTTATAGACAGCGCAGCAAAATAAGATTATGGGACAGAAGACTAACCCGATTGGAAATAGATTAGGTTTCATCAAAGGATGGGACTCTAACTGGTTTGGAGGGAAGAACTACGGGGAGAAAATCGTAGAAGACGATAAGATCAGAAGATATCTTAACGCGCGTCTTTCAAAGGCAGGTATCGCCCGTATAATTATCGAGCGTACACTTAAGCTAGTAACTGTAACTATTCAGTCTTCAAGACCTGGAATTATCATCGGTAAAGGTGGTACTGAGGTTGAGAAACTAAAAGAAGAGTTAAAGAAACTTACTGGTAAAGAAGTTCAAATTAACATCTTTGAGATAAAGCGTCCAGAACTTGATGCAAGTCTTGTTGCAGCTGGAATTGCTCGTCAGATCGAAGGAAGAATTTCTTTCAGAAGAGCTATCAAAATGTCTGTGGCTTCAACCATGAGAATGGGTGCAGAAGGAATTAAAGTTACTATTTCAGGACGTTTAAATGGTGCTGAAATGGCTCGTACAGAGCACTTTAAAGACGGTCGTATTCCATTGCATACTTTCCGTGCTGATATCGATTATGCTTTAGCAGAAGCACATACTACTTACGGTAGAATTGGTATTAAAGTATGGATCTGTAAAGGTGAAGTATACGGTAAAAGAGATTTGTCTCCACTTCCAGCTCAAAAGCAGCAGAAATCAGGAAGATTCGGTGGACGTAAGAAAAAGAAGTAAAATCAGCAAACTGATTTAAGATGTTACAGCCAAAAAGAACAAAGTTTAGAAAGCAGTTTAAGGGAAGAATGAAAGGTAATGCTGGGAGAGGAACCCAAATTGCCTTCGGATCTTTTGGCTTGAAAGCTTTAGAGAGTGGATGGATTACTTCACGTCAGATAGAGGCAGCGCGTATTGCGGTTACTCGTTACATGAAACGTGAAGGAAAAGTTTGGATTAGAATATTTCCCGATAAACCTGTTACTGCTAAGCCTCTAGAGGTAAGGATGGGTAAAGGTAAGGGTGCTCCTAGCCATTGGGTAGCCGTAGTAAAAGCTGGTAGAATTATGTTCGAAGCAGACGGTGTGCCTTTGGCAATTGCTACAGAGGCAATGCGTCTTGCAGCACAGAAGTTACCGGTGAAATGTAAAATGGTAATTAGAAACGATTATTCTGAATAAATATGAAAGCTGCAGAGATAAGAGAGTTGTCGTTAGATGAGTTGAAGGATAAAATTTCCGTAGCTCAAGAGGAGTTAAACAAGTTAGAGTTAACCCATGCGGTAGCTGAACTTGAAAACCCTATACAACTTAGAGCAAAGCGTAGAGATATCGCTAGGCTTAAGACGGATTTAAGAAGAAGAGAATTAGCAGCTCAATAGTTTACGCAATGGAAAGAAACTTAAGAAAAGAGCGAATCGGTGTTGTTGTAAGTGATAAAATGGATAAAACCATTGTTGTTGCTGTAGAACGTAAAGTAAAGCACCCAAAATATGGAAAGTTCGTAAAGAAAACTTCCAAATTTTTTGCTCACGATGAAAAGCAGGATTCTCATCCAGGGGATACTGTAAGAATAATGGAGACCAGACCACTTAGTAAAAATAAGTGCTGGAGAGTGGTAGAAATTCTTGAAAGAGCTAAATAATAAGCCATGATTCAACAGGAGAGTAGATTAAAAGTGGCGGACAACAGTGGAGCAAAAGAGGTTTTGTGTATCCGTGTATTGGGTGGAACAAAACGTAGATATGCCTCTGTTGGAGATAAAATAGTTGTATCAGTAAAAGATGCAATGCCTTCTGGTAACGCTAAGAAGGGAATTGTTTCTAAAGCAGTTGTTGTACGTACTCGTAAAGAAGTTAGAAGAGCTGATGGTTCTTACATCAGATTCGATGATAACGCAGTAGTACTTCTAAACAACGCAGACGAAATGAGAGGTACTCGTATTTTTGGGCCAGTTGCTCGTGAATTACGTGAAAAGCAGTTCACTAAGATTGTTTCACTAGCCCCTGAGGTACTTTAAAAAATTGTAGATCATGCAGAAGAAACTACATATCAAAGTTGGTGACCAAGTGAAAGTTATCGCTGGTAACCACAAAGGAGAAGAAGGGAAGGTGATGTCGATAGATCGCGTAAAAGAACGTGCTATCGTAGAAGGTGTGAACATGATTTCTAAGCATGTTAAGCCAAGCGCAACTAACCCTCAAGGAGGAATAGAGAAAAAAGAGGCCGGAATCCACATTTCTAACCTTATGGTTATAGTGGGCGGAACTGCACAACGCACTGCAGTGAAGGTAGAAGATGGCAAGAAAGTGCGAATTGGTGTGAAATCTAAAGAGGTTTTAAAGTAAGATGAGCTCACAACCACGTTTAAAGAAAACATATACCGAGGAGGTTGTTCCTGCGCTACAAGACGAGTTTAAGTACAAGTCACCTATGCAGGTTCCTCGCCTTGAAAAGATCATTTTATCTCAAGGTTTAGGTAAAGCAGTAGCTGATAAAAGAATTGTTGATAGCGCATTAGAAGAAATGGCTTTAATCACTGGTCAAAAACCAGTTGCCACGAAATCTAAAAAGGACGTATCTAACTTTAAACTTCGTAAAGGAATGCCTATCGGTGCGATGGTAACCTTACGTGGTGAGAAAATGTACGAATTCCTTGATAGATTGATTTCGATTGCACTTCCAAGAACCAGAGACTTTAGAGGGGTAAGCCCAAAAGGTTTTGATGGTAGAGGAAACTTCAACATGGGAATTAAAGAGCAAATCATTTTCCCAGAAATCGATATTGAGAAAGTAAAGCATATTAACGGAATGGACATCACTTTCGTGACTTCAGCTCAAACGGATGCAGAAGCGAAAGCGTTGTTGGAGAAATTCGGATTCCCCTTTGTTAAAAAATAGTTAGCATGGCAAAAGAATCAATGAAAGCGCGTGAGCGCAAGAGAGAGAGATTGGTAGAGAAGTATGCCGAGAAAAGAGCAGCTCTTAAAGCAGCTGGAGATTGGGATGAGCTACAAAAGCTTCCTAAAAACTCTTCTCGTGTTCGTTTACACAATCGTTGTAAGCTAACTGGAAGACCTAGAGGGTATATGCGTCAATTTGGAATTAGCAGGGTAACTTTCAGAGAAATGGCCGTACAAGGTCTTATTCCTGGAGTTAAAAAATCAAGCTGGTAAATAATAGGAGGACAAGAAGATGTTTAGTGATCCAATAGCTGATTATTTAACTCGAATCAGAAATGCCGCAATGGCAGGGAAAAAAGTAGTTGAAATTCCCGGTTCGAACTTGAAAAGAGACATTACTCGTATTTTATTTGATAAAGGTTATATCCTGAGTTATAAATTCGAGGATGATGGTAAACAAGGTGTAATTAAGATCGCTCTTAAATACGACCGAAATACCAAGAAATCTGTAATAAGAGAGCTTAAAAGAATAAGTACTCCAGGTTTAAGAAAGTATGCTGGTGCAGAAAATCTTCCTAGAGTATTAAACGGTTTAGGTATCGCCATCCTATCTACTTCTAAAGGTGTAATGACCGATAAAGAGGCTAGAAAAGAGAATGTAGGTGGTGAAGTAATTTGTTACATCCATTAATAATATTTAGAGGTCATGTCTAGAATTGGAAAGGCACCTATCAAAATAGAATCTGGAGTAGATGTTAAGATCTCCGATAAAAATGTGGTTACCGTAAAGGGACCCAAAGGAGAATTAACTGAAACAGTTGATCCAGCTATTGGTGTAGAAGTTAAGGAGGGTGAGATTATCGTAACAAGACCTTCAGAAGCAAAGCCACATAAAGCAAAACACGGTCTTTATCGTGCTTTGATCAACAATATGGTAGAAGGAGTAACCAAGGGATACGAGAAAAAACTTGAATTAGTAGGGGTAGGATACCGTGCTGCTATGAAAGGTAATGTTCTTGAATTAGCTCTTGGTTTTTCGCATGCTATTGCAATGTACCTTCCATCTGAAGTTAAAGTAGAGGTTACTGCAGAGAAAGGTAAAAACCCAATTATTGCGCTATCATCTCATGATAAGCAATTGTTAGGTCAGGTTTGTGCTAAAATCCGTTCTCTAAGAGCACCAGAACCTTACAAAGGAAAAGGTGTGAAGTTTGTTGGTGAAGAGATTAGAAGAAAAGCTGGTAAGTCGGCTGCTAAAAAATAATAGTCATGGCGTTTAACAAGCAAGAGAGGAGAAGAAAGTTGAAGGCTCGTGTGAGAAAACACATTACGGGTACTGCAGAGCGTCCAAGATTAAGTGTTTTTAGATCTAATAAGCAGATCTACGCACAGTTAATTAACGATGTAGAGGGAGTGACTTTAGGATCAGCATCTTCTTTAAAAATAGAAGAAGCTCAAAATAAGCCTAAGAAAGAGCAAGCAGAGATTGTTGGTAAAGCAATAGCTGAGCTTGGAAAAGGTAAAGGGATTTCTAAAGTTGTATTTGATAGAAATGGATACTTGTACCATGGTAGAGTAAAGGCTCTAGCTGATGCTGCAAGATCTGAAGGATTAGAATTTTAAGCTCATTTATCGCATGAAAAAAGTTAGAGCTACAGATATTGAATTAAAGGATCGCCTGGTTGGTATCAACCGTGTTACTAAAGTAACTAAAGGTGGACGTACGTTTAGCTTCTCTGCAATTGTTGTTGTAGGAGATGAAAACGGAATTGTTGGACATGGTCTTGGAAAAGCTAAGGAAGTAACCGAAGCAATTAGCAAGGGTATCGAAGACGCTAAGAAAAACTTAATCGAAGTTCCTTTAAAGAACGGTACTATTCCACATAGCCAAAAAGGTAAATTCGGTGGTGCAAGAGTGTTAATTAAGCCTGCTGCACACGGTACCGGAGTTATTGCTGGTGGTGCAATGCGTGCAGTATTAGAATCTGTTGGTGTAACAGACGTACTTGCAAAATGCCTTGGATCTGCTAACCCACATAACGTGGTTAAGGCTACAATGGATGCACTTGCGTCTTTAAGAGATGCAGGATCTATTGCTGCTGAAAGAGGTGTTTCTTTAGATAACGTTTTTAAAGGATAAGATCATGGGAAAGATTGTTATTAAGCAAGTAAAGAGTAGTATAGATCGTCCTCAGGACCAAAAAAGAACGCTAGTAGCTCTTGGTCTTAAGAAGTTAAATAGATCTGTTGAAAAGGATGCTACACCAGCTATTCTTGGAATGGTGAACAAGGTGAAGCACCTAGTAGAAGTTACTGAAGTAAAATAACGGAGGTTAGAGATGAACTTAAATAGCTTAAGCCCTGCAAAGGGATCAGTTAAAAATAATACCCGTAAAGGAAGAGGTTCTGGTTCGGGTAAAGGTGGAACCTCTACAAGAGGACACAAGGGAGCAAAATCTCGTTCTGGTTACTCTAGAAAAATTGGATTTGAAGGTGGTCAAATGCCTCTTCAAAGAAGAGTACCTAAGTTCGGATTTAAGAACTTAAACAGAATTGCATACAAAGGAATTAACGTTTCTACCCTGCAAACTATTTCTGAGGCTAAAGGAATTGAGGAGTTTACTCCTGAGGTTTTTGTAGAACTAGGTTTAGTTTCTGGAAAAGAAAGAGTTAAAGTACTAGGTGGTGGAGAGCTTTCTAAAAAGTTAACCGTTACTTGTCATGCAGTTTCTGCATCCGCTAAAGAAATTATTGAAAAAAATGGTGGCTCTGTAAGCACCATTTAAGCTTCTATAGATGAAGAACTTTATTGAGACCATAAAGAACATTTGGAGCATTGAGGAGCTAAGGAATAGAATCCTTACCACTCTTGGCTTACTACTGATTTTTAGAATCGGTTCATATGTTGTAATACCTGGGGTAAACTCCGATGTTTTAGCTTCTACCTCCAGCGCAAGCGGGGGTGGTATTGCTGATTTACTTAGTATGTTTACTGGTGGTGCCTTCTCTAGGGCATCAATTTTTGCATTGGGAATTATGCCATACATTTCTGCATCTATTATTATGCAGTTAGCCGGTATAGCTATTCCTCCTATTCAGAAAATGCAAAAAGAGGGTGAAAGTGGTCGCAAAAAGCTAAATCAGTACACTAGATTCTTAACCATTATCATTTGTGTACTTCAAGCTCCAAGTTACATCTTTACAACTATCGATCCCGCGGCTAGACCTCAATCAGCTTTCTGGTTAACTACTGCAGTGATCCTTCTTACTACTGGATGTTTATTCGTAATGTGGTTAGGAGAAAGAATTACTGACAAAGGAATTGGAAATGGTATCTCCCTATTAATTATGATAGGAATTATTTCTAGCCTTCCTTTTGCGTTTTTCCAAGAATTGGTTGCTAGAGTTGATAACGGTGGACTTGTAATTTTCATTGTGGAGATAGTAGCTCTATTGCTTGTAATCGCCATGACCATTATGATCATTCAGGGAACTAGAAAAATTCCAGTTCAATATGCTCGTAAAATGGCAGGTGGTGGTACACGTGCAGTAAGTGGTGCTAGACAATACATCCCACTAAAAGTAAATTCTAGTGGTGTAATGCCTATCATTTTCGCTCAGGCGATCATGTTCGTACCTCTTTACATAGCGCAAGCAACAGGAACTCAAAGCGGGATTTTAGTGGAATTAGCCAACTTCGGTGGATTCTGGTACAACCTTCTTTTTGCCACTATGATTATTCTTTTCACATACTTCTATACTGCGATTATGGTTAATCCAACGCAGATGGCTGATGATATGAAAAGGAATGGAGGATTCATTCCTGGAGTGAAGCCGGGTAAGAGTACGGCGGACTATTTGGATAATATGTTATCGAAATTAACACTTCCGGGTTCCATATTTCTAGCTTTTATTGCAATTTTGCCGGCCATTGCAATGTTGTTTGGAGTAAAGCAGCAATTTTCAATCTTCTTTGGAGGTACATCACTTCTTATTATGGTAGGGGTGGTATTAGATACCCTACAACAGATTGAGAGTCATTTGTTAAGCCGTCACTATGATGGATTAATGAAAACTGGAAAAATTGCAGGTAAAAATCCAGCCTTTGGGATGGCTAGTTAATTAGGTTTATGGCGAAACAATCATCCATAGAGCAAGACGGAACAATTGTAGAGGCATTGTCCAATGCAATGTTCAAAGTAGAGTTAGAGAATGGGCACGTATTAGTAGCCCACATTTCAGGGAAGATGAGGATGAATTACATCAAGATCCTACCTGGTGATAGAGTAAAAGTAGAAATGTCTCCTTATGATTTATCAAAGGGGCGTATAACATACAGATATAAATAGGAAGTTATGAAAGTGAGAGCTTCTTTGAAGAAGAGGTCTGCAGAATGCAAGATCGTGAGAAGAAAGGGTAAGTTGTATGTAATCAACAAAAAGAACCCTAAGTTTAAACAAAGACAAGGTTAAAAGACATAAAGTAGTATGGCAAGAATCGCAGGTATAGATCTTCCAAAGAATAAGAGGGGAGAGATTGGGCTAACCTACATTTACGGGATTGGACGTAGCAGAGCACGTAAAATTCTAGAGTTAGCCGGGGTTGATTACAATATTAAAGTTCAGGATTGGAACGATGACCAACTAGCCAGCATTAGAGGTGCTTTGAACGAAAATTTCAAAGTGGAAGGTGCCTTGCGTTCAGAGGTTCAGCTTAACATTAAGCGTCTTATGGACATCGGTTGTTACCGTGGAATCCGTCATAGAGTTGGCCTACCGTTAAGAGGACAGCGTACTAAGAACAACTCAAGAACTCGTAAGGGTAAACGTAAGACTGTTGCTAACAAGAAGAAGGCAACTAAATAAGAGGGGATAGATAATTTTTGAGGTTATGGCAAAAACGAACACCAAAAAGAAGAAGAAAGTAAAAGTAGAGGCTGCTGGTCAGGCTCACATTTCTTCTACATTCAACAATATTATCATCTCGCTTTGTAACAGCGAGGGACAGGTGATTTCTTGGAGTAGTGCCGGTAAAATGGGCTTTAGAGGTTCTAAGAAAAACACTCCTTTCGCAGCGCAGGTTGCGGCAGAAGATTGTGCAAAGGAAGCTTACGAAAATGGTCTTAGAAGAGTAAAGGTTTTCGTTAAAGGACCAGGTGGAGGAAGAGAATCTGCGATCAGATCTATTCACAATTCAGGAATTGAGGTAACAGAAATAGTAGATATTACTCCTATACCTCATAACGGATGTCGTCCTCCTAAAAGAAGAAGAGTATAATCAAGCACTAGCTAAGAGAAATTATTATGGCAAGATATAGAGGACCAAAATCGAAAGTAGCGAGAAGATTTAGAGAGGCCATCTTTGGACCTGATAAAGCCCTAGAGCGTAAGAATTACCCTCCTGGATTTCACGGACCAAACAAAAGACGTTCTAAGCAGTCTGAATATGCTATCCAATTACAGGAAAAGCAAAAAGCTAAATATACCTACGGTATCCTAGAGAGACAATTCTCTAACATGTTTAAGAAAGCTTCTGCTAGTAAAGGTATTACTGGTGAGGTGCTTTTAGGAATGTGTGAAAGTAGATTAGATAATACTGTGTTTAGATTAGGGATCGCTTCTACTAGAAGAGGAGCTCGTCAGCTGGTTACACACAGACATATTACGGTTAACGGTGATGTTGTAAACATTCCTAGTTACCAATTAAAGCCTGGAGATAAGATTTCTGTGCGTGAGCGCTCAAAATCTCTTGAGGTTATTACAAATAGCTTGACAAGTGGTCGTAAAAACTACGACTGGTTAGTTTGGGATAATGATTCTATGACAGGAACTTTCGTTCAAATGCCTGAGCGTACACAAATTCCTGAGAACATTAAAGAACAACTAATCGTCGAGCTTTACTCTAAATAATAAAACATTTACCAAAACTATGGCAATTCTAGATTTCCAAAAGCCTGACAAGGTAATCATGATTCAGTCGGATGACTTTCACGGTCAGTTCGAGTTTAGACCCCTTGAACCAGGTTATGGAATTACCATTGGTAATGCACTGAGAAGGATTTTACTTTCTTCTCTTGAGGGCTTTGCCATTACATCTTTCCGTATCGAAGGTGTTGAACACGAGTTCAGCACTATAAAAGGTGTAGTTGAAGATGTTACTGAAATAGTCCTAAATCTAAAGCAAGTTAGATTTAAACGTCAGATTGAATCGACTGACAATGAGACTTTAAGTTTTACCGTATCTGGACAAGATCAATTCACCGCCGGTGATATTGGAAAAAATACTTCGGCTTTCCAGGTGTTAAACCCAGATCTAGTGATCTGCAACATGGACAAAGGCGTTAAGCTTACCATGGAGGTTACCATCGGAAAAGGAAGAGGTTACCGTCCTTCTGAAGAGAATCATATTGAAAATGCTCCTATTGGAACCATTTTTATCGATTCTATCTTTACCCCTATCAGAAATGTTAAATACAACATTGAAAACTACAGGGTAGAGCAGAAAACGGATTACGAAAAACTGAACATCGAATTGATTACCGATGGATCAATCAATCCTAAAAATGCACTTCAAGAGGCAGCTAAGATTTTGATCCACCACTTCATGCTTTTCTCTGACGAGAAAATTACACTTGAAGAACCAGAGAAAACAGAAACTGAAGAATTCGATGAGTCTTCACTTCACATGCGTCAGTTGCTTAAAACTAAGCTTGTGGATATGGATCTATCTGTTAGAGCTTTAAATTGTTTAAAGGCTGCAGATATTGAAACTCTAGGTGACTTGGTTTCATACAATAGAAACGACCTTCTGAAATTCAGAAACTTCGGAAAGAAATCTCTTACCGAGCTTGAAGACCTTGTTGAGTCTAAAGGATTGAATTTTGGAATGAATGTCAGTAAATACAAATTGGACAAGGAATAATTAGGAGAGCGCGATGAGACACGGGAAGAAATTTAATCACTTAGGTCGTAAAACCGGTCATAGAAAAGCGATGTTGGCGAACATGGCGGTATCTTTAATCGAGCATAAAAGATTAGTTACCACAGTTGCTAAAGCGAAAGCTTTACGTCAATATGCAGAACCTATTTTGACAAAAGCTAAAGAAGATACTACTCACTCGAGAAGAACCGTATTTTCTTACCTTAAAAATAAAGAAGCAGTTACTGAATTGTTCAGAGAAATTGCTCCTAAAATTGCAACGCGTCCAGGAGGATACCTTCGTATCATTAAAACTGGAAACCGTGAAGGTGATAACGCTGAAATGTGTTTGATCGAATTAGTTGACTACAACGAGTTGTACTCAATTGATAAGAAGCCTGCTGGTAAGAAGCGTTCACGTAGAGGATCTAAAGCTAAGAAAGCTGCTGATACAAATGTAGAAGCTACTTCTAAAGCTGCTGAGTCTACTGAAAATAAGGAAGCAGATAATGGTGATGCAGAAGCTAAAAACGACTAACAATCGACCATTAAGATAAGTTTATATAAAAGGGATATTGTTCTAACAGTATCCCTTTTTTTGTATTAATAAGAAGCTATGAAAGAATTTAACGCAGTTTTATTGTTATCCGATGGAACAGTTTTCCACGGAAACCCAGCTGGGCATATTGGTACTACCAGCGGTGAAATCTGTTTCAATACAGGTATGACCGGCTACCAAGAAATTTTTACAGACCCATCTTATTTTGGACAAATTATGGTAACCGCAACAGCACACATAGGAAACTATGGTGTTAGTTCCGAGGATATAGAATCCGAGGATATAAAAATTGCGGGTCTGGTTTGTAAAAAGTTCTCTCAAACTTTTAGTAGACCTGCCGCTTCAGGTAGTTTGGAAGAAGAGTTTAAAAAGAACAAACTGGTTGGAATCTGCGATGTAGATACACGCGCCTTGGTAAGACATATTCGTAAATCTGGAGCCATGAATGCCGTGATTTCATCGGATGGTAAATCCATTGACGAGCTAAAGGAAATCCTAAATAACACTCCTTCTATGGAGGGGCTGGAGCTTTCTTCTAAGGTTTCTTGTAAGGAGAAATTTACCGAAGGGCCAGACAATGCTGAATTTAAAGTAGCATTAATGGACTATGGGGTGAAAAAGAATATTGTTCGTTGTCTAGTAGAAAGAAACTGTCAGGTTGATGTATACCCATACAGCACAAAAGCAGAGGAAGTTCTAAGTAAGGATTATGACGGAATAATGCTTTCAAATGGACCTGGAGATCCCAGTGCTATGCCCGAGGAGATTAAGGAGGTTTCGAAGTTGCTTGCTTCAGGAAAACCACTTTTTGGTATTTGTTTAGGACATCAGTTGTTGGCATTAAGCCTTGGGCTTAAAACCGAAAAAATGAGATTCGGACACAGAGGTATTAACCATCCAGTTAAAAACTTGGTTAATGGATCTTGTGAAATTACATCCCAGAATCATGGATTTGTAGTTTCCAATGAATCAGTTGAAAATAGCGATAAGGTGGAACTAACACATCAACATCTAAATGATCAGACGGTTGCTGGAATTTCTGTGAAAGGACAGAAAGCATTTTCGGTTCAGTATCACCCAGAAGCATCACCTGGTCCTCACGATTCTAGATACGTATTCGATCAGTTTATTGATAACATGAAAGCCAGTAAATAATGAGTTTTATAGATCAAATTTACGCACGTCAGATTCTTGATTCTAGAGGGAATCCTACAATTGAAGTTGACGTAGTAACTGGAAATGGTATTCTAGGAAGAGCAGCTGTTCCTTCAGGAGCCTCTACTGGCGCACATGAGGCCATAGAGCTGAGAGATGGGGATAAGTCTAAGTACCTTGGAAAAGGTGTGCTAAAGGCTGTTGAAAACATCAATAAAATTATTGCTCCAGAGCTTAACGGAATTGATATTACCAACCAAAGAGGAATAGATAACCTTCTTCTTGAGTTGGATGGTACTGAAAACAAGGCTAATCTGGGTGCTAATGCTATTTTAGGGGTTTCCTTAGCAGCTGCAAAGGCAGGTGCTGTTGAGAGCAACCAATCACTATTTAGATATGTTGGAGGTACCAACGCTTGTACGCTACCTGTTCCAATGATGAACATTCTTAACGGAGGTTCTCATGCGGATAATAAAATCGACATTCAAGAATTCATGGTTATGCCATTCGGGGCGGAATCGTTTAGCGAATCGTTGAGAATGGGTACCGAAGTATTCCATGCCCTAAAGTCTGTGCTAAAGGCGAAAGGAATGGCTACCAATGTTGGAGATGAAGGTGGATTTGCTCCTAACCTAGGCTCTAACCAGGAGGCCATCGAGGTGGTACTTACTGCCATTGAAAAGGCGGGATATAAGCCTGGAGAGGATATTTATATTGCATTAGATGCTGCCTCAACTGAGTTCTACAAAGACGGCGTTTACACTTTCGAATCAACTAACGAAAGATTCTCTAGTGAAGAAATGGCTGATTTTTGGGCTGATTGGGTAGCAAAGTATCCGATTGTAAGCATTGAAGATGGATTGGCTGAGGACGACTGGTCTGGCTGGAAAACGCTTACTGATAAAATTGGAGATAAATGTCAACTTGTAGGAGACGATTTATTTGTAACCAATTCTAAGCGCTTAGCCGATGGTATCAAACTAGGTGCGGCAAACTCAATTCTTGTTAAGGTTAATCAAATTGGAACTTTAACTGAAACGATCCAAGCGGTAGATTTAGCTCATAGAAACCAATATTCTTCAGTTATGAGTCACAGATCTGGTGAAACCGAAGATACCACTATAGCGGATTTAGCGGTTGCTTTAAACTGTGGTCAAATTAAAACCGGTTCGGCAAGTAGATCTGACCGTATAGCGAAATACAATCAACTATTGAGAATAGAAGAAGATTTGGGAATTGATGCTTATTTCCCAGGTAAGAATTTTAGATTTCTATAATTTAGATAACAATCCAATCAAAAAGGCGGTTTAAAGACCGCCTTTTTTTGTTTTCTAAAAATTATCCTTGTTAGTCTATTTGAATTTAAAAACGCCTTTTTCGTCGAATTACCCCTCTTCTTATCGGTGGTTATCAACCTTTTTTAGAATTTCTACGTAAATCATTTAAAAATTAGCTAGGACCGTTCATCAAATTTATGCAGTGATAAAAGGAACATGATTGGATTGCTAATTAATATGATTTAAATTAGTCGCACTTTTTAGGAATTTAAGATGAAGCCATCAACGGAGCTATTTGATTTAATCAAAAGCCTAACAAAATCGGAGAAGAGATTTTTTAAATTGTCTTCCTCCCTGCAATCGGGTGAAAAGAATTATCTGAAAATCTTTGATACCATCGAAAAACAAGAGCTTTACGATGAGGAAGCAATCAAGGATGCATATAAAGATGAAACTTTTATTAGGCATTTTCCATCGGAGAAAAACCACCTTTACAAACTTATTCTAAAGAGCTTGCGCTCGTATCACGCCGATAATTCAGCGAGTTCACAGCTAAAGCAAGAAATCAAGAATATAGAATTGCTGTTTAGAAAAGCGCTTTTTAAGGAATGTGGGAAGTTTCTTAAGCGTGCAAAGAAAATAGCCTACAAAAACGAGAAGTTCTATTATCTAATCGATCTTATAGCTTGGGAAAAAATGCTTCTAGATGAAGCCTTTGAAGCTGGAGAATTCGATAACGACCTTAATGAAATATTAGATGAGGAGCGCAAGGTTATAGAGCAGCTTAAAAACCTAGTTGAATACCAAGTTCTTTATTCCAAAATAAATTACCTGTTTAGGCTTGGGGGGGTTGTTAAAAGTGAGAAGGAGAGACAAATGGTTGATGAAATTAGTCACCACCCACTTATAAAAGACTCTTCTTTGGCCCTTTCAACACGAGCACAATCTATTTGCTATTACGTTCGAGGTTTCTGTTGTCAGGCGTACCGAGATACTTTGGGAAGCATTGAAAATTTCGAAAAGGCTATCGAGGTTATGGATAATAATCCACTCATTAAAGCCGACCTTCCTAAAAGATATATCCGCTCAGTAACCAATGTTATTTATGGTTATATCCGTAATAAGGATTACGACAAGGCAAACCACCAAATTGATGTGCTGAACGGTCTAGGTAAAATCAAAGGATTTGATACCATAGATGTTAGCATTCTTATTTTCTTCTCACATAGTATGACAGAGTTGCTTTTCCTTAATAGACAGGGAAGGTATGAAGAAGCTGTAGAAAAGGCAGAAGAGGTTGCTGAGAGAATGGAGCGTTTGGGAGACAAACTAAATAAAGAAAAACAACTTCTACTGAGTTACCTTATTTCCTACGTGTATTTTGGAAACGGTAAATACAAACAATCACTTTTCTGGATAAATAGAGTGTTGAATGATAATGAAAATGTATTGCGTCAGGATATTTTCTCCTATGCTAGAATTTTCAACCTTGTCATTCACTTTGAGCTTAAAAACTTTGATTTACTAGAGTATATAATTAAGTCGACCAACAGGTACTTGAATAAGAAACCACAAAACTTTGAGGTTGAGTCTTTACTGGTTGATTACATTAAGCGTCTTTCTAAAATTCAGAACCCAGATGACAAGGTAGAGTTATTCAAAGAACTCAAAGATGAATTGGAGACACTGTTTGAAAATCCATCTGATAGAGTAATTCTTGAGTATGTAGATTTCCGCTCTTGGATTAACAGTAAAATTCAGGACGTACCCTTTGCCAAATTGGTTCAAGAAAGAGGAAAACCTTAAGGATTAAAGAGTATATTTTATAACGACTTGAACCTCTGGGGACTTTATTGTTTTCAGAGGTTTTTTATTTACCTCTACCCAATTTCTATCGAGGTATACCCATTCCGAATACTTTATCCATGTGCTGAGTTTTTTCGTCCAAGAGGATTTAATCATAAGATAAAATCTGTTTCCATGTCCATAATAGGCTGGAATTGAAAAAATGAGTGGAGGGGTGCTTTCAAAAGCATAAATTCTATTATCGTACGATTTGGCTTTAAACCACGCCAGCCTGAATCTCAGGTGGTGTTTAGCTTTATAAATAGGGAGACTAAATTCTTGGTACCATAAATAGGATGTCTGGGAAGGCTCCATGCCAGAGCACTCAATTCTAGATCGAAATAAGCTGTTTTCAGAAAGGTCGATTTCAATATGAATTCTAATACTATGCTTTACGGTGGTGTAGGCTACGGGAGATTTATTTTCTATTGAGGAGGAATCAGATGACCTTACTCTATTTCTATATCTGAAATAACCCGAAACATTTTTTGCATTTTGAAATTCCGCCTGAATTTGAAAGTCGGAATTCCATTTTTGATCGGGTATAAATGCAACCGGGCGCTTGTAGCAATCCATATAGGTACTGATATTCCATCGGTTGTGGATCTTAAACTTATATCCAACCAAGAATCCTGTTTCAGACCCGGAGGAAAGTGCGGATAACGGACTGGTAAAATTGTTTCTACTTAAAGAGGATAAGTGTCTGGCGAAAAAGGATAATGAACTGTTTTTGGTAATGAATACTAAAACACCACCATTGAAACTGCGTCCTTGGTTATGCACAGCAAGTTCTCCAAAAAATATTCCTGAATCAAAATTTGCGTTCCAGAACAGACTGTAGTTACTGCCTCGTAAACTTGCTTCTCGGGACTTTAGTCCGCTTTGCTGAAAGCTTAAACCAATATTACCCAGGCTGTGGTTCCATTGGATTATACCATTGTAGTTCCGGTGGGTGGCATTATGCTTTCTAGCAACTTCTGAGCTTGTTCTATGCAATCCGGAAGCAGCAATGGACAACATATTTTCGCTATTGATATAACTGTCTCGGCGTGTGGATGAAAAACCTAAGGCACCAGAAATTGAGTGAATCTTGATTTCAGTTGCAATTCCACGATAAAAGCTGCTTTCATTAAAACCACTGCTAGGTTTCAACAGGCTTCCACCTCGGTGCAAAAATTCTGGATTAGAGGATATCCCCATGGCAAAGGGTAATCCGAACACAAGATTTTGCCCCGATTTTAAAAAGTAGTCTCCCACAACAACTTGTTTTATAAATCCAGATTTGGGAGTTAGCGAAAAGTTTGCGGTAATAAATTCAATTTTATTTCGATGGAAAAGTCTTTCACCGGCATCTTTTTCTATGCCTAAATTGATTTGATATAATTTTTGAGATTTAAGATTTAACCGGGTAAATCCTCTATAATTACTCCCATGGTAATCTGTATAGTTTGGGAGATTATTCAGTTTTAAACCTACTCCTGAATATAGCTTTCCAGAGATATTTCGGATATCGTGGTTATTGGAAGTGAGATAAATTTTTTGATCCTCTAGGGTGAAAAAATTTCTGAGCATTTTAACATCTTCAAATCCTATTTGGGGAGTCCGTAAAACATCCTGCCAATTCTGAAAACGTCCAAGCTTATTTCGAGCATCCATTAAGCTTCTACTTTGTAATCCGCTTAAAAGTGGAAATTCTTCAAGTTCGGATATTGAACAGCTGTTGAGTGGGATTTTGTTTTCAGAATATTGTTGCAACAGATCTAAAAATTCTTGAGTAGGTAAGCCCTCGGAATCTGTTGTTTCGGTATGTTTTTGGAGGTATTCAATCCATTCGGAATCTGTTTGCTGACTCCAAGACGAGAATGGAAATAAAGCAAAACAGGCAATTAGGGAGCAGAAACTTCTCATCGCATATCCTCCCAAAAAAGAAAGGCCCCCACACCCGCCGAGGGTGGAAGATTAAAAAGTAATGAACTAGAAACAAGGATTGAAATATTACCAAGGGTGCTACAAAATCCAAAATTGAGTGATTTAGGAAAGGAACGTCCACCTATAAAGATTTGAAGATTTTGCTTTGGTAGGTAGGATAGGGATAGTGCCAATCCAAAGTTTTGCTGGTGTGCAAAAAGCTCTGATTGGTAATAAAGGCTTTGCGAATCCCTAATTAATAACCTAAGTGAGAGGTATGAGGGAATGGTGTTAACGGTATATGCGTTATGCACGAAGTTCCTTAGTAACAAAGCCAACTCCATACTTTCCAGATTGTAATTAAAACCAAGGCTAGGGCCAAAAAACAGTTCATTTTTAATTTCCCGGCTAGTGGTAACAAAGTAATGAGAGGAAGTACTAATACCCATTTTCAGGTTCGGGGCAAGGTCTTTAACGGTACCTATAGAGAACCTGTAGTCGTTAAAGTGTTTATTGCCCGACTCAGAAAATGAAATTAGCCAAGACTTCCATCCAGCATTAATGGTAAAGAAATTGAAATCCTTATGTAAAAAACGATTTTGCACCCATGCACCCACAAAGGTTCTTTTGGGTGCAAGTGAAGGGTTGTGGGATAAAGCGGAAAAGTCGTTGGGGTTTTGGCTTATCCCGGTGCTTTGATACATGGGGCCAAATGCCTGATAGCTTTGTGCGAAGGAAAAAAAGGGAGCTAAAGCAAAGGCTAAAGTAAGTTTGTGGTAGGTATACATGGTAGGATTTTTTAGGGTCTTACTTAGGGGGAGCTTTTATATCCAAAATAGGGCGAGTATGTTTTTTAAAAGGTGCATCTTTGCAAGTCTAATTTTAAGAACATGTTGCACCTAATTTTATTTGGACCTCCCGGTGCGGGGAAGGGAACACAGTCGGAAAAACTTGTCGAGAAATACGAATTGTGTCACCTATCTACAGGAGATATCTTTAGATACAATATAAAAAATGAAACCGACTTAGGGAAATTGGCCAAGTCCTATATGGACAAGGGTGAGCTTGTTCCCGATGAGGTAACCATAAAAATGTTAGAGGCGGAGGTAGACAAAAATGCCGATGCTAAAGGATTCATATTTGATGGCTTCCCTAGAACCATTCCTCAAGCTAAAGCTTTAGATACTTTTTTAAATTCTAAAGGAGCAAAAGTTGATGCTATGATTGCATTACACGTTGATGAGGAAGAACTGGTTAAAAGATTGCTTTTAAGAGGGAAAGATAGTGCCAGAGCTGATGATCAAAACGAGGATGTGATCAGAAAGCGCATTTCCGTATATAACGAACAAACGGCTCAGGTTGCAGGCCATTACGAAGGTTTAGGAAGATTCCATCAAGTAAATGGTGAGCAATCAATTGATGAGGTTTTTAATAACCTTTGTGGTATAATAAATAAGTTGTAATTCGCTTTGTCCAATAAAAACTTTGTTGACTACGTAAAAATTTGTTGCCGTTCTGGAAAGGGTGGGGCAGGTTCTGCCCATTTGCGCAGGGAAAAGTTTGTACCTAAAGGAGGTCCAGACGGTGGTGATGGTGGTAGAGGAGGTCACATTATTATTCGTGGTAATAAACAATTGTGGACCTTACTTCACCTAAAATACACCAAGCACGTTATTGCGGGCCATGGTGAACCAGGTAGTAAACAACATAGTAGTGGTTTAAGCGGTAAGGATATCATTCTGGAAGTTCCTTTGGGAACTATTGCAAGGGATCCCGAAACCGGAGAACAAATCCTGGAAATTACCGAGGATGGGCAAGAGTCCATTTTGGTTTCTGGAGGAAGAGGAGGTCTTGGAAACGCGCATTTTAAATCTGCCACCAATCAAACTCCTCGATATGCCCAACCGGGTGAAGATGGAAAAGAGGAGTGGAAGATTCTAGAACTTAAAGTTTTAGCGGATGTTGGATTAGTAGGATTCCCTAATGCGGGTAAATCAACTTTCCTTTCTGTTATTAGTGCGGCAAAACCAGAAATTGCCAACTATCCTTTTACCACCTTAGTACCTAATCTCGGTATGGTTCCATATCGTGGGCATAAGTCCTTTATCGTTGCCGATATTCCTGGGATAATCGAAGACGCACATAAAGGGAAAGGATTGGGATTAAGATTTTTAAGGCATATAGAAAGAAATTCTGTTCTGCTATTTATGGTGCCTGCCGATGCCGACAGCATTATAGAGCAATACAATATTCTTAAGAACGAACTCAATCAATTCAATCCAGAACTAATGCATAAAAAGCATTTGTTGGCGATTACTAAATGCGATATGTTGGATGATGAATTGATGGAAGAGATTAAAAAAGAAGTTCCCTCGGGTGTTCCTGTATCCTTTATTTCGTCTGTTGCCAACATTGGGATTCAGGAGTTGAAAGACCAAATTTGGAAAAGCATTAATGAGGAATGATTGAATGGTTAATTTCCATAGATGAAAAACTTCTATTGGCCATTAACGGGTGGCAAGGTGGTTTTTTAGATGGATTTTTCCTTTTCGTTACCAATAAGCACAATTGGCTTCCGCTATACCTCTTTTTAATTTTATTCATGTGGTGGGAAAGGGGCTGGAAGAAAATGCTTCTTTTTTCCGTTGCCAGTATACTTGTTGTTGCAACTGCTGATTTAGTTTCTGTACATCTTTTTAAGGAAGTTTTTCAACGATTAAGGCCCTGTCACCAAGAGCACCTAATGGGATTAGTTAATACCATTGGCGGAAAATGTGGGGGGCAATATGGATTTGTATCCAGCCATGCAAGTAATCATTTTGCTTTGGGGATCTGGTTTGCTTTTGTTTTTAAAACTAATTTTAATTTCCCCCGTTGTCCTTTTATTGTTTGGGCCTTTTTAATAGCCTTAAGTCGAGTTTATCTTGGAGTTCATTTTCCAGGAGATGTTATCGTTGGGGGGCTCGTTGGAGCTTTTATCGGCGGCATATATTTCGGAGTATTTAAAAAATTAGGATGGGTCTAGTTCCGTCATTATTGGTTTTTTTAGGAGGAGGGTTAGGTGCTTTTTTTCGGTTTGGAATAGGACGAATGATTGGTAGTACTCAATTCCCCTGGGCTACTCTTATAAGTAATTTAATTGCCTGTTTGGTTTTAGGTGTATTAATCTATCTCGGGCAAGGAAATAAAAACAACCAACTTCTTCTAGTTACAGGCTTTTGTGGTGGATTAAGTACCTTTTCTACGTTTAGTTTCGAAACTTTTGAAATGCTTAGGATAGGGAATTACACCTGGGCAATCCTAAATATTGTAATAAGTGTTTTATGCTGTATGCTAATTCTTTTTTTTGTATTTCAAGTCACTGCAAAAAACGGATAGGCCTATTCGGACTTTTTCTTTTCCTTGGGGCCTGCTCATTTTCCGAAAAGACTCACGTAGATATAAAGCATCATAAACTGCTTATAGGGATCACAGTCGATCAAATGCGCTTCGATTATCTACAGCGATTTGATACCCTTTTTATTCATCCCAATGGTTTTAAAAGATTAACCCAGCAAGGGGTAAATTTCACACAGACGAAATATTCTTATTTCCCTACTTATACCGGGCCGGGTCACGCAACGATTTTTACGGGAGCAAATCCCAAACATCATGGAATTGTAGGAAACGATTGGTACGATAAATCTTTAGGCAAGTATGTGTACTGTGTTTCAGACACTACCGAAAATACGATTGGTTCAAACTCCGGAGCTGGACAAATGTCTCCCCACCATTTATTAGTTCCTTCAATTGGCGATTATTTCAAAGAATTCTTTGGGCAAACAGCAAAGGTTTATGGGATAAGCCTAAAGGATAGGTCGGCAATATTACCCACAGGTTTTAACGGTGACGCCGCCTTTTGGTGGGATGGAGGTAAACAGGGGAAATTTATAACCTCTACTTATTACATGTCTCAAATAGGCGAATGGGTAGATCAATTTAATGAGTCAGGATATGCCGATAGGTTGTTAGAAAGTGACTGGACGCTTTCTCCACTACTTTCTAAACTAGATTTGGATGACGATTTGCCTTGGGAACGCCCATTTAAAGGGATGAAAGCCGCTGTTTTTCCATATGAGCTATCCAAATTGAGATTGATTAATGGAGACTACTCCCTTCTAAAGCAGGTTCCGCAGGGTAATGAATTGATTTCCGCCTTTGCCAAGAAACTTATTGAAAACGAGCAGCTGGGGCTGGATACTATACCGGATTTTTTATCTCTGAGCTTTTCTGCTACCGACTACGTTGGTCATCGTTTTGGAACCGAATCACTTGAGCTGGTTGATGTGTATTTTAAACTGGATAAGGTCTTGGGGGATTTCTTTTCTTATTTGGATCAAAAGATTGGAAGGGATAATTATACGGTATTTCTCAGTTCGGACCATGGAGCTGCACCACCTGCTGGTTTTGCTATGGTTAATTTGGCAAGAGGGGGGACGGTTAATCCCCTAGACTTAGAATTGGAGTTGAGGAATTATCTTCAAAATAAAGGCCTTCCTCAGACGGCGGTGAGGTCGCTAATAAACCAACAAATTTATCTAGATACAGCCATTTCGGGCCATCAAACTGTGGAAGTGAAAAAGGAGATTATTTCCTTTCTTAAGGCACAGCCATTTGTAGAAGAGACCCTTGATGCTGTGGTATTTTCTACGGGGATAAGTGCCGCATATAATGGAAGACATTTTAACGCTGCAAAGGCGGGATATCACCCAAAAAGGTCGGGTGATATCTTTTATTTTTTGAAACCCAATTGGGTGGAATATCCAGAAGGAGGATCCACCCACGGTTCGTTCGATGATTGGGATAGGCACGTACCGTTTTTGCTTTGGAATTCGAGTTTAAATCGAAAGCATATAAACACGCCTATAGATGTTGTAGATATTGCGCCTACAGTTTTCGAAATTTTGGATTTCAAACATCCCAATACCTTCTCTGGTATTTCCAGGTATCCAGTTAAATAGATTTAAGATTATTTTGATTTAATAACCTTACAAGCTCTTTCAATGGCTTCCAGAGTAACATCTATATGGGTTACAAATCGAATGGATGTTTGGCTAAAAGGCAAGCAGGAAATTCCCGCATCTGTCAAGTACTTTAACCAATCCTGATTATCCCATTCACTTTCAGTTTCAAAAATTACAATGTTAGTTTTTGGCGGGATTACGTCCTTAACACCGGGGCGATTTTCTAATGCATTGGCCAACATAATTGCCTTTTTATGGTCGTCTGCCAGCAACGGTACATGGTGGTCCAAAGCGTAAGATGCAGCTCTAGCCAGGAATCCACCTTGTCGCATTCCACCACCCATTCTTTTTCTAACTCGGTGAGCTTCTTGAATAAAGGATTTGCTACCAATAATAGCAGACCCCACAGGGCAACCCAATCCCTTTGAGAAACAAATGGAAAGGGAATCAAATAAAGGACCTACTTCTTTAGGGCTCTTTTGGTCTGCCACCAAAGCATTAAAAAGTCTTGCTCCATCCACATGAAAAGGCAAGTTTTCGGATTTACAAAATGCCGATATAGCTTCAATTTCTGTCCAATCCCAAAGTCCACCACCACCGCGATTAGTGGTGTTTTCAATAGCGACCATGGCTGTTCGTGGGTAATGCGAGTCGCTTGGGTGAACAGCTTCCTTAACATCCTTTAAAGTAAAGGTGCCACGGGGGCCATCAAGTAAATAGGGTTGTACCCCAGAATTGGCAGCAATTCCTCCTCCCTCATACCTGAAGATATGAGATTCCTTGTGGCAAATTATTTCATCTCCTGGCTGGGTGTGCACTTTAATTGCAATTTGATTGGTCATCGTCCCGCTAGGACAAAAAAGAGCTGCTTCATGACCAAACATTTTGGCCACTTTGTTTTGTAATGCGTTAATATCTGGATCTTCACCAAAAACGTCATCACCAACCCTGGCCTTAAACATTTCCGAAAGCATTTCTTTGCTAGGCTTGGTAACCGTATCCGATCTTAAGTCTATTTTTTCTGCCATACTTAATCTTTAATTTTTCGCATCAAAAAAAGTCCATCCCTAATAGGTAGTAGTACTTTCTCCAGTTTAGGATTTTCTGCAACCTCCTTGTTAAATCGCTGTAAACCAATTGTATCCTTATCCTTTGGTTTGGCGGGTTCCAAGACTTTTCCACTCCAAAGTACATTGTCGGCTAAAATATGTGCGCCAACTGGAAGTTTATCCCAGATGATTTCCAAATATGCACTGTAGTTCTCTTTGTCGGCGTCTATAAAAACAAGGTCAAATTCGCATTTAATTTTTGGGATAATTTCTAGAGCATTTCCCCAGTGCATTTTTATTTGGTTCCCAAACTCACTTTTCCCAAAATACTTTTCCAAATAGGGTTGGAGTTCATCATTTAAATCTATAGTGTGCAGTTCGCCACCTTTCTGTAATCCTTCTGCCATACACAGAGCAGAATAACCTGTGTAGGTGCCAATTTCTAAGATGTTTTTAGGTTTCAGCATGTGGGAAATCATACTCAGTAATCTACCTTGAAAATGCCCACTGAGCATTCTGGGTTGCAGTACTTTCTGATATGTTTCCCTATTGAGCTCGTACAGTAGTTGAGGTTCTTTGGAGGAATGATTATTTGCGTATTCCTGTAATTTGTTATCTAAAAATTCCATGATTTATAAGTAGGTAAGTGAGGAAAGCTGTTTAGGGTCAAGAATAAGATTTGCAGCTTCTAAAACTTCCTCTGAAGTAATACTGTAAATTCTCCTGTACACTTCCTCGTCTGATTCTATCTTGTTAAATATTAAGAGGGATTTTGCCAGATTGAGCATGTTGCTTGAGTTGCTCTCCTGATTTAATGCGATATGTCCAATTAATTGCTTCTTAGCCTGGTGAAGCTGAAGTGTGCCCAACTTTTTATTTCTCAACTTTCCCAATACTCCGTTAATTAGGCGGATAGACCTTTTTAGTTGATCGAAATCCGTTCCAAGGTATATGAAGAAGCTTCCCGTATCGATATAGGGGGTGTAATGAGATTCTATATTATAGGCTATGCCATACTTCTCTCGAATGTATAGGTTTAAATGGCTATTTAGCCCAGGGCCTCCTAAGATGTTGTTAAGCAGTCCTACAGCTGGGCGGTTTTCTTGAAATAGGTTTGGTGCCGTAGATCCCAAAATAAAATGAGCCTGGTTGGTTTTTTTCTCCGATTCTTTGTGGGATGCCTGGTATGCAAATGGAATTTTTCGATTCTTAAGCTCAACTTCTTTCGTGAAGTGGCCAAAATACTTTTCCAAAAGTCGTTTGAGGGACTTCAAATTTATTTTACCTGCTGAGCATAGCACCATGTTATTAATTCCATAGTGTTTGTCGATGAACTGCTGTATGTCCGTTTTTTTAAAGCTTCTAACACTTTGCTTTGATCCTAAAATGGGGTTAGCCAGTGGGTGCCCCTTAAATATTTGTTCCTCGAAATCGTCAAATATTTGTTCAGAGGGGGAATCCAGGTAAGAGTTTATTTCATCTATTACTACTTCCTTTTCCTTTTCAATTTCCTTTTCTGGAAAGCTTGAATTAAACAGGATATCCGCTGTCAATTCAATGGCTCTTTCATAATATTCATTTAGAAAACTAGAATGTATCGCAGTGTCTTCTTTTCCAGTGTAAGCATTAATTTCTCCCCCCACCGAGTCTAGCCTATTTAAAACGTGGTACGCTTTTCTTTTTTGGGTTCCTTTAAAAATAGTGTGTTCTATAAAATGGGCTAAACCAGATTCAGCATCAGTTTCGTCCCTCGAACCACAGTCGATAACCACTCCAAAATTTGAAATTGCACCGTTAGTGGGGCAGTGTACCACCCTAAGACCAGATGAAAGCGTAAAAGTGGTGAACTCAAGCATTAATTTATAACGGTTTTTAATCCTACCATAAATACAGGAGATTGAATTTTACCTCCATCCATACTTCCCGCTACTTGTACCGAAAGCACTGAGAATATATTTTCTATCCCAAAATACAATTCATTATACAGTTTCTGGTTTTCCACTGCAAGGCTGTTTACACCTACGTAAGATTGTACTTTAAGCTTTTTAATTAGTGGGATTTTATTCATTAAAAATCCATTAAATCGCTGTTCTGCATGCAATTCCAGATAGGATGAGTTGGTACTTAAATTATAGTAAGGAGCTGTTTGAAAGGCTCTGCTTCTGCCGTTTATAAATGGAATCTGGTTGCCCATAAAATGTTTAAAATCGTAGAAGGACTGATTGGCCTTATTAAGGAAGGTACCGGCATATCCGCTGTATTCAAACCGTCCGAAAATTCCAAGGTTTAACGTTTGCTTAAGTCCGGCTTCTAGATGGGTAAATTGCGATGCGCTAAGTTGTTTTGGTGCCCAAGCTCCATGAAAATATAGGGTGGGGTACCTAGAGCTGGAGTACCTGAGTTTGTAATCTGGGTAAGTGGAATATTTTTGATTAAACTGATATCGTAAATCTACGCTAAGCTGAAATAAATCCCCATTATGATTGGATTGAATATTTGGCGAAAAGGTTCTGTCCTCGAAGTTTTTGAAAACACCGATAGGATTGAGATTGCTAAGCTGACTCCTTGTTGCAGCTTTTACTCCAAAAGAAGAAAGCAAGCCGTTAAACAATTCTGTGCGATACTTGGCCTCGGCAAAGTATTCTTCTACAAATTGTGCATAATTCCGCTCCCTAAAAAAGCTGTAATAGGTATTTAGAAATCTCGAAATGGGTTGATCGCCATTAATTTGCCTTGTGGTGCTTCCAGCCGATAAATACAGTTGGGTGAGATTGATGGGATTAATATTTCGGACATAGGCAGCGTCTAGGTTGAAAGCTTTTCTACCAAAAGCATATCGAGGTTGAACAACCAGCTGGTCTGCAAAAACCGTAGAACTGTCTTCTAATCTGATTTTTACCTGAGGGGCTAATACCCAACCGTCCACCGCTGTGAAAAATATGCTTTCACGCACTCCCTCTATATCAATTGATGAGCCTGATTTGTAGGTATAACGATATCCTGAAATAACCTGATTAGGTCTGAATTTATTTCGGGCTTTTAAAACAGAATCCTTATATGCAGGACTGTTTATTCGTTGTACTACAGAATCTTCTTTGCGGTAGTGAATAATTTCACTTGAGTCTAGGGCAATGGGCCGCAGCGATTGCATTAAAATTGAATCGTTTGTTTTTCTGGTTTCCGATACTTGATAGACCTCATTCTTGTCAAACTTGCTCGAGACCATTTCTGAAATTGCTCTTTCCTCATTAGGATTGGAAATTTTGTACTCCAAGTACCTTCCTAATATTTGATAGCTCAGGCCAAATCCGAACATCTTAATATGGTAATTCGATTGTAAGGATAATGGAACCCAAATCGAATCAATCATCTGATAGGATTGTTTAAAAGAGACACTGTCAAGAACCAAGTTGTCCATGCTGCTTTTACCAGCAGTTAAATCGAGAGAGTGGATATTCCATAGATCCTGAACTATAAATATTTCACCGTAGAATACGGGGTCGGATTTTCTTTTGGGAATTACCTGTATTCGGTTAACAGTTAATCCATTTTCCTTGAATTTCCCTAGTAATTTAAAGTCATAGTAAAAGAAGCTGTTGTTGTTTAGTGGGGAGATAATTCCGCGTTGATTTATCCCGCCCATTCGGTTCTCGTAGAAGTTGTTGTTGAGGTATACACTTCGGTTGGGGGTAAATCCTGTAAATGTTCCAGATTGTTTATCGGCCAGTAACTCCTCCTTTACTCCATCTTTCTTGGTATACCAAACTTTAGAAACCGATTCAGATAAAAACACAACAGATTTTTCCTGTTCCTTCAGCTCTGCTAGCTCATTGTCATCCATCATTATGTTGATCATAAACTTGGAACTATCTGGTGCTTCAGAAAAGAAAGCACGACCCTTCATGTATAATTTCGCCTCGTAAGCGTAATTGGGGTTTTGGTATTTAGCCTTGGATTTTATGGCTTGGCGAATGATGTAATAGGCAGGATCCTTCCCCTTGGCACTAATAACTACTTCATTTAGGTTTACCTCTTGGGGTTTTAATTGGATGGGGGAGGATAGGGTGTATGTTCCGCTATTATTTGGTTTAAAATTCGATGTTGAGATCTTTTTCTCTTGATAGCCAACAAATTTTAGTCCCATGTTTTCCCCAAATGAGCTTTGCGGAATAACAAACTCAAACTTTCCTTCGAAATTGGTGCTCGTACCATAGGTTTTATTCAAAAGGTAAATATTAACGTAGGGCATGGGGTTGTTATGCTCATCGATAACAGAACCCGCAAGTTTTACATTTTGACTTATTCCTGATATACCAAATAAGATGAAGCAAGAAACAAAGGCCAATAGGTTTTTCATGGGGTAAATTTGATGTCCGAAAATAGACTAATGCCCTGTAAAACGAAAAACCCCTGCAGAATTTGCAGGGGTTTTCAAAAATGGGACTAATTCCTGGTGGAAATTAGAAGCAGTATTTATTTTCAGCGATCATGGCATCGGCCACCATTCTTCGGGTTTCCTTAACATTTACAGGGTTAACCTTTGTAAATCTCTTAATTCCCATAAGCATCATACGGTGCTCATCTCCTTCTGCAAAAGAGTTTAGTGCATCTTTTCCTGCTTTGTGAATTAAATCAGCAATGTCATAAACATAGGTCTGGGTCATGGCAATTTGCTGTTTAGCGGCTTCTTCGCCCTTAAGAGCAGCCAGTTTCTGAGTTCTTAAAACCGCAGATTCTGCAAGGTATGTCCAAATAGCAATATCAGAGATAGCCATTAGGATTTCCTGCTCTTTCGCTAATTGTGTGGTTAGTTTTTGTGCAGCAGATCCAGCTACAAGAAGTAATGCCTTTTTGAATTTCTTTACATATTCCATTTCTTGGGCTAATACTCCTTCTGGGGCATCACCAAACTCAGGGATTTCCATTAATTCCCCGGCAACCTTCATGGCAGGCCCCATAAGGTCTAGTTCTCCCTTAAGTGCCTTTTTCAGGATCATATCCACGGTCAACATACGGTTGATCTCGTTAGTTCCCTCAAATATTCTGTTGATTCTAGCATCTCTGTAGGAGCGCTCCACAGGTGATTCCGCAGAATACCCCATTCCACCATAAATTTGAACCGCTTCGTCAACAACGTAATCAAGAGCTTCGGATCCTGCAACTTTTAGAATTGCCGCTTCAGCAGCAAACTGCTCGTTACCTTTTAATAAAGCTTCTTCATAACTCATACCTTCCGATACTAAGTCTTGAATAGCTTCTTCAATATTTTTAGAACATCTATAGGTCGCAGATTCAACTACATAGCTCTGGATTGCCTGTTCTGCAAGTTTGTATTTAATTGCTCCGTACTTAGATATGGGACGTCCAAACTGCTCTCTTTCATTGGCATAATTTACCGAGCAATCTATGGCGCGTTTAGCTCCTCCAAGCGCTGCTCCTGCCAATTTAATACGCCCAATATTTAGAATGTTAAGGGCAATTTTAAATCCGTTTTCACGGTCAGAAAGCATGTTTTCAACGGGTACTTTTACATTGTTAAAGAAAACCTGTACGGTAGACGATCCTTTAATCCCCATCTTTTTCTCTTCGGGGTTAGTGGAAATTCCTTCCCATCCGCTTTCTACAATAAAAGCAGATAAGTTTTTATCATCGTCTATTTTTGCAAATACAATATAAACGTCAGCAAATCCACCGTTGGTAATCCACATTTTTTGCCCGTTGATAATGTAGTGCTTACCATCATCTGTTAACTTGGCTTTAGTTTTTCCGGAGTTGGCGTCTGAACCAGAGCTAGGTTCTGTTAAACAGTAACTAGCTTTCCATTCACCAGTGGCTAATTTAGGGATGTACTTCTCTTTTTGAGCCTCGTTTCCGTAATAAAGGATAGGAAGCGTACCAATTCCAGTATGTGCAGATAAAGCAACCGCAAAAGAGTGTCCTCCTCCGCAAACTTCTGTAGTTAGCATGCTGGTTACAAAGTCTTTTCCGAATCCACCGAATTTCTCTGGGATAGATATTCCCAAAATTCCCAATTCACCAGCTTTCTCCAATAGACTTGGCATTAGAGACGGATCCTTCATGCTGTCAATGTCGTCGAGCTTTGGGAAAATTTCGCTTTCCAGGAAATCGCGACAAGTTTGAGCAATCATTTGCTGTTCCTCATCAAACTCCTCTGGGATAAAAATGTCATTCGGATCTGTTTCTTTGATAATAAACTCTCCGCCTTTAAGTGCTTTAGATTTAGTTGCAGTTTCCATTTTGTGATTTCGTTTTTAAGTTTTTAAAGCATTTCAAATATTCCGGCGGCACCTTGTCCTGTACCAACACACATGGTTACCATTCCGTATTTTTTATCTCTTCTTTTCAGTTCGTTAAAAATTTGAACAGAAAGCTTTGCCCCAGTACATCCTAGCGGGTGTCCTATAGCAATTGCACCACCGTTAACATTTACGATTTCTTGATTTAAATCCAACTCTCTACAAACTGCAAGAGATTGTGAAGCGAAAGCTTCATTTAATTCAATTAGATCGATATCGTTTTGTTTTAGACCAGCAATTTTTAAAGCTTTTGGAATGGCATCTACAGGACCTATCCCCATAATTCTGGGCTCCACTCCGGCCACGGCATAACTTACTAACCGAGCAATGGGAGTAAGGTTGTGTTCCTTTAAGAACTTTTCTGATACCACCATTACAAAAGCGGCACCGTCACTAGTTTGGCTTGCGTTACCAGCGGTAACGGAACCACCCTGAGCAAATACTGGGCGCAATCTAGCGAGTGCTTCAAGACTAGTAACTGGACGTACACCTTCATCGGTGTCTACTGTGTATTTTTTGGAGGATTTCTTTCCGTCTTTTACAAAAATGTGTTCCACTTCAAAAGGAACAATTTCATCTTTAAATTTTCCTTCCGAAATTGCTTTGGCGGCTTTCTGGTGGGACTCCATGGCAAATCTGTCTTGGTCCTCTCGAGAAACTTTGAATTGGTCGGCAACTGCCTCCGCTGTAAGACCCATACCCCAATACCAAGTGGGGTTTTCCTTGGATACATCTGCGTTAGGAACAATCCGCCACCCTCCAAATGGTATTGGAGACATTGTTTCTACGCCACCTGCAATAATACAATCTGAAATTCCAGCAGCGATTTTAGATCCCGCAATAGCAATGGTTTCCAATCCAGAAGAACAATATCTATTTACCGTCATTCCAGGGACTTTTTGGTTATCCAATCCCATTAGGGAAACCATTCTTCCAATATTTAGACCCTGCTCAGCCTCTGGGGTGGCATTTCCAACAATTACATCATCCACATGCCCAGTTTCAATACTAGGCACATCCTTCATTAAGGCTTTTATAACTGCTGCTGATAAATCATCGGCTCGGGTGAATCTAAAACTTCCTCTTGGAGCTTTTCCAACCGCTGATCTGCGTGCTGCTACTATATATGCATTCATTTTAATCGTCTTTTTTAGTTTCTTAAAATCTTTCCAGTTTTTATTAGGCTCTGCATTCTCTCAAGAGTCTTACGTGTTGAGCATAACTCAAGGAATGCTTTTCTTTCAAGATCCAATAGGTAATCTTCTGAAACCTCTTGAGGTTCTGAGAGGTCTCCACCGCATAGCACATAGCCCAATTTTTCTGAAATCAATTGGTCGTGTTCGGAGATGTATTTACCACTTTTCATACTGTGTGCCCCTACGTAGACAATACCAAGGCCCTCTTTACCAAGTACTTTAATATTCTTAGGTTTAATGGGCTGTGTATATCCATTTTCAAAAAGCTGTAAGGCTGCTTGTTTGGCGCGTTTTAATTGATGGTCGCGACTTACTTCAACCTCATCTATTCCTTTTCTTAAGTATCCCAATTCGAATGCCTCCTCAGCGGAGGTGGAAACTTTTGCTTGTCCTATAGTTAGGAATCTATTTCTCAGGGTGTTTATTTTAATGTCCCCGTCTCTAAATTCCTGGGCAGTGCGTAATGCGAACTCCTTGGTTCCGCCACCACCAGGAATTACTCCAACACCAAATTCGACCAAGCCCATGTAGGTTTCAGCATGTGCTATAACCTTATCTACGTGTAGACAAAGTTCGCATCCTCCTCCTAATGTAAGTTGGTGTGGTGCTGCAACAACAGGGATTGAAGAGTATCTTAAACGGGTCATTGTTTTCTGGAAACTGCGAATAGCAAAATCCAACTCGTCATATTCCTGTTCTGCAGCCATCATGAAAATCATTCCGACATTTGCACCTGCAGAAAAGTTTTGCCCTTCGTTAGAAATCACAACACCTTTGTACGATTTCTCGGCTAAGTCTATTGCCTTGTTTAGACCGGCGATTACTTCACCTCCAATGGTATTCATTTTCGTGTGGAAGGCTACGTTTATTATTCCGTCCCCAATATCAGTAATGGTGGTGCCTGAATTTTTCCAGATTATTTTGTCGTCCGAAATGGTGGAGAGAGAAAGCCTATCCTCAGTTCCTGGTATGTCTTTGTAATCCAGAGAGCTATGGTCTAAATATTGCTTTTTACCACCACTAACTTTATAGAATTCTGTAATCCCCTTTGCTGTTAGGGATTTAATCCAATCAGGGAAACTTACTTTATGTTTAGTTGCGTGTTCAAGTACAGTTCCATGTCCAATCGCATCCCAGGCTTCAAATGGGCCTAATTCCCATCCAAAACCAGCTTTAAGTGCATCGTCTATTTTATAGATTTCATCCGATATCTCTGGAATACGATGAGCTACATAACTGAATAGACTTAGAAAAATGTTTTGGTAGAATTCACCGGCCTTATCCTTTCCAAGGAAAAGGTGTTTTGTTCTTTTCCCAAGGTCATCAATCGGTTTCGCCGTTTCTAGGGTAGCAAATTTCGATTTATCTTGCTTTTCATATTCTAGCGTATTAAGGTTTAGTGCAAGGATTTCTGATTTACCATTTTCCTTTACTTTTTTGTAAAAACCTTGACCAGTTTTGGACCCTAGCCAGTTGTTATCCAACATGGTTTGGATGAAATCAGGGATCTTGAATAGGTCCTTTGCTTCATCATTCGGGCAATTTTCCTCCAATCCTTGAGCTACTCTAACCAATGTATCAAGTCCAACAACATCACTTGTCCTGAACGTGGCAGACTTTGGTCTTCCCAGAACAGGTCCAGTTAATTTGTCTATATCGGTAACAGTTAGTCCTAATTTCTTGACATTGTGAAATAAAGACATCATGGAAAATACGCCAACTCTATTCGCGATAAAGGCAGGAGTATCTTTACACAATACGGTAGTTTTTCCTAAAAATCTATTCCCGTAGTGCATGTGGAAATCAATTACCTCAGCAGCTGTTTCCTTGGTAGGGATTACCTCTAATAATTTTAGGTAGCGAGGGGGGTTAAAAAAGTGAGTTCCACAGAAGTGCTTTTTAAAATCATCCGATCGATCGGCTATCATAGCGTTAATGGGAATACCTGAAGTGTTTGAGGATACCAAGGATCCTTTACTTCTATATTGCTCCACTTTTTCAAAAACCTGCTTCTTTATATCTAGGCGTTCGATAACCGCTTCTAGAATCCAATCGCAATTTGAAATTTTGGAAAAGTCATCCTCAAAATTTCCAGTTTCAATCCTTGTAGCAAACGATTTGCTATAAATAGGAGAGGGGTTAGATTTTAGTGCTGTAGTTAATGCGTCGTTTACAATGCGGTTTCTTACTTTTGGATGATCCAGAGTTAAGCCAGCTTGTTTTTCCTTTTCAGTTAAGTCTCTTGGTACAATGTCCAGAAGCAAGACTTCCACTCCAATATTTGCGAAGTGACAAGCAATTCTAGATCCCATTATACCAGATCCAAGAACGGCAACTCTTTTAACGGTTCGTCTCATTGTTTGCTATCTTTTTTACTATTAATAATTATTCTCTTTTAATGTATCGGTAATTGTCTCCATTACGTCGAAAAAGGTAACGAGTTTCTCTTTATCTATTTTGCTGAAAAGTAAATTGTTAAGTTCAATCACACTTTCTTTGGCAAGTTTTCTCTTTTCCTTTCCTAAATCAGTTAATTGGATAAGAACTACACGTTTATCTTCTTTGCTTTTTTGTCTGATAATAAGCCCCTTCTCCTCCAGCATACTAAGTGTCCTTACTAGGGATCTGGGTTCCATACCCATAAGTGGTCCAAGCTTGGTGCTAGGAGTTCCATCGTTTATGTCTATATATAGTAAGACATACCCAGATGCCATGGTTGCGCCGTATTTGGCGGCCTCGGCGTTGTAATGTCTGGCAATAAGATTCCAGGCACATCTCAAATGGTAGTCTATGGTCTCCTCAGCTTTCACGATCCCAAATTAAATAAATAAAGGTATGCATGCATACTAAAAATGTTTAAAGTGATATGGGGTTAAATTCAAATCATCGAAAAAATTGGATGCCTAATTGACGAGGGAATGTCGTTCATCGGATAAAACTACCCGTTCGTAGATAAAAAAGGTGACGGAGGGTCATCTCGGGTATTTTTGGTTCTGAAACAAAAGGTAATTGTTTTAAGGTTATGGTAGGGGAAGATCGGGAAGTTCAATGAGCTTACCGGTCAACGGAGCCGAGGTTTGAGGGAGCCTCGGCTCTTCCTTTTGCATCATTTTTTCTCATTTTTTTTATTGATTTTCCTCACTTCTTATCAATTTATCGTTCTGGGCTTTGATTTGAATGCTAATCATATACTTTTGTATTTGATATGAATCTGTAGTTATACAACTAAGAGACTAATTAAAACCCAAATCCGAAATGAAAAAGTATTACAATCTGATGCTGTTGTTTTTGGCCCTAGTGCTAGGTTCAACAGCTTATGGACAGGTTCTGCCAGTCGATTGTCCCACGGGGATCGATATAACGGCCGGAGCCAAAGAAGTGTCCGGATCGGACTTTGTCTGTGATGGAACAACGGTAACGGTGACTTGGACGGCCAGTACAAGCCCAGATGTTACTGGATACAGGTTGCGTGTAGGTAATAACGCAACTATTGATAACTTAAGTGCAACGTATGTTGAGCATACGGGTCCTGGAACTTACAGCTCAACTTTTGCTGTGCCGGCTGCAACCAACGGTGATTTTTATTCATATACCGTAGATGCATCTGGAGACCAGTCATGGACCATTGCCAACGCTGCAACTCGTGTATATGAGGACTGTATTGGTAATGCACAGAATTTCAAAGTTTCTATAGATCCAAGTAATCCAATTTTTGGGGATGTAACCTCAGGGGATGATGGTGCGGCAAATACCGTTTGTATCAACGGTGATTTTGATGTTACTGTTAACGGAGGTGCTCTAGGAGATTTGGGAGCCTATTATATTCAAGTTATCGGAGGTGCTAGCTCGGGTAATTTCCTTAAATCGGGTACTAATGCAGTTATTTCTCTAACTGCAGATCCGGACACCTTTACAACTGCGGGAACTTATGATTTTAATATAGCTATAGCAGATTCTTTTTGTTCTGTAAACTACCCCATTGCTACCTCAGTTGACTTGGCTAGCAATGGAGGGAATCTTACCATTAGAGATATTTTTCAAATTGACGGTGTAACAACTACTGATGATGGAGCAATAGCCTCTGGGGATACTATTTGTTTTGATGGTTCTGGAACAGATGCTTTTGGTATTTCTTTTAGTGCAGTATTAGCTGGTGCGGTAACTGGAGACGTTTATTTAAGCACAGATAGTGGGGCGAGTTTTACTCCAGTATTAGGTCAGGCTTCTCCGTACAATGGCCAATTGATAGGTGCTGAGAATACAGACTACGCCTTTTATGTGTCAGATGCTGCTTTCTGTCAGGCAACTATAGATACGTTTAGAGCAGAAACCTTTGATAATGCAGGAGCTGCTCCAGCAAATTCAGACCTAGAGTATTCTACGGATGGAGGAACTACTTATTCCGCTTACACTGGTGCTATAGCTGGTTGTGATGGGGTTGATGTTACTTTGAAATTTGATGCTAGCGCTTTTGCTGGAGATTTAGGAAATAACGAAAACGTTGCCATTTCATGGGATTTTGATATGGATGCTGGAGGTACTTACGGTGCGGGTGAAACAGACTTAGGTTCTGCGACTTTAGCATCTGGTACTGAGTTTACATATACCTTGACCGGTTTAACTGCAGGTAATACTTACATTGCACGAGTTAGAGTAACTGATGCGTGTGACGGTGCTGCAATATTCCAAGGTACTGATGTTACTGTTAATGTAAATGCAGCTTCTTCTGCCGGTACTACATCGGAGCTTAGCCTAACTCGTGAGGATAATACAACTTCATTGACGTCGGGTAATAAGGTATGTAGCAATGAGTTATTGGATATAGATTTAGCTCTTGGAGACGGAGCTTTGGGTACGAATGGAGAGGTAAGGATATACAAGATTACCGCTACTGATACCACAGATTTAACATCTGCTGCAACTGTTGTTGGTGTTGGTCCAGCTGATACGCTTCAATTGTTAGATCACAATCATGGATCTGTTCCAGCAACATATCATGGAGTAATAGTTTCTGATTGTGATTCAATCACCGTTGCTGTTACCCCTTCAATTTTGGTAAATGTTTACAACTCTTCAGGAGGTTTAACTTCAGTAGCATTTGCTGGAACGTCTTTAGATGACTTTAAAGCTTGTCCTTCAGAAAGCATTACTCTTCAGGCTACTCCAACAACTCTTGGGGATGATTCACCTCAAGTTGAGTTCTTTGCTTCTAGTGATAGCACACTTGATGGAACTGATATTTCTCTAGGAACAGGTTCGTTCTCTGGTGGTTCATATAACTTAACAGTAACATACGGAAATACCAATGTTTACTATATTGCGGAGTTAACCTCATTTTGTTCTGGTGATACTCTTATTACCAACAGGATAATTCCACACACTTCTAATGTGGATCCTTCTGATTTCAATATTTCTGCATCCAATGCAGGAGGTAATGATCTTGATACAGATACGCCAAATGACACTGTAGACGGAACTAACATTATTTGTATCGGAGATTCAGTGTATCTTATGTTAACTGACGGAACGTTGGCTGATGATGGCTCTATGTTTGTGTGGGAAATTGATTCCACTGGATCTTGGGTTGTTCTAGCAACAGATACCAATAAAGTTGGAATTAAGGCTACCGTGGATATGACCAAGATTAGAGTTAAAATCGACAGTGGTAGTTGTGGATATGTTGGAGCATATCATACTTCTTTAATCAACTTGAGAAATGGGTCTGATGTACCAACATTTGTTTCTTTTGAAGAAGATAATGGAAGTACCGTTACTGTTTCTGCAAATGATTCTATTTGTGATGGTAATGATTTAGTTATCAGCTACATGACTGGTGCAAATTTATCTGTTGAGGATACTGCAGTAGTTTATGTTAAGGAGAACGGGGTTATTGTTAATGCAAGTATTACTCCAATTGGAGACTCCGCTACTTCTTCTACTTATGAAATGGTTATACCTACTGCTAGTATTACGGCGGGAAATACATATCAATTATTCTTCAGTAGCTATTGTGGTGGTGAGGACACCATTTCTACTGCCTACACTATTAACTACTACTCGGAAAATGCAAATGTTGCTGCATTGACTGCAGAAGATCAATTTGCAAGTCCATTAACAGATGGTGCATATGTATGTGATGATAAGGTAATTACCTTCTCTAATGGTGGTACTCTTGGAAATGCAGGGAATTATAATATAACCCCAGAGTTTGTGTTTGAGGCAGATACTGGTTCAGGTTTCTATGAGGCTGCAAGAGGTGCGGCGAGCTCATTCATGGTTTCTATGGATACACTTCCAAGTGGATTTGTAACTGTAAGATCATACCTAGATGGTTCTTGTTCTGGTGCAACTGCTAGCACTGCAGACTTTACAGTAAATCTATACGATGCACAAAACAACTTCACTAACATCTCTCTTACTAACGATAACTACTGTGCTAACGAGGCTGATATGCTAAGCATTACTATGACGGCTAATGGAGCGACTTTAGTTAATGATGGATTTACAAGAGTTGTTTGGTATAGCATTGATGATCAGGGAGATCCTGTAAATCAAATTAAGTCTACTCTTGCAGGTACTGCAGGTGCAGATAAATTATTCTTGTTTCCAAGTGGTGGAGACGTTGTTGCTCCTGATTCAACTACCACTATTGGTGTTAGACTTGAATCTTGTGACACTACTGCTTTTGAAGTAAGAATTATCACCGTTAAGGATACTTCTAAAATTGATGATGCTGTTGCAAGTGCGTCTCCAAATGCCGTTTGTGCTGGAGCAACTTCTACACTAACACTTATCAATTATGATTTAGGTGCTAATGGTAAAGTAGTATGGTATGCTGCTGATGAAACTACTGTTTTAGGTAACGGACCTTCATATACTACGGCTCCAATCACTGTTGATTCAACTTGGTTTAAAGTAAGACTTGAGTCTGATTGTGATACCACTGCATTTGATTCTGTTATGGTTAGATTCTCTACTCAAGATCCTACAGCAGTTACTGATATATCGCCGCTTCCAGCAGTAGTTTGTGAGGACGAGGTAATTACCTTGGATGCAAACGGTTCTACTGGTGACGGTTCTTATATCTGGGAGGTATCTTTTAATGGAACTGTTTATAGTTCAATTAGTGATGCTACTCCTGGTGATACTTCTTTAAAATTCACCGCGGCAGATCTTGATTTTGATGCTAATGGAGAGTCGACAGTAATCTTCAGAGTGAGTAGAACAAATGGTTGTATTACAACAACTACTACTTCTGGATCACTTACTGTTAGAGAAATTCCTGTAGCGTTAACTGGAATTACTGCAAGTGATGATGAACTTTGTATCAACGAATCTCCAGTAACTGTTAATGTTTCTGGTGGTGATGCTGGTTACGATGGAATGATTAAGTGGTATATCCAAAAACAAGGTGGAGCAGATAGTGCCGTAACTGCTTGGGATAACATGATGTCGGTTTCATTCGATTGGAATATGTTTGACGGTGCTGGTGTATACGACATCTGGGCTCAATATGAAAGTGCTTCTTGTGGAAGCTACACCCCAGACTCAGTGTTAACTACTGTAAAAGTTAATGCATTACCAACTAACGACCTTACCAACCCTATAGTTAGCGTTTGTTCTAATGATGAGGTAAGTCTAAAAGGACTAAGTGGATATACACATTCAAACGAAAGTTATGTGTTCTCTGGTCCTGGAGTTGCAGATACTATGTATGTTGCGGCAAATGGATCTTTTGCAGGGTCTGCTACAGGTGGTACAGAAACTATTGATTACACGGTGACTAGAAATGGATGTTCTCAAACCTTCCAGGTTGAAATTGAAGTTAATGGTAAGCCAACAATTGGTTCTGCAACCGCTACTATTGCTTCTTGTTCTGTTGATGATGGTACAATTAAGGTTGAAACTGTTACTGGTGGTACCGCGCCATTTACCTTCGCGGTTGATGGAGAAACTGCTTTTGGTTTCGCTGCTGATTCAACCATTACTGGATTATCAGGAGGTCTTAAAGATGTACTTGTTATGGATGCAAACGGATGTACTTCTGATGCATTCCAAGTAACTGTACCTTCTTCTAACAATTATAGCCTAGTTGTTGATACAGTGATCCAAGAGTCTTGTTTTGAGGCAGATAATGGTCAAATTGAAGTGTCTGTATCTGGTGGATTAGCTCCATACTCATACACTGTTCTTAAAGATGGAAATACTTTTGCTGGTCCCGTTAACAATGTATCTGCTGGAACTTATGTATTCGGAAGCCTTGAGCCTGGTGTTTACCAGTTCATCTTTACCGATAACGCAGGATGTCAATTATCTGAGACTAGAACCATTGATCCTGCTGGACAAATAGGTTTAACAGTTAATGACTTCCAGGATATCAATTGTTTCGGTGATGCAACAGGTTATATTGCTGGACTAACAGCTACTAGTACTAACAACGGACCATTTGAGTTTAGCTTAAACGGTGGTACATTCAGTTCTGATACAGCATTTAACAACCTAACTGCTGGAGATTACGAAATCACAGTTCGCGACTCTAAAGGATGTCAAAGAACTTTCTTATTCACTTTAGATGAGCCTACATTGTTAACTCTAGAGCCAGTTGTATTTGATACATCCGCAACAGAAGGATACGATGTTAGATTAGATGCTGCTGGTGGTGTTTCTCCATACGAGTACTCTGATGGTGGAGCTTATCAATCAGGAAATATTTACGAAAACCTTCCTGGTGGAACCACTTATACATTTGTTGTTAGAGATGATAACGGATGTATGGCGGATAGCACTATCACTCTAGATGAGATTGTAAGTGTGGTTGAATTTGGTGGTGTGTTTGCAGGAGTATCTGCATATCCAAACCCATTCAGCGATGAGATCACTGTACACGGAGTAACAAATGATGTTGAAATTTCATTCATCGATGTTGCAGGTAAGTCAGTTGATTACATGGCTGTGGTTAAGGATAACAAAGCAACCATTACGACAAACGCAATTCCGGCTGGAGTCTACTTCATCAAACTAAGAAAAGCCAATGATGCTGCGGTAATTAAAGTAGTTAAGCAGTAATCAAAAGGAAATAAGAATGCAAAAAGGGGCTGCCGTATGGTAGCCCCTTTTTTTTATGCGCTAAACGCAGATAAAAGGACCTTATTGGCGAAAAGGAACAGTAATGCCAAAGAAGAAAATAGGAATGCCTAGGATGCGCTAATTAGTGCCATAGGAATAAATACATCCTAGGGTTTTGCATCTTGGAAGAGTTCAATCGTTTTTAATCAGACCAATCAATCAACAAGGGCAGGATCTAATTTGAGAGTAAAAAGCTGCCGTAGATAAGAAACTGGAAAATAGTTTTCGCTTATAATCCGTTTTTAAGAGCGATTAATGATGTTTCTGTATGGGAATGGTATCTCTATATCATTTTGCTCGTAAGCCTCTTTAACGGCCTTAAAAATGTCTGATTTTAGAACGAAACTATTCGGTGGATTTGTAGCCCAAGCATAAGCTCTTAAAGTAATGCTATATTCACCCAGGCTAATAACTCTTATAAGCACCTTTGGAGCTCCATTTTCCATTTCTTCCGCGGTACGGTTATCTATAAAAAGAGGGTGATTTTCAATCAGATTAACTAATATTTCAGAGGCCTTGTCAATACTTGATTGATAGCCTATTCCCACCTCAATGTGAACGCAGGTTTTTTCATCTACAATAGAGGAGTTAAGAATGGTCTCTGATGAAATAACAGAGTTTGGAATGATTATTCTTCTATTCTCATAATTGCGTATAATAGAATGTCTTAGGGTAATATCTTCAATAACTCCTCTGTGTAATTCCCCTACCTGAACAACGTCTCCAACTCTAAAAGGCTTAAATATTACAATAAAGAATCCGGATATAATGTTGGTAAAGGCTTGTTGAGAAGCAAAACCTATAATCGCAGCTAAAATACCAGCACCAGCAAATAGGGTTATTCCAATATCCTTTAGGGCAGGAATATTTATAAATAGGATTATAGAAGCCGCAATAAATATGATAAAGCTAATTGCGTTGTTTAGGAATTTAACCGAGGTTTGGTCCACTTTTCCATTCTCAGCCCATTTTACCAAGGCTGTTCCGTATATAAACCTCATTATTTTGGAAAAGAAATAGGAAGTGAGGATTACAAGTAAAACAATCAGTGTGTATTTAAGCCCACTGTGATTATCTAAAAAATCGCCCATAGTTTTTCGATATGAAACCAACAAAATTCTTGCCGTATCAAAGAAATGCATTTTCAGAACTAATTGGTCAATGGAAGGAAAATAATCATAGAGCCGAACGGATTTTAAACAAGTATTTCCGAGATCATAAAAAGCTTGGTTCCCGTGATCGCAGGCTGTTATCGGTGCTTTTTTATAGCTACGTAAAGAATTTTTATTTCATCGATTCTATTGAATGGGAATCTGAAGAGGAACAGTTCGAATTTTTAATAGTATTGGACAACACACCTGTTTCTGAGAAGTTGGAAATTTTAAAACAGAAATCGAGTGATATTGAGCAACACAAACTGGTCTCCTGTCCGGAGTGGATACTGAATAAATGGGAGGAACAAGATGCAGATCCAATAAAGACTGCAATCTATCAATTGGGAAAATCAGATGTTTTTCTTCGACTAAATGGGATAAAGGTTTCTCAGGGTGAGATAAACAAGTTATTGGAGGATGAAGAATTAGAAATATCGTTTGATGCAGTTCTCAATTGCTACAAATCCACATCGAAGAAATTATCCCAGTCAGCAGCCTATAAAAATGGGCTAATTGAAATTCAGGATTACGGATCTCAAAGAATTGGTGAGTTTGTGGAAGCAAAGCCCAATGATTTGATCATAGATGCTTGCTGCGGAGCAGGGGGCAAGACCCTTTTGTTAGCAGATAAGATGAAAAATACTGGTAAAATCTGGGCTCTAGACCCAAGGATGAAGGCTTTAGAGGAAGCCAGTGATAGGGCAGATAGAGCAGGGGTTGAAAATGTTGAGTTTTTTGAAATTCCAGAGAATCCCGAAGAAGTGAATTTTCCCTTTCAATGTCAGAAATTGTTGCTCGATGTACCTTGTACAGGGTCGGGGACCTTTAGTAGAAATCCGGACCAAAAATATAAGCTTACAGAGGTTGAGCTGCTACGGTTGGTAGATCTGCAGGCGAAAATATTAAGGCAATACAGTAAATGGGTATTTCCAGGAGGTAAATTGGTTTACGCTACTTGCTCCACCTTTCAGGAGGAAAATAGAAAACAGATAGACCGATTTATTTCGGAAAGTGATAACTGGGTATTGGAAGAGGATCAAATGATATGGCCTGGCCCAAATCACGATGGATTCTACATGGCCAGGCTGATTAGAAAAGATTAATTGGAGGCTTCTTCTTCGTCGTCGTCCTCTTCTCCAAGGTCTAGGTTGTGAAATACATTTTGTACATCATCATCCTGTTCTAATTTGTCTATAAGCTCAAGGACGGTATTTGTATTTTCTTCGTCTAACTCAACGGTAGAATTTGGGATGCGAACCAATTCAGAATTTAAGACGTTAATATTTCGCTCTTCCAAGGCTTTTTGCATGTTTCCAAAATCTTCGAAGTTGGTATAGATCCAAAAGCTTTTGGATTTCTCTACTATTTCCTCAAGACCAAAGTCAATTAGTTCCAACTCCATTTCTTCAGGATCGAAATCATTCTTATCCACCTTAAAAAGACCCTTGCGATCGAATAGGTAAGAAAGAGATCCAGTTTTACCAAGTTCACCGCCATTTCTGCTGAAATACATCCTTACATTAGCAACTGTTCTAGTTGGATTATCTGTGGCAGTTTCCACTACAATACCAACACCGCTTGGTCCTTTTCCTTCGTATAAAACTTCTTCAAATGCTGCCGCATTTTTATCCGAGGCTCTCTTTATAGCCGCTTCAACTCTGTCCTTGGGCATATTGACACCCTTGGCGTTTTGAATAGCGGTTCTAAGACGGGGATTGTTTTCTGGAATGGGGCCTGACTCCTTTACGGCAATAGCAATTTCTCTTCCAATCTTTGTGAACTGCTTCGCCATTTTATCCCAACGCTTAAACTTGCGTTCCTTCCTAAACTCAAATGCTCTTCCCATCAGAAAAATTTTGGGGCAAAATTACTAATTGTCAGGAGTTAATCATCGAATATGTGAACAGAGTTAACCTTTTTATCGTTCATTTAGGTGTAATGCATGCTTTAAACATTCCCGTATTTCCATTAGATATTGCACTTCTTCCAGGCGAGGAGGTAGAGCTGCATATTTTTGAACCTCGTTACAAGAAGTTGTTTACGGAAATGATCGATAACAGCACCAATGCAGGAATTCTATTTGAACCTCTTAATCACGAGATTAGAAGAATAGGAATTACTTTTTCAATTGTGGCTGTATTACGAACCTACAGTTCTGGAGAATTTGATGTAAAGGTAAAGGGAGAGCAGTTATTCGAGCTAATTGAATTGCATACCAAGGTAGCGGAGGGTAATTACCCCAGAGCTTGGGTTAGACCATCAAAAAATGATTTTCCGGAAGCGGTTCCAAAAGAACTTGTTCCCACAGTAAATCGAATATTGGAATTTGATGAAGGCGTAAAGAAAGCCGATTCTACTTCAATGAATAATCTAGTTCGGGCCTTAAGTTTACCACTAAATGAAAAGCAAATGCTCGATAGGGAAATAATAAAAGGCTCCTGGAGGGGAGCCTTAGATGGGTATTTAAAATTTCAGTTGGCAATCAAGAAGCAAATGGAAAAGCTTCAAGGAAATTACCACCTCAATTAGTTTTCTGGAGTAGCGATAATAACGGGTTTAGAGATTTCTTCTTTCCCATTTTGCTTTTCCTGCATTTTCAATTCTTTTTTCTTAAGCTTCTCCTTGTTCTTTAATTCTTTCGCAGATAAAGCAGTTCCGGTTGCGAAGGGTAATAATTTGTTTTCCGCCCAGTATAGCCTGTCGTTTAAATTTTCAACCTGTCCCTTTAACTTAAGCTCAATCGGGATGGAGAAGGCTGCAAACCCTTTACGGTGCATAATCTTGTTAAGTTTGGTAACAGACTGATTGTCCATTTTCACCAAAAGAGGTTGGTAAATCTCTGAATGTTCGAAAAAGAACATTTTTTTATCCCATTCCTTAGCGGCTTCCCCTTTTAAAGGTTGCTGCATATTTTTTACTTCTTGTAATAACGTAAATGCCGTATCAAAAACTACTTTGTGCGTAGCACGACAAAACAATTGGATATCAGAGTCGAATGCAGGGCGCTGGGTTTTAAGCATGTAGCGAGATAACTCCTCGGTAGCTTCTGGCCAGTCTATTTCGTGTCCTTTATTTTCCAGATATTCAGCAACCCACTCATAAAAGTCTAGGCGCTCTTCCATTGTTCTATATTCCTTGTTACCTCCCGCATAGGAGAAGTTAAAAAGACAAGACTCTTTCCATTGCTTGGTATTGTTCTTACGGTCTTTTTCTAACCAATCTTTTCGGCTCAATTCCGTTTTCCCCGTTTGGGCACGATATTGGATAAGGTTCTCATACTCTTTTGCAAAAGAAGAGCTAACTAATCCCAGTGAAAATAATATGGCTAAAAGCGTTTTAAAGTGCATGTGTTTGCGTTTGAGCTGGTAAATATAAAAATACGCCTTAAGTGGTACTACAAACTAGAATTGTTAATAGTTATTTTTGTCGCATGAAATATTTCTTGGTTCTCCTGCTTTCCTTTTTTAGTTACTTAAATATTGTTTCTGCCCAACAGCAAATAGACTGGAAAATCTTATCGGATGTTACTTTCGAGGAAAGATACTCAGATGAATTAGCCTCTTACATTATGATTCCCACTTTTGGTGAAAAGGTTAAGCAACTGGAGGGTAAGCTGGTTAAGATAAAGGGCTATGTTATTCCACTGGATGTTAAAATGAATCAGTACGTACTTTCAGCTAATCCATTTGCATCCTGTTTTTTCTGCGGAAATGCAGGCCCCGAAACAGTTATGGATATAGTTTTTAAGGCACAAGAAAATCTTAGAACAGATCAATACATGGAAATTGAGGGTGTTCTAGAGTTAAATAAAAATGATGTCTATAGGCTTAATTACATCCTCATGGAGGCCGTGATTAATAACTAAAGATCGTGCTGTTTTCTCCACCATTTAGCATAATCCAATGCTAGGTAGGAAATAATTATGTCTGCACCTGCACGGTGTAATCCATTTAGCGTTTCTGGCATAGCTGTATTAAAATCCAACCAGCCATTTTTACAAGCAGCTAGCAACATGGCACATTCTCCACTTACGTGGTATGCCACTATGGGAAGGATGGAATTCTGTTTCAGATCCGAAATAATATCCATGTAATGAAGGGCTGGTTTAACCATTAAGTAATCTGCACCTTCAACTTCATCAAGCTGCAATTCTCTTTGCGCTTCGATGCGGTTGGCTGGATCCATCTGATATGTTTTTTTGTCCCCTGCTTTTGGAGCTGAGTCCAGGGCGTCTCTGAAAGGACCGTAAAATGCACTAGCATATTTGGCACAATAGCTCATGATGCCAGTGTTTACAAACCCTTTTTCTTCAAGTGCATCCCTAATGGCCGCGATTCTTCCATCCATCATATCAGATGGGCCGAGAATATCGAATCCCGCCTCTGCTTGGGCAACGGCCATTTTAGATAAAACTTCTAAAGTTTGGTCATTTAAAATTTCACCATCGCGTACAATACCGTCGTGTCCATCGCTACTGTACGGATCCAATGCAACATCGGAGATAAATACGGCCTTTGGGAATTGATTTTTTAACGTTCGTATTGCCTTTAAGTAAAAGTTATCTGGATGATACGAATAGGTTCCCGTGCTATCTTTTAAAGCATCTTGGACCGCAGGAAATAGAATAAAACTGCTGATACCGTTTCTTAGAGCTTCCTCAATAAAGCTAGTTGCATTTTCTACACTGTAGCGAAATACTCCGGGTAGGCTCTTAATCTCAGTTTTTATTCCTGCTCCATCCTCTAGAAAAATTGGTAAGACAAGCTTATTTGGGTGTAAAAAGGTTTCACTTATTAAGGCTCTAACTCCTTGGCTTGCTCTATTTCTTCGTGGTCTGATATACTTATACATTATCTTTCTTTTTAGGAACAGGATCGTACCCACTTTGCCCCCAAGGGTGACATTTTGATATGCGCTTTAATCCCAAAAACCAACCTTTTATTGGACCGTGCACTTCAATAGCCTCGATAGTATATTGGCTGCAAGTAGGCGTAAAACGGCAATTGGCCGGAAATAGCGGAGATATAATCCACTGATAAATTTTTACAGGTGTTTTAAATATGGATCTAATAATTCTCACTAAAGCGCATTAAAAACCATTTTGTACCCAGGTTTAATTTGGTGCTTATCCCAAAAACCAGCTTTGGTTTCAAGTACGTATTTCGAGGGCTTTTCGGATGGCAAGCTTTTCATGGAATATGGTTCGGTGTACGTTTGAGCACTTCCAATTATACCTTTACTATCGGCAAATATCATATCCAAGGATAAGTAACAGTTCTTCATCCAGAAACTTTGTATCTGCTCGGTTGGCATTATGAACAACATGCCCTCTAGGTCGCCCATTTCCCTTCTAAACATCATTCCTCTTGCTATTTCATATTGATCCGTTGCAAGTTCAATATCAATGGATACCACAGTGTCATTTTCAGTGCTCAGAATGTGTAATTCACCTTCCTTAGTAAATTCAGTGGCTTTTTCGACCTGGGATTTGGGCTTTTTAATCGAGCCTTTTCTAGAAGAAGTTGAATTGAATATTGAGGAAAAAACAAAGGCCAGAAGAGCTAGGATAAGTAAAACAATTACGGCGCCCTTTACACCTCTAATTTTGCTTAACATTTTCTGTGGTATTTAATGGTTTAGCTAATAGTATAAATGCAACCCCAGCCAGAACTAGAGGAATGCTTAATAATTGCCCCATATTAAGAGGGAGCTCACTTTCGAATGCGACCTGGTTTTCCTTAAAAAATTCGATTACAAAACGTGCAAAGAATACCGCAGCTAGGAATACTCCAAATAATCTGCCGGCATAATTCCCCCAGTTTAATTTGTAGTACAAATGCCTAAGAAGTATGAAAATAAAGAGGTAACAAACGGCCTCATATAATTGTGCGGGATGTCTGGCAACACCATCGATTCGTTTAAAAATGAATCCGAAATCAGAACCTGTGGGTTTACCTATAATCTCCGAGTTCATTAGGTTACCTAGTCTTACAAATGTAGCTCCAATGGCCATGGTTACCACCACTCGGTCTAAAATATACAGGGGTGTTAGCTTGGTCACTTTTTTCGAAAAGTAAATAAGTGCTAGAATGTTTCCTATTGCTGCACCGTGGCTGGCCAAACCACCCTTCCATATCATAGGGATTTCAATAAGGTGGTTTTGATAGTATCCCCAATCGTAAAAAAACACGTGCCCCAGTCTTGCCCCAAGAATGGTCCCAATCATAACATAGATAAGCGCTTTATCGGTCCACTCCTCGGGTTTATTTTCGTGTTTAAAGATTCGCTTTAAAACTTCATATCCCACTAAAAATGCAGAAGCAAAAAGTAAGCCGTACCATCTTATGGGTAGGGTATCTGGGAAAATCTCTGGATGTACGTTCCAGGTAATTGCACCTATCATTAATCAGCTTTTTTTTCTTCGCAATTAGGGTTGTTACAAACACCGTAGAACTGCAGCGTATGATGTTTTATATCAAAGTCGTAAGCTTCTTCTACCATTTTTTTAATGTTCTGTATCCTAGGGTCACAGAACTCTAGAACCTTGTTACATTTTTGGCAGATTAGGTGGTCGTGTTGTTTAAACCCGTAACATTTTTCGAATTGGGCCATATTCTGACCGAATTGATGTTTGGTAACCAATCCACACTCTACTAATAGATCTAAGGTGTTGTATACGGTTGCTCTACTTACACGATAATTTTTGTTTTTCATTATCACGTAAAGCTTTTCAACATCAAAGTGCCCCACTGCATTGTAGATCACTTCTAAAATGGCATAACGCTCTGGGGTTTTTCGAAGATTCTTTTGCTGCATGTAGGCAGTAAAGATCTCCCTTGCCTCTTCGTAAACTTTATTATTCGCTGATGCTGAATCTATATTTGGCATATTACTATTGCTGGAGCAACCGAAATTAATGTTTATTAAAATTGCTTGGTACTTATCCGTTTTTATCTTTTTTCCAAGCTTGGTAGGCTGGTATAAAGTTCGATTGCCTTCCCTTTTTAAATACCTGCATTCCGAAGTATTTACCACTTTTAAAAGCCTTTTGTTCTTCGGCGGGTAGTTGGATGAACTCCTGGCACTCCTCAGAACAACAACCGTTGTTTTTGGATTTGCACTCGTCGCATTGGATAAAAAGTAAGTGGCAAGCGTCGTTTACACAATTGCTATGCTTGGGCCAGGGCTTTCCACATTGGTGGCACTCGCTAATTACCTCGTCAGAAATTTGTTCCGCAAGTCTATCATCGAATACAAAATTGGCGCCTACAAACTTGTTTTCGAGGTTTTGATTTTTCACCTGTCTAGCGTATTCGATAATACCACCTTCCAGTTGATAAACGTTTTTGAATCCTTTGTGCTTGTAATAGGCTGATGCCTTTTCGCAACGTATTCCACCCGTACAATACATTACGATATTCTTGTCTTTCTGGTCCTCCAGTTCCTTTTCAACCACATTTAGCGCATCCCTAAAGGTGTCTACATCTGGGGTAATAGCGTTTTTAAAATGCCCAATTTCGCTTTCGTAGTGGTTTCGCATGTCTACCACTATGGTGTTTGGATCGTCGGTTAGCTCATTAAATTTTTGGGCGTTAACGTGAATTCCTTTTTTTGTTACATCAAAGGTTTCATCGTCTAGTCCATCGGCAACGATTTTGGCTCTTACTTTTATCTTGAGTTTCAGAAAGCTGTATGGATCGTGCTCAACGGCCAAATTCATTCTTAAGTTTCTTAAAAAATCTACCTCTTCGATTCTATCTATAAAGCCTTGGTAGTTTTCTTTTGGAACTGAAATTTGTGCATTGATACCTTCATGGGCAACGTATATTCGACCTAAAACGCCAACCTCGGAGAGCTTAATAAATAGGTAGTCTCTAAACAGCTCTGGGTTTTCAATTTTTGCGTATTGATAAAAGGAAAGGGTAAAGCGGTCTTCCTTTCTACTTTCCAGTTCCTTGCGGAGCGTTTCTTTATCGTAGAGATTATAAAGAATCTCCTTGTTCTTTCTTCCTCTCATTTTTAGTTTCCTTTAAACGCAACACCTGGTTTTTTGGTGTAAATATTGTTGGACCTGTCCACATCAGCAGTACCCTGGAATGGATCGATCTCTATAATTTTAATGTCTTCTGGATTATGTTTAACCGTGAACTGGTATTCTGGATGTGTCCAAGGCCAAGGGTTCAGACTTTGGTCTATGCTATTAAGGATTTGAGCTTCGGGGTGCATAAATTTTCTCTTCACTCCCTTACCGGAGAAAAGGTGGTAATTGCTAATATGATAGAATAATTCCTTTCCTGAATTTAAGGTGATTTTCACATCGATGGGCATGGCCATTTCACCAACCTTTTCTAGTGTTATTAGAGATCCACCAGTTTGCTTTTCAACATTCTTTACCCCATAATCGATGGTGTTGTTGGTATATACCCAAGACTCCAAATACCAGTCTAAATTAACTCCAGATTTTTTCTCCATTACGCGGATAAAATCTTTATCCGTTGGGTGTTTAAATTTCCATTGGTTGTAATAGCTTCTCATGGCTGGGAAGAATACTTCATCACCCAACATGTAATTTAGTTGCCATAAAAATATAGATCCTTTACTGTAGCTTGATACTCCATATGCAAAATTGGTATGGAAGAAATCGGCGTGCGTACTAAGCGGTTCTTGTTTTCCACTTTCTACTAACCTAACATACCCGCCAATAGATCTTGTGTGTGGATTAAATGTTTTGCGCTCTAAAAGCTGGTCCATAACTATTCCCGAAGCGAATGTGGTAAAGCCTTCATCCATCCATGGATATAAGCTTTCATTGGTGCCCAATATCATTTGATACCATGAATGAATTACTTCGTGAACGATTACTCCCAATAGACTATTCTTAGATCTCTCCCCAGTAATTAGGGTAGCTTGAGGATATTCCATTCCACCATCACCACCTTGTAAAATGCTGTATGATTTATAGGGGTATGGCCCAAAGGTGGAATTCATAATCTTAAAAAGTTCTACAGTTTTATCCTGTACCCAAGTCCAGTTTTCTATTAGATCTTCCTCGTTTTCGTAGTAGAAATGAATTTTTAATCCATTGGGACCTTCTTTGGTGTCATGTATGTAATCGAAGTCTCCCGCCCAGGCAAAATCGTGAACATTTTCTGCTTCAAAGTGCCAGGTCGTTGTATTGTTCTTGTTTTCGGTTTTTGCTTTTAACGAACCGGTACCTCCAATCACTAGGTTTTTGTTAGCCGTTATGGAAACATCAAAATCTCCCCAAATTCCATAAAACTCTCTTCCTACATATGGGTTTGGATGCCAGCCGTGTTTGTCATATTCCGCTAGCTTTGGGTACCATTGGGTCATGCTATACGAAATTCCTTCTTTGTTATCTCTACCACTCCTTCTAATTTGAACGGGAACCTGAGAAAGAAATTCCATTTTTAACTGAGCAGTTTTACCTGGTAAAATGGGTTTTGGAAGTAGTACCTGAAGTATGGTTCCTAGGGTTTGGTATTTAGCCGGTTTACCATCAACAAAAAGACTAAGAACTTTTTGGAATCCAATCTCAGTTTCATCCAAATGAGCAATCCTATCGTTTACTCGTGGGTCTGGATCTTCTATGGTTCTGGATCGAACATCCATCATGCTTCCCGGCTGAAAGGCATTAAAGTATAGGTGATAAAAAACCTCGTTTATGGTGTCAGGAGAATTATTGGTGTAGTCGATAACTTGCTCTCCGCTTAATTGGTGGTTTTTCTCGTTTAGCACAACATCCATATCGTATTTTACATGTTGCTGCCAATAACAAGTTTGCCCGCTAACCGCAAGGGATATAAGGCATACAAAAACAAGAGAAAGTAAATTTTTCATAGACTCGGTTTATTGAGTCTGCAAAATTACTGAAAATGAATGGTTTTAGAGGGATTCTGCAAGCCTAAGCGCTTTTCGTGCAAAGTTGTGCCAAGAGTAGTCTACTTTTTCTTTTAAAATGTTCTCTTGAAGTGGAAGTGTGTTGTTGGCATCGAAATGAGAAAGGATGGTTTCTGCAATTTCGTTTTCGTCTTTATTGCAGACGTATCCCGTTTTATTGTGTTTTACTATTTCTGACAATCCCCCAACATCGGTAACTAGTATTGGTTTCTCGAAATGAAGAGCGATTTGTGTTACTCCACTCTGACTCGCAGTGATGTAGGTTTGAGCAATTAAATCTGCCGCTCCAAAATAGATGTTGAGATCTTGGGTCGCCACATATTCGTTTCGAACAATTACATGGTCCTGGATATTAAGACTGTCAATAAGATCACTATACTCCTTTTCATCATCGTAAAACTCACCAACTACAAGTAATTTTAATGCTGGATTATTTTTAACAGCAGTACTAAATGAGTGGAGTAGGAGATGAAGCCCTTTGTATTTCCTTACAATGCCAAAGAATAGGACATATTTGTTGCTGGGGTCTAGCTCCAATTTATTTAAGGCCTGATTGCGATTTAAAATGTTTGGGAGGTTTAAGTTGATAGGATGAGGAATGTTGACCTTCTTTTTTTGAGTAAACTCTTCCAATTCTTTGTAAACCGTTGAAGACATGGTAATAAAACCATCGAAGGGCTTAACGAAGTAATTTGTGAGCATTACATCCCCAAATCTTCTTTCGTGGGGGATGATGTTATCGCAGAATGCCAATTTGGTCGTTTTTTTACCTAAAAACCGAGTAATGGTCGATAGGGAGGGGGCCATGTATGGCAACCAAAATCTCACAATAACCAAGTCAGGGGCTTCCTTTCTGAGTTTTAACCCGGTTCTAATCCAGTTAAAAGGGTTAATGGAATTTATTTCCCTTCTTATTAAGAGATTTTTAGGAGCAGGATCTTCAGAATATTGGGTTTTACCGGGAAAGATAAAGTTTGGATACTGCACACTAAAGGTCCACAATTCCACTTGATGACCTAATTCTTGAAGCGAAATAGCAAAAGATTCATTGGTGTCTGCAATGCCACCCCTGTATGGATAAGCGGGGCCAATAAGAACTATTTTCATTTACTCCTTCCCATGGGTTACCGTTCCTGATCCTACATTTTTGCTGTGAATAGTTGCAGGATTACCAAAATAAGTGATATCTCCTGACCCGGTAATTGAAGTGTTCAGGTCTTCTTTTACTGTAATTTCTACATCACCAGAACCGTTTATTCCAATTTCGGATTTTAGAGTTATTAATTCTTTGGCCATTATATCACCAGAGCCATTGATTTTAATCTCTGCATTTTCTACCTGTCCTCCCATTTTCACATCTCCTGAACCATTGATTTTTAGCTCAAGCGTTCGGGCAATTATGGGTAAGTTAATATCACCAGAACCATTGATTTTTAGTTCAAAATTATCGGTATTAACCGTGTCCGAAAAGGAGATGGTACCTCCGCCATTTATCTTTATTGCATTGAGATCAGTATAATAAATGGTTACCATGGGAGGAGTGTCGTAATCAATACAACTTCTAAAATTCACCTTTAGGAAATCAGACTCTTCCTTTAATTCTAATTCTTTAAATAAGTTTTCGTACGTCTCCACAACCACTTTTACCTCGTTCGATTTTACAAAGTGTATATCTCCAGATATAGAGGTGGAAAAATTAGAAGCTGAAAAACCAACAAATTCCTCCTGAATAATTATACCCTCCCCATCAACACAATTGAAAATATTTAAGCAGGAACTTAAGGTGGTTCCTAAAAGGAGAATAGGAATAATAAAAAAGCGGGTCATAATATTGGATTTTTCGCAAGGTACTATGTTTTAAGCACGTTCGCTTAACTCAAGCCATCGCATGGTTTTTTCATCAATGGTATTGGTGATTTCGGTAAGCTCTTGCCCCCATTTCATGAGCTTTTCGTGGTCGCTTTCGCCTGATTCTAGCTTTTCGGTTAGATCTAGTTTCTTCTGTTCTAATTTTTCAATTTCCTCTTCCAACAAACCAAACTCTCGTTGCTCGTTATAACTTAATTTTTTCTTCTCAACGGAAGGGACTGTATTTATAGATTCCTGCTCCTTTGGTTTATTGGGTTCAACTTGTTCTTTTGTCTCCGACAAGACGTTTTCCTTTTCCCAAATTCTAAACTGACTATAATTTCCAGGAAAGTCCTTAATTTCTCCGGGTTTTAGGTATACGAATAGGTGGTCGACGATCTTGTCGAGGAAAAATCTATCGTGGGTTACAACCACAACACAACCCTTATATTCCAGTAAGAAATCTTCTAGAACTTGCAGGGTTTCAATATCTAAATCGTTTGTGGGCTCATCCAGAATTAAAAAATTGGGATTGGTCATAAGCACCCGCAACAATTGAAGTCGTTTCTTTTCCCCACCAGAAAGGGTTCCGACCAATTGATATTGCTTTTTCGGGCTAAAAAGGAATCGTTCTAACATCTGAGATGCGGTAAGTTTTTTCCCTCCTTCAAGCGGTATGATTTCAGCAATATCCTTAATCGCGTCAATCACCTTAATATCATCTGCAACATCCAGTCCTTTTTGGGTGTAGTATCCAAATTTAACGGTGTCGCCGATTATAACTTTCCCTGAGTCTGGTTTAAGACTACCTGTAATGATGTTGAGCAGGGTGGATTTTCCCATTCCATTTTTCCCAACTAATCCAATTTTTTCACCCCTTTTAAAAAGGTATGAGAATTTATTCAGTATTGGTTTATCACCAAGCGTTTTAGAAATCTTGTGTAATTCAACTGTTTTGGTGCCTAACCTTTCTGATTTAACCTCTAGTGCAACCTGTTCCTTTTTAAGTTTTACGTGCGCTTTCTTTTTTGTTTCAGAAAAAGCATCTACTCTAGATTTAGCCTTGGTTCCACGTGCTTTAGGCATTCTTCGAATCCACTCTAATTCTCGCTTGTATAGATTTTTAGCCTTTTCGGTAGTCGCAATTAATTGATCTTCCTGCTCCTGTTTTTTCTCCAGATAATAACCGTAGTTCCCTTTAAATCTCAGTAGAGATTGGTCTCTTAACTCAATTATTTCATCGCATACTCTATCCAAGAAAAATCTATCGTGAGTAACAAGAAATACGGTAATGTTAGATTGACTTAAATAGCGTTCTAGCCATTCAATCATATTTAAATCCAAATGGTTGGTTGGCTCATCTAACATTAATAAATCTGGTTCCGAAACCAGAGTTTTAGCCAGAGATAAACGCTTTAATTGCCCGCCACTTAGTTTACCGCACTTTCGGTCAAAAATGGGAGAAAGACCTAAGTTGTCGGCAATGGCAATAGCTCTTGCTTCTGCATCCCAGGCATTTAATTCATCGACTTTTTGACTTAACTCTTCAATCCTAGCGTTGTCTTCTTTTAACACGGCTAGTTGATATTCTTCCAGAGCTTCTAGTCCGGGATGATTTCCGCTGAGCAGTGCGGCTTTTACGGTTATGTTTGGATCAAATAATTCGTCCTGATCCAAAAAAGCCACTCTAGTTTCTTTTCTAAAAACTACAGAACCCTCATCAGCTGGTTCTCTTTTCATTAGGATTTTGAATAGGGTGGATTTACCACTTCCATTTCTAGCTACCAAAGCAATCTTCTGCCCTTGGTCTATTCCAAATGAAATGTCTTTAAACAAGCAAAGCTCACCATAAAACTTGGTGAGATTTTCCACGGATAATAAATTCATGATGGTGTTAGGCTAGCCTTTTAGCATGGAGGCTATTTTTAAAATCATTCCGGTTACTCCGAAAATCACCCCCAAAAATAAGATGTTGTTCCTTACATCTAAGTCTCTTATGCAGAATAAACCGAATGTAATTGCGCCTATCGCCAATAGAAGAAAAACTAGTGAAAGTCGTTTTTTACTCATCATTTAAAAGTACTTGTATATCGGCGATTAATCGTTCTGAATCAATTTTACTCGTCCCATCATAAAAGCCACGCAATTGTCCTTTTTTGTCGACAAGGACAAAATTTTCCGTGTGCACAAAATCAGGTCCTTCGGTACTTGGTTCATCTATAGCTGCAAAATAGCTTCTACGAGCCAAATTGTAGATTTCCTTTCTATCACCAGTTAGGAAAATCCAATTGTCTTTTGCATCGTATTCTTTGGCGTATTGCTTTAATACCGAAGGGCTATCAATTTCCGGGGTAACCGTATGACTTAAAATGACCAATTTTGTTTCATCAACAAAGTGGTCGGAAACCATTTTAAGGTTTGCAGACATTTTGGGGCAAATAGAGGGGCAGGTTGTAAAGAAGAAATCGGCCACAATTATTTTGTCTTGGAAATCCTTTCTACTAACCTGATTACTGTCTTGATCTATTAGGTTAAAGTCAGCAATAGTATGGTTTTGTTGCTGCGCCTGTAATGTGCTGTCTACCAACCTAGGGTTTATATCGGAAGGCTGATAGATTTTAAGGGTGGGGCTTGGTTTCAAAATCTGATAGGCAAAGGTTATACCTCCAGATAATATAAGTAAGAACAATAAAATTTTTATCCCGCCCGAGCTAAGCTTCATTAACTGTAAATTTCTTCAATTAGGTCTTTGTACTTCTCTAGGATTACTTTTCTCTTAAGCTTAAGAGTAGGTGTTAATTCTCCTCCGTCAATACTAAATTCTTTGGCCAGCAATTTTACCTTTTTTACGCGTTCCCAACGGCCAAACTGTTCATTATATTTTTCTACCTCTTCCCAAATTCTATCCTTAACCTCCTTCATTTGGATTAATTCCTCATTGGAGCCAGGGATATTGATGCTTTTTTCTTTGCACCAAGACTTAACAAACTCAAAATCTGGAATCACTAAAGCTGCTGGGAATTTTTGATTTTCACCTATCACAGCAACGTTTTCTATAAAGCGACTTTCCTTGAATTTGTTCTCAATAAGTTGAGGTGCTACATATTTTCCACCTGAGGTTTTAAATATTTCTTTTTTACGGTCTGTAATTTTCAGGAATTTGCCCTCAACCATTTCGCCAATGTCACCAGTATGGAACCATCCTTCGGCATCAATTACCTCAGCGGTTTTTTCGGGTAGTTTGTAATAACCCTGCATTACGTTAGGTCCCTTAACACAAATTTCACCGTCCTCAGCAATTTTAACTTCAACACCTGGGATGGTTTTACCCACGGTTCCAAATCGAACGTTTTCTCCTTCCCACATTCCAACTGCAATAACTGGGGAGGTTTCTGTTAAACCATATCCTTCTACCACTGGGATTCCAGCTGCATTAAAAACCCGGGCAAGTCTTGGTTGCAAGGCCGCACTTCCTGAAGCTATTATCCCAACATTGCCACCTAATGCTTCCTGCCATTTGCTGAAGATGATTTTTCGGGCAATGTTCAATTTGAATTTATACAAACCAGTTGTTCTGCTTGGGATGTCATATTTCAGACCTAAATCCAGAGCCCAGAAAAACAAGGCTTTTTTAATTCCTGTAAGATCTTGTCCTTTGGCAACAATTTTATCATAAACCTTCTCTAGAAGACGTGGTACTGTCGTAAAAACATGTGGTTTTACTTCTTTAAGGTTGTCGCCAATGGTGTCCATAGATTCCGCGTACCAAATTTCGGTACACATTAGCATGTATAGGTAGCATACCATACGCTCAAAAACGTGGCAAATTGGTAGAAAGCTAAGCGCTTTGGAACCCCTGCTTAGTGGGAATCTTTCGTCACTGGCTTTTGCATTGGAAACCAAATTTTTGTGAGATAGCATTACCCCTTTTGGTCTTCCGGTAGTTCCGGAGGTATAAATTAAGGTAGCTAAATCATCTTCCTTGATGGTTTCTTTAATGGCTTCAACTTCATCTTGGTTTCCATCTTCCCCTACCTTTAATAGTTCCGAAAAATGGGCTGCATCAGTATGGTTAAAGCTGTAAATATGCTCTAAGGAGGCTACTTCACTTTTTACGGAGTTTACCTTTTCTAAAAGTTCATCTGTTTCAACTGCGATTAGTTTGGCTTCGCAGTTATTCATGATGTAGGAAAAGTCTTCTTTAGACGATGTAGGGTAAATTGGAACTACAACAATGCCGACTTGTAGTGCACCTAAATCTAGGAAATTCCACTCCGGACGGTTTTGGGAAACAATACAAATTTTGTCTCCAGTTTTTAATCCGAGCTTTAATAATCCCTTACTTACAAGGTTGATATTTTCTATAAAATCGTGGGTAGAAAAGGTTTTCCAATTTCCATCTATTTTCCCAGCAAGGGCAGTGCCTAGGGGGTAGTTTTCTAATTGGTATTTTGGAATGTCGAAAAGTCTAGTTACCGTATCGAACATGTGGGTTTGTTATTAAATTGTTATGAACGCATACTAATATATTGCATATTTTTAATCGTCAAATTATTGCGAATCATATCATAGGAAAAACCGATAACAATATGGATTTAACAAAAATTTTAGGAATACAATTTCCCCTCATTATGGCACCAATGTTTTTGGTAAGTAATGAGCAAATGATGTTAGCAGGAATGCAAGAGGGGGTGATGGCGGCTTTTCCGAGTCTAAATTTTAGGAAAGATGGTGAACTTGATGCTGTATTAAAACGCCTGAACGAAAACGCAGTCAACGCTCCAGGATCTTATGGAGTTAATTTAATCGTTCAAAAGTCTAATCCGCTATACGTCAAGCATCTCGATGTGTGTGTTGCGAATAAGGTGCCTTTTTACATTACGAGTTTAGGGAATCCCAAAGAGGTAATTGAAAAGGCCCACGGGTATGGTGGAAGGGTGTTTTGCGATGTTACCAATTTAGCACACGCTCGCAAAGTAGCTGGTTTGGGGTGCGACGGATTTATTGCCGTTGGAGCAGGTGCTGGAGGGCATGCAGGACCCAACGCTCTTCATGTGTTGGTGGAGCGACTGAATAATGAATTTCCCGAAATACCTGTTGTAGCTGCGGGTGGTGTTGCAACGGGCAAATCTATGGCGGGACTAATGGTTTTAGGCGCTGCAGGTGTATCCGTTGGAACCAGGTTTATATCTTCCGATGAGGCCTCGGTTAACGATGCCTACAAATCGGCAATTAACGACTACGATATGGATGACATCGTATTAACTGAGAAAATTTCTGGTACGCCCTGTGCAGTAATCAATACTCCATTTGCCAAGAAGATTGGATATAAGCAAAATTTCTTCGAAAAGTTGCTTAGCAAAAACAGAACCATACGGAAGTATTTTAAAATGCTGGTGCAGTACCGAGGAATGAAGTGGATGGAAAAAAGTGCTAAACCAGGAAATTATCAAACTCTTTGGAGTGCAGGTCAGAGTGTAGGGATGATAAAAGAAACGCTAAGTACCAAGGAGATTATCCAAAATTTTAAAGAACAATACCATTCCGCTATTTCGATCTATTGTAAAAAGGAAGAAATCCCAGGTTAGGTAGTTCCCTATAGTTTCATCAGAAAAGCTTAATACTGCAAACAAAAAAGTCCGTCTAAACCTAGACGGACTTTATACATTAATGGGGGGTATTATTTTTTAAAGACCACTTTTCCTCCAATTATTGTTAGTAGAACTGAAGTGTTTTTTATGGCTTCGGGGTTTGCCTCTAATAAATCGGTATTGAGTAAGACTAAGTCTGCCTTTTTACCAGTTTCCAGACTCCCTACCTCGTCTTCCATATGCATACTTAAGGCTGCCCAAATGGTTATTCCCCTTAGTGCTTGTTCTCTTGTTAAGGCTTCTTCAGCGAGGAATTTCTCGTTTAGCTTTCCACCGATATCTTCCCTGAAAACAGCGGAATAAAAAGTTGCAATGGGATCTATGTCTTCCACGGGAAAATCTGTTCCCAAGGCAATCCATCCAAGTTGCTTGGTAAGGGTTTGGTACGCATAAGATAGGTTTAATCGGTTTGGTCCTAATCGCTCTGCCGCCCATTTTGCATCAGAGGTTGCGTGGGTGGGTTGCACAGACGGCACCACGCCAAGTTTTCCAAATAAATCGAGGTCCGATTCTTGAACAACCTGCACATGCTCAATTCTCCAGCGTTTATCATTATTGGGTTTTAAGAATTTAGAGTACGCATTTAACGTTACGTTTAATGCTCTATCTCCAATACAATGGGTATTTAATTGGAGGCCAAGCGCATCGCATAGTTCTGCAATTTTTTCAAGTGAATCAGGAGAGGTTGTTAAAATTCCAGAGTTCCCTTCGTCATCATGATAATCACCTATTAAAGCTGCACTTCGCGAACCAAGCGATCCATCTGCATATGCCTTAACGGCGTATTGCTTGAAAAAGGGTTCGTCTACAGTTCCTTGAGTTTTGTAATAATGGAAATTTTCCTGGCTTGGTTCAGCCATGGCGTATAAGCGAACCGGTAAATTGCCTTTAGCCGCTAAATCTTGGTAATTTTTTAAAACTTCGAGAGGTAATCCAGCATCGCAAACGGTAGTTAAACCAGCTTCAATGCAATTATTAGCTCCACGATTTATTAGCTTGTCAAAATCTGTAATGTTAAATGGCAGCTTGTCTGCAACAACTTGCACGGCAACCTCTTTCAAAATTCCATTGTTGTAGTCAACATAACCACCTTCAATTGTAGTTTCAGAGTTAAAGTCAGCCAGATCTAGCGCTGCCTTATTTACAATTGCGCTATGTCCATCCACACGTCCTAAAAGGAGGGGGATGTTGGGAACAATAGAGTCAATTCGAGTTCTGCTTGGTAGTTTTTTCGTAGGCCACTCAGATTCATCCCAACCTCGTCCTGTAATAGCTTTGAGAGTTGGATTAGCCTTTTTAAATGCGGCGATCTTAGCTAGCATTTCAGACTCCGATTTAACCCCTTTAAGGTCGAGTTGAATTTGAGTTAAACTGTATCCATACAAATGGGAGTGGGCATCGATAAAACCAGGATACAAAGTTGCTCCCTTTGCATCTATCTGCTTACCAGAAAATTTGTTTAATATTTCTCTTTCAGCTCCCAAGGCTACAATGCTATCACCGCGAATAGCGATGGCCTGGTGAACCGAGTTTTGTTCATCTAGTGAATAAATTTTGGCATTGTGAATGATTAAATCTGCCTTTTCAGATTTAAATCCACATCCTACGGTACATAATACTAAAAGGGTAAAAACTATCTTATTCATATTTATTAAAGGTTGTGCTGTTTGCTTGTTGAGATGGCATAACTACAAGGTCGTTTATGCAGACATGGTTGGGGGTGTTAATTACAAAGTAAATGCAGTTTGCAACATCTTCAGCTTGAAGTGGGTTAAAGCCCTTATATACCGTTTTAGCCTTATCGGAATCTCCTTTAAATCGCACCAATGAAAACTCGGTTTCAGCAGCTCCGGGGGCAACTTGGGATACGCGAATTTGATCTTTTAAAAAATCCTGCCTCATAGCTTTTGTAATGGCGTCTACCGCATGCTTACTGGCGCAATAAACATTTCCCCCTGGATACACCTCTTTTCCAGCAATAGATCCCACATTAACTATATGGCCGTTTCCTGATTTATTTAAAAAGGGATAAAGGTGTTTGGTTACGTATAGAATTCCCTTAAGGTTGGTGTCAATCATCTGGTCCCAATCGCTTATTTCACCTTCTGCCAGATTTCCTTTGCCAAGTGCAAGTCCCGCGTTGTTGATCAGAATATCTATATTCTTCCATGCATCGGGAAGATTAGAAAATGCTTTTTTTACTAGGTCTTCATTTTGTACATCGAAACAAAGAGTAAAAACTTCGCAGGAGTCTGCTAATTCTTTAGCCAGTTTTTCAAGTCTCTCCTGCCGTCTACCGCAAATAATGAGTCGATTTGCGCCTTTTGAAGCTATTTTTGCCAAAGCAAGTCCGAAGCCAGAAGTGGCACCAGTGATTAAAATGGTTCGTTTCCTCATAAAAATGATTTCGACCGAAGTTTAACAAGAAATCGGCAAACAGATAGTTAATTAGTAATATTGCCAAATCTTTCAAGGAGCAAAAAGATTTTTTTCATGCAAAAAGCACAAGAAAGCCTTGCTACACTAGAGCAGGCTAAGCAATTAGGTCTATTAGAAGAGGAGTTTACCCAAATCAAAGAGATTTTAGGTAGAACCCCGAATTTTACTGAAATGAGTGTCTACAGTGTAATGTGGAGTGAGCACTGTTCTTATAAAAACTCAATTAAATGGCTTAAAACTCTACCTAAAGATGGTGAGCGTATGTTGGTTAAAGCCGGTGAAGAAAACGCCGGATTGGTTGACATAGGAGATGGACTTGCCTGTGCTTTTAAAATTGAATCGCATAATCACCCTTCAGCAATTGAGCCTTATCAAGGAGCAGCTACTGGAGTAGGTGGGATTAATAGAGATATTTTTACAATGGGGGCAAGACCCATTGCTCAATTAAACTCTTTGAGATTCGGAAATCCGAAACTTGATAGAACCAAGTGGTTGGTAAAGGGAGTGTCAAAAGGAATTGGTGATTACGGAAATTCATTTGGAATCCCTACCGTTGGTGGTGAGGTGATGTTCGATGAGAGTTTTAACACTAATCCGCTCGTAAATGCTTTTTCTGCAGGAATAGTAAAGGTAGGGAAAACCATTTCTGCGAAATCAACAGGTGTTGGAAACCCTGTATATATAGTTGGATCTTCTACTGGTAAAGACGGGATCCACGGTGCTGCATTTGCTTCAAAGGATATTACGGATGATTCCGCCAATGATTTACCATCGGTTCAGGTTGGGGATCCTTTCCAAGAAAAACTACTTTTAGAGGCTACCATGGAATTGGCAGAAACTAATGCAGTTGTTGGTATGCAAGATATGGGGGCGGCAGGAATTACCTGTTCTACTTGTGAAATGTCTGCAGCTGGCGGTCATGGAATGAAAATTCACTTGGATAAAGTTCCAACTCGTCAGGAAGGAATGCTGCCATTCGAAATTTTACTTTCTGAAAGCCAAGAGCGTATGCTAGTGGTTGTGAAGAAGGGACAAGAATCTGTGATAGAAGGTATTTTCCAGAAATGGGATTTAAATGCAGTAAATATTGGTGAAGTAACTGAAGGACCAAATGTTACCTTCTTGGTTAATGGAGAAGTTGTTGCAGATGTTCCAGCCGAAAGCCTTGTACTAGGTGGAGGTGCTCCTGTTTATGAAAGAGAGTATAAAGAACCTGCGTATTATGAGGAGTACAAAAAGTTCGATATAAATTCAGTAAAGGATTTCGAAATAGGGGAATTGGCAACAATCACGAAACAAATGGTGGCTTTGCCGAACATTTCTTCTAAAAGATTTATTTACGATCAATACGATAGAATGGTAGGAACTGCTACCATGAATTCAGGTATTTCTTCTGATGCAGGGGTGGTAGCGATAAAAGGAACCAATAAGGCTCTTGCTATGACAGTTGATTGTAATTCGCGCATGGTACATGCTAATCCTGAAGAGGGCTGTGCCATGGCAGTTGCAGAGGCAGCAAGAAACCTAGTTTGTTCAGGTGCAGAGCCATTGGCAGTAACCAATTGCCTGAATTTTGGAAATCCGTACAACCCAGAATCTTACTGGCAATTTGTTGGTGCGATTAAGGGAATGACTAAAGCCTGTGAAAGATTCAAAACTCCGGTAACGGGTGGAAACGTGAGTTTCTATAACCAAACCGTAACCGATGCTGGAGAGCAGCCGGTACATCCTACTCCAAGTATTGGGATGATAGGTTTATTGGAGAATAGAGAGTACTTTACTCCAGCGGAGTTTGGTGTGAAAGGAGATTTAATTTTCCTTGTTGGACATAGCAAAGACGATATTTCCTGCTCGGAATATTTATATAACCTGAAAGGAGTTAAGAAATCAACAACTCCTGCCTTTGATTTGGAAGAGGAGTATAGACTTCAGTCCGCTATCAAGGATGTAATCCGTGAAAAACTAATTTCTGCAGCTCATGATGTTTCAAATGGTGGTTTAATGGTTAGCCTCTTAGAAATGGCTATGCCAAAAGAACTAGGATTTGATATCGAGAGTGATCTAGAATTTAGAATGGACTCGTATTTCTTTGGGGAAGCGCCATCTAGAGTGGTTGTTTCTGTACCAGAGGCAATTCATGATGAGTTTATTGAGTTTATGAACCTTAGACCTGAAGTTCCATATACTTTACTTGGACATGTTACCAAGGGTAGAATTTCTGTAGATGGAAAGCCAATGGGAGACATTAAAGACTACAAAAAGATTTATCAAAACTCATTGTCTGAGATACTAGAGAACTAGTATTCCCGATATTTTTGGTCATTAGTCTGATTTTCAACATTGTTGACCAAAAAAATGAAATATTAGACCTGCTCCGCTTATATTTGGTATAGTGGAGCAGGTTTTTGATTTTTTTGCCGGTTTATTTAGTACACATCTTTGGCCGCCAAGATGGCAGTGTGGTACGTGGACAGATTTCCATGGATGGCTTTATATCGGTTCAGATGTAGCGATCTGGGGGGCGTATTTTGCTATCCCTTTGTTACTGGTAAATATTGTTTCTAAAAAGAAAGTACCCTTTCTCCCCGTTTTTTGGTTAGCTGCAGGTTTCATTTTATTCTGTGGTTTCACACACCTAGTGGATGCCTTAATTTTTTACTTCCCCATATATCGGTTTGCTGCATTATTGCGATTTGGAACGGCTCTTATTTCATGGGTAACCGTATATGTGCTTTACCGGAATTTACCAAGAGTTTTTTCTTTGAGAACACCTGAGGAGTTAGAGGAGGAAGTACAGCAGCGTAAAAAAGCAGAGCAAGTTTTAGCCGTTCGGAATGCGGAATTAGAGCAATCTAATAGAGAGCTGGATAGTTTTGTTTATTCAGCCTCACATGATATTAGAGCCCCATTAACCTCAATAAGTGGCGCTTTGCAATTTGCCAAAGAAAGCACCGATGATCCAAAGTTAGGGGAGATATTTAGGTTAATGGAGTCTAATATTAATAACCTAGACGGAATAATATACGACATGGCATGTTTCTCTGGTAATAAGCGTGAGAATATTGCCAAGGAAATGGTTGAGCCAAACTTTGTGTTTAATCGGGCTATAGAAAATCTGCCTTCCAAAAAGCAAGTTGAACAGGTAGATCTTTCATTTAAGGATGAGATTAATGACAAAATGCTTATTGATGTCGTAAGGGTTACCCAGATTTTGAGGATTATGATTGATAACGCTATCAATTATAGAGATCCTGAGAAAGAAAAAGCCACGGTAACTGCAACATTTCGTGAGAAAGCAGGTAAATATATATTAGAGGTAGAAGATAATGGAATTGGAATTTCATCCGAACACGGACAAAAAATATTCCAAATGTTTTACCGAGGAAATAATAAAAGTACAGGCTCAGGATTGGGACTGTATTTGTTAAGTGAAATTGTAAAGAAGTTAGGTGGTACGGTTGCCTTTAAGTCAATCCCTTCCATGGGTAGCACCTTTTCTGTAGAAATACCCAAATAATATGGAATCATTTGATTTTGTCTTAATTGACGACAACAACTTGGATAACCTTATCCATGAAACTTTAGTAAGAAACTCAGGTGTTGGAGGCTCCGTGTTGGTCTTTAACTCGGCCAATAGTGCTTTAAACTATTTCCAGAATATACCGGTTCACTCTAGTAAGGTTATCTTATTAGATCAGCATATGCCCGATATGGAGGGGACAGACTTTATGCAAAAATTGAAAGACGTGCTTAAGGATTCCTTTGGTCTATACACTATAATATTGTTGTCGGGTGACAACAAAATGGTAAAGTTAAAGAATGAGTTACCATACTTAAGAGATGTTTGGAGTAAGCCGCTTAAAATCTCCAAATTAGAATCACTTTCAGCGGAACCTTAGAAAGAGTAAAAACCACCTACACCATAATAAGGATTGGGGTAGGGAGAATACACGTCTTCGATTAGGTCTATAAGTAGACTTCCTGTAAAGGTGAACCTTCCTCCTGTTTCAAAAAAGAATTGCCCCCCAACAAACCAAACGGGTATTGTTCTGTTTACTCGTTCTCCACCAATATTGCTAGAATAGAAGAGTTGCTGATATTCCGTATAAGCGGCAATGTTCCTGTGGAACTTGTACCTTCCAAAGGCTGACGCCCCATAAATGCTTGTGGTAAACTCAAATTCAGGAAACCTTCTATCACTGTAGTACTGATATATTACCCCAGGGCCGAACATTAATTTTTCTGAGTAGTTGTAGCCCAGTTTAGGGGAGATGTTTAAAAGGAAAATTTTATCGAAAAATTGAATTGAGAAATCGCCTCCTAAAGAAAATTTACTGCCTGGAGAATTCACGGGGGAAACATATTGAGCTTCACTTTTAACGCTACAGGTAAAAAACAGAATTGCGGTTATTGCAAACAAGATAAAGGCTCTAAACATATTACTTTTATATTCGTACCTAAAAGTAAAGGTAATTTAATTCCATAGTAACAATGGATAGAGGATTTGAAAAGAACGAGGTGTTAGAAAAATTACCTTCCCACCTATTGGATTTTGTAATTGACCAGCCGTACAATGGCTATACCAGTCAAGACCATGCCGTATGGCGTTATGTTATGCGTCAAAACGTAAACTACCTGGGGAAGGTAGCGCACCATTCATACTTAGAAGGATTAAAGAAAACGGGAATTTCTATAGATACCATTCCTCATATGTACGGTATGAACCGTATTTTAAAAGAAATTGGATGGGCCGCTGTTGCGGTGGATGGATTTATTCCTCCGCAAGCATTTATGGAATTTCAGGCTTATAAGGTGTTGGTAATTGCTGCTGATATCAGAAATATAAACCACATTCAATATACTCCGGCACCAGATATTATCCACGAGGCTGCCGGTCACGCTCCAATTATTGCAGATCCAGAGTATGCTTTGTATTTAAAGCGCTTTGGTGAGATAGGTTCCAAAGCATTTTCTTCTAAGAAAGATTTTGAGTTGTATGAAGCTATCAGACATTTATCTATAATTAAGGAAAATCCAGATACCAAAGAATCCGAAGTTGTGGAGGCAGAAAAGCACATTGAGTGGCTTCAAGCCAACATGGGTGAACCATCAGAAATGTCTCGCATAAGGAATCTACACTGGTGGACGGTGGAATACGGTCTCATAGGTAGTGTCGATGATTATAAGTTGTATGGAGCTGGGTTGCTATCTTCTATTGGCGAAAGCGCCAACTGTATGAGAGAAGAGGTGAAAAAAATTCCTTACTCTATTGCAGCGGCGGATTATAGTTTTGATATCACTACTGAGCAGCCTCAGTTGTTTGTTACTTCTTCTTTCCAGCAATTGAATGAAGTGCTCGACGAGTTTGCTAGTCAAATGGCTTTGAATAAAGGTGGAGAATATGCATTAAGAACAGCTATTGGTTCTGGAGCGGTTGCAAGCCTTAAATTTGGTGATCTTCAACTGTCGGGTATTATAGAAGAAGGGGAATTAAACGAACAATTCACTTGGTTAAGGTTCGGTGATCGTTTGGGGATTTTCCGTGATAGCGGTTGTCTATATCTCGATGAAGAATCGGAGATGGATTCTGTTGAGGTCTGGATCGGTAAGGATGCAAAGAATATTAAAGGGAGTGCTGACGCTAAATATGGTTTCTCTCTACTTGAATTAATACCTGAGGAAATTGATGGTCCCGTGGTTATAAACCATGAAGATCTTGGTAGACATGTTTTTATCATAGGAGACCCTGAACTTAGCGGGGCGTATGCAGGGCCTGCTGATCCTAAAGCTTGGAATTTAAGTTTTGAGCCACCGAAGGAGAAAACCCTAAAAATAAACCATTCAGAAAACGCCAAGCGTCTTCATACCTATTATAATGAGGTAAGAAACATTCGTAATCAAGATGGCGAAGTTTCAAGGTTGATGGAGATATTCGAAATCCTAAAGAAGGATTATCCTAAGGATTGGTTATTACCATTAGAGATCTATGAGATTTTAAGCAAATGGGAATTGTATCCTGAGTATCAAACCCAAATCAGAGCGTGTCTGGAAGAGTTAAAGGGTAACAGTAAGGAGTATAAGAAGCTAATTACAGACGGAATAAATTTAATTGAGAAGGATTTTAATTTAATACACCAATAAAGAAGTATGTATATAGTATTGGGGGCATCGCGTGGTATAGGCTATGCTCTAGTAAAAGAATTATTAAGAAAAGGGCAAAGTGTTTTTGCCCTTTCTCGTTCTCTAGAGCCGCTAAATGCTCTAAATGAGGGAGGTGGTAAACTATTGTTGAAGGCTCTAGATGTGTCCAGGGAAGATTCGGTCGAAGAATTCTTTGAGGAAATCGGAAAAGAGGAGCTTCTTAAGGTGAGAGGTATTATCTATTGTGCTGGCTTATTGGTAAACAAATCTTTTACAGAGTTAACTTTAGCCGATTGGACCAAAGTGTACGCAACAAATGTTTTTGGCCCGGCTTCATTTTGTAAGCAATTTATAATTCGGTCTGGTGTAAGAGAAAGGGTAAATCATTTATTTATTGGTTCCATGGGAGGATTTCAGGGGGCATCAAAGTTCCCTGGGTTGAGTGCATATAGTAGTAGTAAGGCGGCTATTGCTTGTATGTCAGATTGTTTAGCGGAGGAGTATAAAGAGGGGGGACATACGTTTAATACCCTTTCCATAGGTGCGGTACAAACAGAAATGTTAGAGCAGGCCTTTCCGGGGTATGAGGCTCCGGTATCGCCAGAAGAAATGGCAGAGTTTATCGCTGATTTAGTTTGTCGACAAAAATTACTTATTAATGGGAAGAATATCCCTGTTAGTCTAAGTACGCCATAAAAGTTGAGGTAGTACTTGTTTTAAAGAAATAAAACGACGTACATTTGCCGCCCCAATCACAAGAAAACGTTCTTTTAAACGGGGAAACAGAAAAAGAAATTTTAAAAATAATTTAATTTTTCTTTGTTGTTTTAAAAAACTTCTTACCTTTGCGCTCCCTTTTACGGGAAACACGCTTGAGAGATTGAGTGTGAGAGTGAAGGGAAGATAAGGAATAGAGAGTTCTTTGAAGTATTGTTTGGACATCGAAAAGTCTAAGATTAAAAAAAGTTTACCTGAGAGTAATAAAACTTAAAGTTTTCACAACGGAGAGTTTGATCCTGGCTCAGGATGAACGCTAGCGGCAGGCCTAACACATGCAAGTCGAACGGTAACAGGGATTGCTTGCAA
>NZ_VORB01000008.1 GCF_007995015.1 Luteibaculum oceani
TAGAAATCGAGGAAGTATTTCTTGTAGGTAATTATTTCTTTAACCACAGTTCAAAGTTAACTCATTAGTTTACTTAATCAAAATGGTTTGTCGAAGAGTAACTGTGTTTTTATTATGGCAGGCAACGACCCGGCTATGAATAGTGCGGCTTTAGAGCTATAATGTTTGGCTCTCGCGACACGGTTAGCCGAGGCTTTTATTTGTGTGGTAAATTACTAAAACCAAGAAGAATAAAAGACGAGGCGGAGGCAAAAGCTAAAATGTGTTCTTAACCGACTAACCCGCATTATTCATAGCCATTGTTGGCAAGCGTAATTTTAAATCTCGATGTTTATAGAGACTTTACCACCTAGGCCTTTTTCAACGATATCGTAGAGCGTTTTTAATGTGATGTTGCTGCCATCATTCTCAACTCGGGAGATGTATGTCCTTTTTTTATCAATGATTTCAGCAAGCTGTTTTTGTGTGAGGTGCTTTTCTTCTCTAGCCTGTCTTAATAAATAACCGATTCGAAATGTTTGAGCACTTCTTTCCAGGTCATCTCTTCTGGGAGTTCCCTTTTTCCCATAAACCTCATCTTTAATTTGGTCCCATGATTTAGTCTTTCCCATCTTTTTTCTCTTTTAAATACTGCAACATTAATTTCTTGGCTTTTTCGATTTCCTTCTTGGGTGTTTTCTGTGATTTCTTTTGAAATCCGTTAAGAAGGATGACAAGCTTGTTTCCATCAAAAAAGCAGAACACTCTCCAGATGTTGGATCCAAGTTTAATGCGTCCCTCAAAAAGGCCTTTTACTCCAGTTATGCTTTTAAGATGGTTAGAAGGAATACGTTCAATGGTTTCTAACATCTCAATTAACTTAAAGACTTTGTTTTGGGTCTTTTGGTCCAAAGAGTTTAGGAACTTTTCGAAGTGTCCTTCGTATGATGTAACCGATCTTATTTTGTCCAAACTGGTTCGATTATTTAACGACAAAGGTAACTTAAAAGTTACTTGAAACGCAAGAAAATCTTTGGGGATTAGGGCAGAGCGCAATTATGCTTGCCAACGGCTCGCCTATGAATAGTGCACTCCGTAGCTCTAAAATTTAGATGCTGGCGATACACTTAGCCGAGACTTTTGTTTGAGTGGTAAATTAGTAAAACCGCGTAAAAGAAAAGGGGAGGCGGAAGTGCGGGCGAAACCATTTAAGAACCGATTAAGCCGCATTATTTATAGGCATTGTTGGCACTAGTACTTTATTTATTCTGGATTAATCTGAATAGAGAGTCCAAGAGCTTTAGCTAACAAAGCAAAATTTGATAGTCTAATGTCTTCACCATTTTCTATTCGAGAAATGTAAGGTCGTTTTTTACCCACTTTTTCAGCGAGATCTTCTTGACTCAAATGGAGTTCCTTTCGTCTGTTACGAATGATTTCTCCGAAGTAATATGAAAAGGCGTCTTCAGTGAATTTCTCTCGTGATTCTGAACCTTCTTTTCCGTACCTCTTATCCAAAAGTTCCTTGGCGTTGAATGCTTTACCCATTTTCTTTACGATTTAAATATTCCTCTAAAATTTTTTCTGCAGCTTTAATTGCCTTTTTATAATCCTTGGTGGACTTTTTTATAAACCCAGTTAAACAGACCACCTGGTTAGCTTGAGAGAAGTTTAAATGATCAATTGCAAATATGATAATACGGTATTCATTTCCAGCTTTTACTCGGAGTTCATAGAATTTGGTGGATTGCAACTTCTTAATGAACAAAGCGTGCACCACTTTCTCTTGCATCATCACTTGCACAAGCTGAAAAAATTTTAATGAAACCCTTTCACCTTGTTTGTCGATAAACTCTAAGCATTCTTCCGTAATATCAACATCTCTCACGGTACAAATGTAACGAATTAGTTACGAAAAAGGTTTAAGAATCTAGCAAAAAATAGTAGGGAGAACGAGTATTAGTGCCAACGGCTTGGCTATAATTTAGTGCGGGTGGATCGGGCTTTGTCCGATCATGCCGCACGGAAGCTAGCAAGCCTTTTATTTAGGTAGGTAAATTAAATAAAACCGAGAGAAATAAAAGGAGAAGCGGAGGCGAGGGCGAAAATGTGTTCTGTCAACGGTTAACTCCGCATTAATTATAGCCTTTGTTGTGTGCTGGCCGTCTTTAAATTAATTGTCTTTCAACGTGTTTTTCTAATTCCTTTTGCTTGAAATCAAACCAGTCTTGCCTAAAGTCCGAATGATCAACTAGATGTTTAAAGTGACGGAAAGGTTTTCTTTTTGATAAAGCTTCTATTAATCGATTCTTAAATAACCCTTCATTTAGTTGATAAGCGAAGTTTTCCATGATTTCAAAGGATTCCCAGGATTCAAGTGGGGTAATGCACTGAAATTCGGGATCTTCTACTTTCTCTATTTCCTCACCTAAAAATTCTTTAAACTCTTCTTCCTCATAGTGATCGTTGAAATTAGGGATGCAAATTAATTCCTCGGATTTAGGATTGTAATAGGCCTTATTTCCGCAGTCAATTTGCTGAGCAATTTCATTTAATATTTCTGGTTTAATCTTAGCCAAAGAAACAACCGAGTTTATCTTCATTAATAATTTCAAGTAGAGCGCTTAAGTTGTTTGCTTTTGGAAATGGGGAATAGGCCTCCCATTTACCGTTTGCTCTCATCCAGTAGAGATTCCATTCATTTCTGGTTTGGTAATAGCGCAATCTGGCGAATGGGTAGTTTCTTGTTTTTGATGGGTTAATCCAAATGGGCCTAGTTGTGAATATCTCAAAAGCTTTTCTGTCAAAGGAATATCCGAAATCAATCTTTTTTCTCAATTCAGGATCCTGAGGACGTTTGGAGTCAACAAAATCTTGAATTTTTTCTTCATTAATTTCTATAATGTTTCGTTCCACGGATAATGTTCAATTAGCTTGCACACAACATATGAGCAACACCAGGTTGCTGATATTGGTTTTTGTTTTTGTATACCGAAAAGTAAAGAAAACCCCCGGAAAACCACGATTAGGGCAATTTAAAATGAGAAAATGTGATGATATTTTTTGCAAAAGAAAATGTGATGATATTTTTCTGGGAGCTATTCAACGTCCTCCAAATTCCAGATTTTACCAATGAGATAGAAATCGCTTTTACTTATCATCTCCCCTTAAATTGCTTACCGATTCTCCTCTGCTCTGCCCTACTCTACTTTTCCAACTATGCCAATTGTGCATAAGCTCCTATTCCAATGATTTCTTCCGAAAATTTTCAGTCTTTATGCTATCAAAGGGAGATGATATTTTTAGTAAGGACGATTTGGAAACATGGGTATAAATGGCAGTTGTGTCTAATTTCTCGTGTCCCAAAAGTTTTTGAATCAATCTCGTATCGGTTCCGCCCTCCATCATGTGGGTTGCAAAGCTATGTCGCAGTACATGGGGTGTTACCCCTTTTAACCCAGCCAGTTTAGCGGCTCTTTTTACTAACATCCCTACGCTAGACGCCCCATATTGATTTCGATTGGGCCCCTCAAAAAGCCAGTAATTAGGGCTATATGCTGCCAGATATTTTGTTAACCCAACAGCCATACGTTCACTTAATATAGATACCCGATCTTTCTTGCCCTTCCCCCCTTTTATAAATACCTGCATACGGTCAAAGTTTATATCCTCTACCCTTAACCCAATGAGCTCTCCCCTTCTTAATCCTGCTGAATACAGTAAGGCAATAATACACTGGTGCTTTAAATTGCTGGCAGCCAAAACTAGCCGTATAAGTTCTTTCTGACTGATTACTTTGGGAAGCTTTCGCTCTTTTCTGGGTCTATCCAAACTATACTTCTTTTTCTCTCGTCCCAAAACATGTTCATAATAAAATTTAATAGCGTTAATAACCTGGTTTTGGGTACTTATGCTAACATTCTTTTTCTCAATCAGAAAATTTATGTAATCCTTGATTTGATCGTCTGTTATAGATTGTAAGTCAAATTTTCTGTAGAAATGCATAAAACCACGAAACATCGAGCAGTAGGTTCTTACGGTATTGGCACTATATCGTCTGCGCACCAGTAACTCCCTAAACTCCAAGGGTAAATCCACATCATTAGTATTGTTTATTGCCGCCCTTTTACCCACGAGGATTGCGGTATTATCTACCGCAACCGTTCCATTAAACGCTCTAATAATCTCCAAATATGATTTTCTAGTGAACGGCAGGTAAAAACACTTTTTACCTGAGTGCCAGTTCGCGTTAATCCGCCTTAGCCCACTGTATATGGTTTCGCTGTATTTAAACTGAAATCCTAGATAGCAATTACCATCCAAATGGATTTTATGTAACCGAAGAACCGGCTTACTTGAATCTTGCTTTTTCACGTGGTAGGTGCTTTTGTTATAATAAGATAACTAATTATTCATTAGCTGGGTTATACCTTACTTACAGAAAAAGCTCCCCCCTAGCGCAACAAAAAAAGGGGATGCCTAAAAAGACATCCCCTTTAAATATTGGATTTAATTAACCCTACTTAAACAAGTCTGAAGATACGTTTGAGTTCACTTTCACTTCATCCATTTCAATTACTAGACTCTGAGGTCCAGAAATGCTCATTTTGTGTGCGAAAACATATCCTTTAACATCTTTAAAGTCGTCAAAAGACTGTACTGTAGTTACCGCACCGTTTGGCGTTTCAGCTGTTACAATTTCTTGTAGCTTAACTCCTCTTTCTACGCTGTAAAAATGAGTTGAAGGCTCTCCTACGGTTGCTGTAATCTCAACCACATAAGCATCTTCTCCATTTACAGGCTCCACACCAAGTAAAGTAGATTTGTAACCTAGGTTTTGGTACTCTAATTCTGGTACCAATAAGGCCTGTACTTCCATTTTCTTAAGGTCGTCGCCTTCCATTTCTTTACGCCCTTGGAAAGAAATAGAAACTCCTTTTTTACCATCAAACGTTTGCTTCTGGATTACGTTACCCTGAACCATAATGCTTTGAGAGAATAAATTTGGTGCCTTTTGGTAGGTAACCATTTTAATTTCATTCCCCTGTATGCTTGCGGTTCCTTTGGTAGTAATATCCTTAAGCTTTTTAATTTTCTTAAGGGCCGACTTCATATCCTCAGATTGCGTAAACTTCAACACAAAGTTGTCGAATACATTTTGAGCAGTCATTCCTTCTGGAGCTGGCTTGCGCTCCGTTGCATCTGCCTCGTTTCCGTAGAAATCGTAGAAAGTTACTTCTCCGTCAGCATCGAATTTCTCTAGGCTCTTTGCTACATCTTTATTTCCAACTACAATTACCAAAGAATTATTTGGTTTGATGTACTTCTGTGCCATTTGCTTAACCTCTTCGATAGAAACTGAGCTCAATCTTGCAAGGTAATTTGCGTAGTAATCTTTAGGAAGCTTGTAACGCTCAATGTTTAAAGCAAAATTGGCTACAGTTTGTGGAGACTCTAAAGCTCTTGCAAAAGAACCGTTCATAGAGTTTTTCACTAGTGAAAGATCGTCTTTAGAAACAGGCTCTTTTGTTAAGCGGTCTAATTCGTATAAAAACTCGGTAACCGATGAGTCCGTCACTTCATTTCTTACCGAAGCAAATGCAGTAAAAGAACCAACGTATTGGTCTGTGCTAAGGCTAGATCTTGCACCATAGGTATAGGCTTTATCCTCTCTAAGGTTTTGCATTAATCTACCGCTAAATACACCACCACCTAAAATGTTATTCATAACGCTAGATGGGATAGCATCTGGAGCTCCTGGCTTAAGGTCTACTGGATAAGTAACATTAATTACCGACTGCACTGCACCGGTTTTAGGCACAAAACAAACCTGAGTTCCTTCGGGTCCTTTTACCTCTGGCATAACTGCCATTGGAACTTCTGCTTGTTGCCAAGCTCCAAAGTACTTCTTCACTTTCTTCTCAGCCTCGGCCTTAGTAATATCTCCAACAATTACCAGGTATGCAATGTTAGGACGGAAGTAAGTGTTGTAGAACTCCTTACAAGACTCCACGCTTACGTTAGCAACAGTTTCTTCGGTTTCAATTTCCCCGTATGGGTGATCCTTACCATATCTCAACGCTTTAGAAACGTTTGACATAATCGCGTTAGGATCTTCTTTTCCAGCCTGGATACCAGAAATGGTTTTCTTTTTCTCTGCTTCTAACTGATCTTTTGGGAAAGTTGGATTCAACAATACATCCGAAACAATTCCAAGTAACTTATCAGTGTGCTTGGTAAGTGACGATGCGTAGAATCCAGTAGCGTAGGTACTGAAATTAGCACCAATAAAGTCTATGCTTTTATCGATCTGCTCTTTGTTTTTGCTTGTGGTACCCGCTCTTAATAAAGATCCGGCTAAAGAAGCATTTCCAGCAATTTCACCCTCCATAAATGGAACGTAATCCAAAGTAAGTGAGTAAGAGATTACTGGACGCTTATGGTTTTCAACTAAAATTACTTTTAGTCCGTTTTCAAGCGTAAATGTTTCAGATTCCCCAATTTGAATTTTTGGTGCAGGCCCTGGGGCAGGAGCTTTGCTACGATCTACTTGTGCAAAAACCGAAACGGCAAGGGTTACACAAAAGAACAATATGGATAATTTTTTCATCTCTAAATATTTATAAAGTGATTAGTTGGCTTTTGGTAAGTAATAAAGTACTACTCTATTCTTAGGAGTTAGGTACTTCTTGGCCACATTTCTAATATCTTCTTTGCTAACTTTTAGGTAACGCTGTAACTCGGTATTAATAAGGTTAGCGTCTCCGTAATACGTGTGGTAGTTAGCTAAACTTTCAGCTACCCCCACTACTCTTGAGTTACCTGCAACAAATTGTGCTTCAATTTGGTTTTTCACCTTGTTTAGCTCTTCGTCGCTAATTAACTCGCTTTGTAACTTTTTAATTTCCTCGTCTATTACTTTTTCAGCAGCCATAGGATCTACTCCTGAGTTACAAATAGCAAATGAAAGTGTTAATCCTGGGTGCTCTAATCCAAGTGGGAAAACACCTGTTTGTAATGCCAATTGCTCCTTATCTACTAATCTTTTGTATAGTCTAGAAGACTGGCCGCTAGAAAGTAGTGTACTTAACATTTCCATTGCATAAGCATCGGCAGTTCCTTGTGCAGGAGAGTGGTATGCTTGAATTACTGCAGGAAGTTGGATGTTATCGAAAACAGTATCTCTAATCTCTGTAGTTTGAGCTGGCTCGTTAGCCTCTGGGAAAGGAATGGTCTTGGTTCCTTTTTTGATTTCACCAAAGTACTTCGCAATTAATTTTTTGGTTTCTGGTATGTTGATATCTCCAGCTATAGAAAGTACTGCATTGTTAGGAACGTAGAAAGTTTTGTAGAAATCCATAAACTCCTGGTCCGAAGCGGCATTTAGGTGGTCCATAGAACCAATAACCGACCATTTGTATGGGTGAACTTTATACGCTCTTTTAAAGGTTTCTTCTAAGATAGAACCGTAAGGAGTGTTATCCATTCTTTGTCTACGCTCCTCTTTAACTACTTCGCGTTGAGTTTCAATACCAACGTTTTCAACTTTTGCGTGCATCAAACGCTCGCTTTCCAACCAAAGACCTAATTCTAATTGGTTAGACGGTAAAACCTCGTAGTAAAAAGTACGGTCTTGAGTGGTATTGGCATTTAACACCCCACCGGCATTTTCAATGTACTTATCGAACTCACCACGGCCAATATTTTCTGACCCTTCGAATAAAAGGTGCTCAAAAAAGTGCGCCATACCTGTACGGTTTGGATCTTCGTTTTTAGATCCTACATGGTATAACATGGTAATTGCCACTACAGGAGTTGAGTGGTCTTCGTGAAGAATTACGTGGAGACCATTGGGTAGGTCGTATTCCACAAAGTCAATCTTTTTAGCTTGCGAAAAGCCCACCAAGGTGCTTAGCATCGCAAGAGCAAGACATAGATGCTTTTTATACATAGTTTTTCCAGTTTAGCGGCTCAAAAATAGAAGTATTCTCGAGCTTTACTAAACTGGAAATACATAAGTGGTAATCTATAGCGATTGCCGATGCCTACATCTTACAATCGGCGATAACAGTATGAATAATCCCGTCGAACTTAATTTTAAAATACTCGTCGAAGGCCTTATCCAAGGTTAAATTATTGTCTTTCAGGTAAGTAGTAGTTAATAAGGCATCCAAGAACCAACGGTCGGTACCCACCATAACATTTACGTCAAAGTCTTTAAAATATCCTTTTGCAATTCCTTCTTCGTAGTACTTTCCAATTACAAAGGAGAATTGGTTTCTAAACATCTCTACGTAATCCCACATTTCAGGATACGTTTCTCTTACATCTCTAACCAATCTAGGAGATACACTGGTTAATTGCTCGGCGTAATATTTCATCGCCATGTAATAGCGCTTAATAAAAGGAATGCTTTGGTCGGTTAAGTACTCCTCGTATTTTCTAATGCGGTTTAACAACATTGCTACCGCAGTTTGCACCATTTCATCCTTACTTTTAAAGTGGTTGTAGATGGTGGCTTTAGAAATATTTAATAGCTGTGCAACATCGTCCATGGTAATGTTGCGGATTCCTGTTTTCTCGAAGTGTACGATGCATTCGTTAATCCACTTTTCACGTTTTACCTCGTTGCGACTTCTTTTTTTTGCTATTGGTTTTCTACCCATGATGTGATATTAGAAAATTAAAAAATATGCCCAATTCTGGGCGACTAAGATATTTCAAAAAGTTTAAAAAAGGTGGTTAATTTTACTTTATTAAGAATTTCAAGCTAAATATTCTAAAGAAACCGCATTTTCAGCCAATTTGTTTACTTTAAATAGAATTAATCACTTTTCCGTAGTAATTCATAACTTTCGGAAAATTTTTTTTTGGATGGGAACGGTCGTCAAGAAACATAAGGACAAAGCGGTTAGAAAGAGCGAAATCATTGCTGCTGCTGAAAAAATTTTCTTTAAAAGTGGTATTCATCAAGCCTCAATGGACGCAGTAGCCAGCGAAGCGGATGTAAGTAAAGGTACACTATACCTATACTTTAAGAACAAAAACGCCTTGTATCGCGCCATATTGCGTAGAGCTTTCGAAACCTTAGAAAAATACGTAACCGAGGCCATCTCAGATTTTAGTGGAAACGGCAAGGAGAAGATAAAAGAGGCGGGAAAAGCCTACATCAAATTCTCTAAAGAACATCCAGGATATTTCGATGCCATTTTGCATTACGAAAACGATACCGTGAGCTTAGACGACATGGAGGCTGAATCGCTGAAAAGCATGATTGCCGGAAACCAGGTTTTAGAAGTACTTGCCAATGTGGTTAAAGCTGGAATGGACGATGGATCTATTGGCACCCATAAAAACCCTATTAAACTGGCCATTATTTTATGGGGGTCTACAACGGGAATGCTCCAAATGCTCAACGCAAAGAGCAAATTGCTAGAGCATTATTATAATTTAAGTGAAGAGGAAATGTTAGAAGATTACTTCGAAGTAATTTTGAAAAAACTGTAAGCTTGAAGCATACTACCGAACTAAAAATAAGAGGCTATCACCTTGATGGCTATGGACATGTTAACAATGCAAGATATCTAGAACTACTCGAAGAAGCCCGATGGCAATATTTGGATATCATCAATGCAAAATCTTACTTCGAAGAGCGAAACCTAGCCTTCGTTGTGGTAAACATCAATATCTCATACAAATATCCAATTACCCAGGGACAGACCCTGCGTATAGAAACGGAACCTTCTAAAAAAGGAAATACCAGTTGGATTTTCCACCAGATTGGATATCTCAACGATTCATCAACCCAAGTAATAGACGCTGTTGTTACTTTTGTTTTACTCGACGCCAAAACAGGGAAACCGGTTAAGGTTAACGAAGAAATGCAAGAAGTGCTTTTACCCAGATAATGACAGCAATTATTGCGCATAGAGGTGCCTCGGCATTGGCTCCCGAAAACACCATGGCCGCAATTAATAAGGCTTTGGAGATTGGGGTGGATTACATCGAAATTGATGTAAGACTTAGCTTAGATAATGTACCCGTTTTAATGCACGATGCCAAGGTAAACCGAACCACCAATGGAAAAGGTCCTGTGGTGTGGTTTTACTATCAATCCCTAAAAAAATTAGATGCTGGCTCCTGGTTTTCACCAGAATTTAAAGGAGAGCAAATCCCATCGCTAAATGAGGTTTTAGGCGCTGTAGTTCCCAAAGCAAAATTACTAATAGAGCTAAAAGGCTCCTTGATGATGCAGCCACTTCTGGCGAGAAAACTGGTGCAGCAAATCAACAAACACAAAGCCCAAAAACACTGCATTATTCAGTCTTTTAGTGCCCCACTTCTTAAAAGCATACACCGAGAAAATCCAGATTTGGAGTTGAACTTGCTTTTAAACTACAGCAACCGAGCTATACCCATTTATCGCGATCGCCTGCCCAAAGTGGGTAACATATATAGATTTAAGAAGTCGTCTGCCATCAATCCCAATTATAAATTGGTGGATAGAAAAATGGTAAACGCCATACATAAAAAAGGCCGTCAGATCTTTTGCTGGACGGTAGACGACGAACAAGAAATGCGTCGCTTAATTGATTTGGGTGTGGATGGAATCATTACCAACCATCCCGATAAATTAAAAAAGCTCCTGAAAAGCAATTGATTACCCGCCATTTATAGGGAAATTCTACCTTTGCACCGTTTTTAAAGATTTTATAGCACAATAATGCAAGAACTGCTGAACAAATTCTCTGACTTACTAAAGCAAGAATTTAACAAAGAACTCATTACCGAGGGTAAAACCTTGATGGAAGACATTGAAAAGGAGTTTAACCAACTTCGTGAAAAAGCACTGGAGACTTTTTTAGAAGATCCAGAAAATAAACCCGAAGACTTCTCTCCTGCTCCATCGGAAGATGAACAGAAATTTGCCGAGCTAAAAACGGAATTTAAAGACAAAAGGAAGGCATACGCCGAGCGTAGAGCAAAAGAGGAAAAAGAAAACCTCGACAGAAAACTTGCCATCATCAAACAAATTTCCAGCATCACTAAAGATGAGGAAAACATAAAAAAAGCCTTCGATACTTTTAAGGCACTACAAGAAGAGTGGAATGGTATTGGAAGAGTTCCTGGCGATCGCCACAAAGAAGTTTTACAAGACTACCACAACGCAGTAGATACTTTTTACTACGATATTAAAATTTACAAGGACCTTTTAGAGAACGATCTAAAGAAAAACCTTGAAACCAAACAAAACATCGTTAAAAACCTAGAGGTTATATCTAAGGCAGAAACAGAAAACTTAGAGGAAAACGTAAAGAAGTACCAACAAGAATGGTACGATGTTGGACCGGTGCCTAGAGACGAATTTGAACCTTTAAAAGCCCGTTTCGACAAGGCTTTAGATGCCGCATACGAGATCATTAAAACCAGAAGAGCCGCAAGAAAAGAGGAGTTAGATAAAAATCTGGCACTGAAAAAAGGTCTTCTTGGAAAAACTAGAGAGATCACCGAAAAGCTTCCTAACAATGCTAAAGCTTGGAACAAGGCAACGGAAAAGATCATAGAGATTCAGCAAGCTTGGAAACAAGTTGGATACGGCCCTAGAAAGGAAAATGAAGAAGTTTGGAAAGAATTTAGAGCCGAGTGCGATACTTTCTTTGAACATAAATCGAAGTTTTTTGAAGATTTCAAGAAAGAACTTTCGCTAAACCAAACCGAGAAAGAGGCACTTTGTGATCAGGCAGAGGTACTTAAAGATTCTACCGATTGGAAGGAGACCTCCAGAAAGCTAATCGATCTGCAGAAAAAATGGAAAAACATTGGACCTGCTCCTATGGCTTTTGAGCAAAAGCTTTGGAAAAGATTTAGAGCAGCTTGCGATGCCTTCTTCGAAGCTAAAGAGAAAAGCGCCAAGGAGTTAGACGCCAAGTTCGAAGACAACTACAAAGCCAAACTCGAATTTATTGAGGCGTTCAAAGGGGTTAAATTACCTGAAGACAAGCAAGAAGCTGCCAAGGAAATTAAAAGCAAACTTTCTGAGTGGAACAAACTTGGTAAAGTGCCTAAGGATAAAATAACCGAAGTAAATAACGCTTTCAACTCTATATTAGATGAGAAAATGGAAGCTATTGGATTGGCTAAAGAGGAGTTAGAACACTCTAAATTTACTAGCCGAATTCAAGGGTTACTTCAAGAAAACGACTTCGAAAAACTACTTCAAAAAGAAAAGCGTTTCATCAACGAAAAAATTGAAGAGTTTAAAAAGCAAGCCATACAGTTCGAGAACAACATGGCGTTCTTTAATTCTAGCAGCGCAAAGAAAAACCCATTGCTTGTTGAGGCTGAAAAGAAAATTACAGCTACTCGCAATGCAATAGAGAAGATGGAAAATCAGATTAAGTACATCAATAAAAACATGCGCCAAAAAATTAAGGAGCTGCAGGCGAATGAAACTGAAACACAAAACGAGGAAGCCGCTAACTAGCGGCTTTATCCTTTCTATTGCAGTTTTTTGTAGCTGCAGCATACTTCTAACCCATAAAACCTTAGCTCAAAACCCTATAAAACCTGCTGGAATGGGGATAGCTGAGGTTGAGGAGGTTGTTTATTTTAGTTCGCTACGCAATTTAATTCCAGGTAAAACCTGGAAGTACATTGTTCAGGAACACGATATCGCCCCTTACTCTAAGCTGATATTTAACTACGCCGAATTTCCAGATTTCCCCATAGAACGAGTGGAAGTACTGCGAAAGGCCGAACAACATGTTTATACCTTGGTTAAGGTAAACGGAAGGTTTGAGTGCGAATGGCTGCTAGAGGATGCCTTTCGAGTTTTTGGAGATCTTAAAAACCCAAAACAGGAAAGTAAAACCCTTGTTGAATTCGAATGGAATGTAGACGACCATTTTGCCGATCAAACCGTTACCTATAAACTAATGGGTAAAAAACAGTGTGAGGTTAAAATGATGGTAAATTTTTAAGACTTTCTACCCAGCTTTTTAGAGGCAAAAATCTTCTTCTTTTTTCTTTCTTGGAAAGCTCCGCGATAATTAGGGTCAATTTTCTGACGATGTAAATCCATGCTTCGTAGCATTTCTTTTTCTTCACCCGGCAAGAATTCTTTCTCCTCAATATCAACATCTAGGACTTTCATTTTCTCTTCAATGAATTCCTCTAAGTTTTCAATTTGGAACTCTTCGGCTGGGGTGTAAAAAGTGATCGCTACTCCAGAATTCCCAGCTCTTCCTGTTCTCCCAACACGATGTACGTACTCTTCTTTTACCAGAGGAACATCGAAATTGATAACGTGACTTACCTTGGGAATATCTATTCCCCGAGCGCTAATATCCGTGGTTACCAAGTACTTGATCTCTCCCGATTTAAATTTCTCGAAAGTATTATTTCGGGTGTTTTGCCCTTTATTGGCATGTAATAAGCCTATCTCATCCTCCCCTATTTTTCGCAATAAATATTTTTGCGTTTGGGTGGCCGTTTCTTTAGTTCTGGTGAAAATAATTACACGTTCACAGTCTTCATTCAATAGGAACTGCTCTAAGTAATGCAATTTGGTCAGGCGGTTTTTCAATCCCACCTTAAACAGATCGATATCTTTTGCCGGTTTCTCCTGTCTAGAAACCTCAATGCGCAGTGGGTGTTCCAAAAAGTTATCTACTACGCGCTGCAAACGCTCAGGAAAAGTTGCAGAGAATAATATTTTTCTGGACTTGGAAGGTATTACCTCAAGAATTTGATTGAGTTGGGGCATAAAGCCCATATCCATTAAACGATCGGCCTCATCCAATACTAAAAATTGAATTTTCTTAAGCGGAATTAAGCCTTCGAAATAGAGGTCCATAAATCTTCCAGGGGTGGCTACAATAATATCTGCACCTCCCGCCAATTGATCTCTTTGACCCTGCTTGGCAACTCCACCAATTAAGCCCACTATTTTTAAATCGCTGTAAGCATTTAAATCTTGAGCCATACTTGTGATTTGCATGGCCAGTTCCTTGGTTGGAGCAATGGCCAAAACCCTCGGATGTTCTGGATTAGTACCGCGAAGCATTTGCATTACAGGCAGCATAAACGCCGCCGTTTTACCCGAACCCGTTGGCGCGGTAGCAATAATTTCCTGCCCAGCTAACAGTGGTTTAATAGCCTTTTCTTGAATCTCAGTAGGCTTGGTAAACCCCAAATCTGCCAGTGCTTTTAAAAACTGTGCCTTTATTCCTAATCCCTCAAATCCTTCCATCCTTACAGTGTCAATAATTTAAAATAAATCCCCCTGCAAATCCATGCATCTGTTGCGGCATAAATCATTTGAGGCTCCGAAAGTTCATCAGCTTCCCAATTCGAGACTTGCTGACGTTTAGAAATTCTAATTCCTAAGAGCAGGGCGGATAGTTTTTTAGCTCCAATACTCACAAAACCCTTTTTCATGGCCAACTCATTCAGGTCGATCACACATTCGGGTTTTGCATCAATTTTAAGTTTGCGAATTTCACGCCAATCGTCGGCCAAGCTAATTCCAACCATCGTGCCGTGATAATTCCGCATCATGCTTGCGAGTTTTTCTGGGATCCCACCAATTTTATTCAAACGAACCAAATAAACGGCATGAGGCGTTGCAAATTGAAAAAGCGCCAACTTATTCACCTGCCCCTTTTTAAAACTAGGTTTAGATTCGGTATCAAACCCAATTACATCATAATTAGCGAATATATCCTCCTTGTAAAATTCCCGTAAACCCTCCTGGTTATCCACTAAAACAATCTCCCCCCGATAGTGATCGAGAGGGTAATTTTGGATTTCATCCTTTTGAATTTCGTAGAGCTGTTGGGTTTTTTCCATTGCGTTTACTAAAGTAATATTATGTTTGACCTCATTGTAGTTTCTTGAGGTGTTTTGCACCTTTGCACCTAAATTTTATCGAATTGGAAATAATAGAAACGGGGTTTAATAACCTCCTCCTAATAAAACCTCAAGTTTTTGGCGACCAGCGCGGGTATTTTCTAGAATCTTTTAATGAAAAGAAGTTCAAAGCCCTTACTGGATTGGATGTAACTTTTGTGCAAGATAACGAATCCTTAAGCCAAGCCAATGTAGTAAGAGGGCTTCATTATCAAAATCCACCTTTTGCGCAAGATAAGTTGGTTCGCGTAGTAAACGGATCGGTTTTAGACGTGGTTGTTGACCTAAGAAAATCTGAACCCACCTATGGAAAATCGTATGCAGTAGAGCTCAACGAAGAGAACAAATGGCAGCTATACGTACCTAAGGGGTTTGCACATGGTTTTGCAACATTACAAGACGATACCAGGTTCCTATACAAGTGTTCTGAATTCTATGCTCCAGAATCGGAAGATTGCATTTTATGGAATGATCCTGCATTTAACATTGATTGGCGAGTAAGCTCCCCCATCCTCTCAGATAAAGATAAAAAAGGCCGTAATTTTGAGGGTTTCATTTCCCCATTTGAATAATATTATATGAAGTTTTTGATACGACTATTAAGCGTAACAGTTATAATCGCTCTCGGATGGTCTGGAGTGTACCTTTTCACCTATTCCAATAGCAAAGAGGGAGATGAAGTAATTCATCAAAACAATTTTAAGCAGGACTATAAAATCTACTCACTGGCTACCCCAAAAAAGCTGGATTTTTGTGGAGAAACTGTTCCCCTAAAACTTATTGATGTTAAAGAGAAACTAGATAGAGAACTTTTGGTAAACACCTACTGGCAAAGCCAAACCATGCTTTTCTTGAAAAGATCGCATCGCTACTTCCCCATTATTGAGCAGGTTTTAAAATCTAACGGTGTACCAGAAGACTTTAAATATCTCGCCTTGATTGAAAGTGGATTGGAGCATGTTGTTTCTCCAGCTGGAGCCACAGGTTTTTGGCAAATCATGAAAGCAACCGGAAAAGATTACGGTTTAGAAATCAATGATGATGTAGACGAGCGCTACAACCTTGTAAAATCGACAGAATTTGCTTGTAAATACCTAAAAGATGCCTACGCTAAATTCGGATCTTGGACCATGGCAGCTGCTTCATACAACATGGGTATTAATGGATTAGAGCGCAGCCTTGAAAAACAAAAGGTAAACAACTACTACGATTTGCTGTTAAACACAGAAACCGGAAGATACCTCTTTAGAATTCTTGCGGTAAAACAAATTATGGAACACCCTAACGATTATGGATTTAACTTTTTAGATCAACATCTATACCCTCAGCTGGCTACCAAAGACACGGTAATTACCCAGCCCATTAGCGACTTAGCTGTATTTGCTGCAGAAAAGAGGATAAACTATAAAATCCTGAAAAGCTTAAACCCTTGGCTTAGAAGCAATAACCTTCCGGTTAGTGCCGGAAAATCGTATACCCTAAAACTTCCTACTGAAAAGGACAACACATTAAAACCTTTTAAACTAGGAGAATTTGAAGCCAACGACTCGTTAAACTAAGATCCAAATTAGCCAGGTGGAAGAAATATTTAGCGCTGAATCTGAAATTGATATAGTTGGAGCTAAAGAGCACAACCTAAAAAACATAAGCCTAAAGTTACCCCGAAACAAATTGGTGGTGATAACGGGATTAAGCGGCTCTGGTAAATCTTCCTTAGCCTTCGACACCCTCTATGCCGAGGGCCAAAGGCGCTACATAGAAACCTTCTCTTCTTATGCCCGCCAATTTATTGGAAACCTCGAGCGACCTCAGGTTGACCAAATAACGGGTTTGAGTCCGGTAATCTCCATTGAACAAAAAACGGTAAGTAAAAACCCCAGGTCTACGGTTGGAACCATTACCGAGCTTTACGATTTTCTAAGATTGCTTTTTGCTCGAACCTCAACCGCCATTTCACACAAAACTGGGGAGAAAATGGTGCGCTACAGCGAGCAGCAAATTTTAGCTTTAATCTTAGATCAGCTCAAAGGAAAAAAAGTAGATTTTTTGGCTCCCGTGGTTCAAGGACGAAAAGGGCATTACCGCGAATTACTTGAGTCCTACAGAAAAAAAGGATTTGTTAAGGCCAGAATAGATGGGGAACTCCACGATTTAAACGAAACCAAATCGCTAGACCGATTTAAGATTCACGATGTAGACATCGTAATCGATAGGCTTAAGGTGGATGAAAAATTTGAAAAGCGAATTAAAGATGCGGTTAGCGAATGCTTTAAGCAAGGTAAAGGCATCCTAAAAATTTGGAATCACGATACCGATTCTGGACATTTTTATTCGAAAAAGCTCATGTGTCCTACCACGGGTATCGCATACCCAGACCCAGAACCCAATACTTTTTCATTTAACTCACCTTACGGATACTGTTCATCTTGTAAGGGGTTGGGAATTGCAGAGGTTGCGGACCAAGGTAAAATGCTTAATCCAGATTTAAGTATAAGTAAGGGCGGATTACTTCCGCTGGGAAACAGCAAAAGCTCCTGGGTATTTAAACAAGTAAAAGCTATAGTAGAAGGAAAGGGTGAAGAACTGAGCACGCCTATTAAAGACCTTCCTAAAACCCTTTTAAACACCCTATTTCAGGGCACCGACGAAAAGGTAGAAATTTCCAGTAATAGTGGTGTTAAGTCGTATAAAACGGAATTCGAGGGGATAGAGAACTTCGTGGTTCGACAATATCAAGAAACGGATAATCCAGCAATTAAAAGGTGGGCCCGAGGGTTCTTAAAACCCATTAAATGCCCTAGCTGCGAAGGAAAAAAATTAAAAAAGGTATCTCTTCATTTTAAGATTGACGACAAGGATATATCCGAAGTCGTGCAAATGGATTTAAACCATCTGGATGAATGGCTTAAAAGCTTACCAAAAAAGCTTGATGATAAAACCCTGACCATAGGTGGTGAGATTTTAGCTGAAATCCAAAAGCGTTTGGGATTCCTACTAGACGTTGGCTTGGGATACCTTACCCTGGATAGAAGCTCCAAATCTTTAAGTGGTGGCGAAGCCCAGCGCATTCGACTTGCCACCCAAATAGGCACCCAACTTGTTGGTGTCTTATACATTCTAGACGAACCCAGTATTGGGTTACACCAGCGAGATAATAAGAAATTAATCGAAAGTCTAAAGCAGCTCCGCGACTTGGGAAATACCGTTTTGGTGGTAGAGCACGATAAAGAAACCATGGAAGCTGCAGATCATATAGTAGATATTGGTCCTAAAGCTGGGGTACATGGAGGAAAAGTAGTGGCACAGGGAACTTTTGAAGAAATTATTAAAGCCAACACCCTTACATCCAGCTACTTAAACGGAAACCTAAAAATTGATACCCCTAAAATTCTACGTGAGGGAAATGGGAAAAAATTAGAGCTTTTTGGAGCTTCGGGACATAATCTAAAGGATGTAAATCTGAGCATACCATTGGGTAAACTGGTGGTGGTTAGCGGCGTTTCTGGAAGTGGTAAATCGAGCTTAATAAACCAAACACTATACCCTGCACTGCACAACCACTTTTTTAAAACCAACCACGATGTACTTCCCCATAAAAAGATCAAGGGCATTAAAAACATCGACAAGGTTATAGATATCGATCAATCGCCTATTGGAAGAACACCGAGATCTAACCCGGCTACCTATACCAAAGTCTTTGACGAGATAAGAAAACTGTTTGCCGAAATTCCCGAGGCCAAAATAAGGGGCTACAAAGCGGGGCGATTTAGTTTTAACACCAAAGGAGGTAGATGCGAAACCTGTGAAGGTGGAGGAATCCGAAAAATTGAAATGAACTTCCTTCCCGATGTGTTCGTAAACTGCGAAACCTGTCAGGGTAAACGTTATGACCGGGAAACTTTAGAAATAAGATATAAGGGGCATAGCATCTCCGACATACTGGATATGACCATTAACCGGGCTTGCGAGTTTTTTGAACATCAACCTAGAATTGCAAGAAAAATTCAAACACTGGTAGATGTAGGGCTGGGCTACTTAACTCTGGGCCAACAGAGTACTACCCTTTCTGGAGGAGAAGCCCAACGGATAAAACTGGCAAGTGAACTGAGTAAAAAAAGCACCGGAAATACCCTCTATATTTTAGATGAACCCACTACCGGGTTGCACTTTGAGGATATTAGATTACTGATTTCGGTAATAAATAGATTGGTAGACCAAGGAAATTCCGTTATTGTAATAGAACATAATTTGGATATCATTAAGGTCGCCGATCATATTATTGATATGGGTCCTGAGGGCGGATTTGCTGGAGGAACAATAGTTGCAGAAGGAACTCCCAAGGAAATTTTAAAATCTAAAAAATCAGTTACGGCACCTTTTTTGAAGGAAGAATATAAAAACCACTAAATGGCAGAAGAAAAATCAGATAAAAGGGATAGAATTATAGAGGCTTTTGAAAAGAAATCGTGGAATGATATTAAAACCAACGATAGTTGGGCGATTTTTAAAATCATGGCCGAGTTTGTAGATGGCTTTGAGAAAATGGCCAAAATTTCTCCATCTGTCTCCATTTTTGGTTCTGCCAGAACACAGCCCGACAACCCTTACTACAAGTTAGCTGAGGATATCGCTTACCGATTAACTCAAAAAGGATATGGGGTAATTACTGGTGGTGGTCCAGGTATCATGGAAGCTGGAAACAAGGGTGCTAACAAGGGAAAAGGCACAAGTGTAGGCTTGAATATTGAACTTCCGTTCGAGCAAGAACACAACCCTTTTATTGATAGCGATAAGAATTTAAATTTCGACTATTTCTTTGTTCGCAAAGTAATGTTCGTAAAATACAGCCAGGGGTTTATCGTACTCCCAGGTGGATTTGGTACGCTAGATGAACTCTTTGAGGCTATGACACTCATCCAAACTCATAAAATAGGGAAGTTCCCAATTATTTTAGTGGGTAAAGATTACTGGAAAGGGCTAATCGATTGGATTAAAGACACCATGTTAGCTAAAGAAAGTAATATTAGCCGTGAGGATTTAGACTTGTTCCAGTTGGTTGATACGGCAGAGGAAGCCGTGCAACGCATCGACGATTTCTACAATTCATATCTACATACTCCCAACTTCTAATGAGGCTGGCACTTTCCATATTGTTGTTTTTAAGCATATCTGTGTCTTATGCACAGTATGAAAAGCTTCTAATTCAGGGCGACAAAAGCTTTGAAAAAATGGAACTTAACGGTGCCCTCTTGAAATATTTAAAGGCCTACGAAGATACTGCCACTCAATTGGTAGTTAAAAAACTAGCAAGTACCTACTACCTTCTTGGAGAATGGGAAAAAGCCGAGGAGTGGTATTTTAGGGTGTTTACCTATACCACCCAAACACCACAAGACTATCTAGATTACATTACTTGTTTGGCGTACCTAAAAAAGGAAGCAAAAGCATTGGAATTTCTGGGTTATTTGAAGGAATACTTTCCAGATTATAAAATTCCAGATGCTTTTGAATTTTGGTTAAATCAAAGATTTTACGCCCCCTGCATCCCCGATAAAACCAAGGATGCTAAAATAAGCTACTGTGTGGATATAGATATCTCGCGTAGTGTGGATACCCTCAACAAAAAGGTGAAATTTTATTGGGAATTCGACGATGGCACCAAACAGGCGGGATTGCGATTTAAAAAGTGTTTTAAAACACCCGGAAATCACAAGATTAAATTAACCTCGGTAGACAGCTCCCTCGGGCATGCAAGAACTTCGGACACTACTTTAACCGTTTCTTTTATAGAGGAGGCCAACTTTAGAGTAAATGGAAACCACACGGTGGGTGATCTGGTGAATTTTTATGCCTTTAACCTAAAAGAACACCCCGATTATTACGCCATGGCATGGGAAATAAGCGATGGTACCCTGCACTTTAAAGAAGCCTTTGTTCATCGGTTTTACCGTCCCGCTACCTTTAAAATTACCCTCCATATTTTTGGAAAAAACAGTAATGAAGAAATTTATCAAATCGCTTGTTTAACACAGAATTGGTCCATAAAACGAGGAAGCTAGTACTACTTTTATTCCTTGGTAGTATGTTTCAACTTGCTTCGGGTCAGGTAATGCCTGCCAGTGGGGAAAATATTGACTTTCTGAGCACTTTTGGAGCACAAGCCGATCCACAATGGGGAGATGACGACCATATCCAAATTGTATTTTTTCTAATACCAAAGACCTATAAACGTCCGATTTATTTAAGAATTTTCGACCCAGAATGTGGAGGGCAGCACGATTTACTTACCGAGGTGCCGTGGAATACAAAAACAAACTTCTCGGTATATGGCGGGGCAAAAGCTTACAGCGAAAAAGATGCCCAACAATACAACCCAGGTCCCAATTACCGATCTGGAAACTTAATTATTTCAGTAGATTTTTCCGACAAACCATACGACAACGAATGGTACACTTTAGGTCCGTTTAACCCTGCAGAAGGAGAATACAACAAGGCATTGGATGGGTTTATTTTCAAGGTAATTGTAGAAGGAACCGAAGGAAACGATGGTAATGTTTACCGATTGGCATTAAGTACCGTTCCAAAAAACAATATCCCCATTCCTGGAGGAAATGCCTTTACGTACAACTACACCTTCCGACTAAAAAACAGCCGCACCCAAGTAGCTCACTTATACCCTTATATCGATAATTCCGTAATCTCTATTAAGCAGTTTAACTTCGATTTTGATAGCGAAGGTGAGATAAAGCTTTATTCGGTAGCCAAAAACGGACATGTGTTAGTATCCTCAGGAGATAAAGAATTAAGCACTTCAGAACATAAGGTGGATGAAATAGAACGTGGTAAATCCATGGACATCCAGATTGCCAAAAACCAGGATAGAGTAAACGATATGACCTTCTATATCCTAAACCAGTACAACCAAGCAATTCCTTTTTTTGCCATCCCTATTGGTGGAATTCCGAAATACAATTTTAATATTGATATCAAATACGACTATATCAATAAAAACAAAAGCTATTAGTGTTTAGGCTGTTTGGAATATTTTTTCTGCTGTTATTTGTCCACCCAGGGTTTGGACAAGAAATTCCATTCTACAAAGTAAGCGAGGAGAAAATAAATGGCGAAAGCTTTATTTATGATATAGAAGTTGACGAGCATCAAGTCACCTGGATGGCTTCGTCCGAAGGCCTTTACCGGATAACTATAAATACAGACTCGCTTTACCAGTACCCAGAAAACTCGGAGTGGAGCAGTTTTGCCACAGCGCTATTTTACGACCATAAAAACCACGTACTTATTGTCGGTTTTTTTGATGGAACCCTTTCCAAGCTGTCGGAAGACAAATTACTTCCCCCGTTTGCCCTCAAATCTGGTAAAATAGACCGAATTGTAGCCTTCTCGAATCGCTACTACGTTGTTGCCGGCCGGGAATTAATCGAACTCACCAAGACCAAGGAGTTTTCCATAACCAACCGATTCACCTTTAACGGTAACATCAAGGACCTATTAATTCGCAACGACGAGTTCTATTTGCTTACCGACAAAGGGATTCACAAAAAAGATGGTGCCCATTTCCCCCTCATTAAAGAAGTAGATGCCTTATGTTTTGCTTCGGATAGGGCGAAAACCTACCTTTTTGGGAGGAAAGAACTTTTCCAACTAGAGGATAAGCGCCTAATCAGCCTTGGTAAAATAAACTACCCTGCGGGATTAAACAGCCTAAGTAACGCCACCTTTTACTCCGAATTTAATCAGTTTTATTTTGCAAGTAACCTCGGATTGTTATCCTACAGTACTCTTGAAAAAAACCATTTTATTTCCCCTGTTTTAGGGCGGATTAACAATTTGGGAGCGAGTATTAATGCACTCCATAAAAATAAAAACACCCTTTGGTTAGGTACTTTTGGAGAGGGAGCCTGGTTCGCCAGACCCACCCTGTCACCCATTTGGTTTAAGGAGTACTCCAATTTCCAGGGAGATAGTAGCCTTTGGGTCGCAGAAAATGAAACTGGAGTTGCAGTGGTTGGCAATGGATCCATACTAGGAAATTTAAGAGGGCAGAATCGCCGTATCACTGGCTTTATCAAGTACCTTGGCGAGGATAGATTTCTGTCTAGTAGAAATGGTAAACTAGTTTTAGAAAACGGTAAAAGCAGTATAAGCTTTCCTATAAAACATGGTTCCAGCAAAATTCTGGATGCATGTATTTGGGAAAACTCTCTGGTTGTTTCCCATGAGTTCAACGGGGTAATCATCTATCCTCTGGAAGCCAACAATCAACCCAAAACCTACAACACCTCTAATGGTCTGTTGCATAACGATATTATTCAGGTAATTCCGGAGGGAAATCAGCTTTGGATGCTGAGTAGAGAATCGGGAATTTTTCGCTTAAATAAAGATGGAAGCTTTTCTTATTTCACATTAAACGAAGGCCTACCCTCTCTAGAAAATACCGCAATAACACTATACGAAAACGACTTATGGATTTCCTCAGAAGGAGGCGGATTATCGTACATAAACAGCAACGATGAGGTAATCTCAATTAACGAAAACGAGGGTAAAATTGAATATCTATATGGTATTGGGACCCATAAGGGCTACCTAATTACCTATTCAAGAGACCGCATTTCAGTTTTTGGAAATGAGTCCAAAAAAACCATCGCCCTACCTCCTTATGCTGAAAATGTGGTGCCAAACGAGGGACCAGTTGCCTCTCTGCCATCTGGGATAGGGATTAAAGGGTTTGGAGGTGCACTTTTTATACCCGAATCTCAAATTTCTAGTGGAGATCTTGAAAGTTCCGGTGTGGCGATACAAAGTATTCAATCCAACATAAGTGGAAAATTTAAAAACAATGCCCTACTTAAAAACGGGAAACACGAGGTAGAGATTAAGTTGGATCTAAAGAGTTCTAACCCTTTGCTAAATCCCCAGGAAATTGAATACCAATTAACGGGATATCATTTAAGATGGCAAAGTTTAAACCAAAATAAAATTATCCTTCCCTCGGTGCGCTTCGGGAAATATGCACTTAAGGTCAGATTAAAGGGAGAAGAACAAACGCTTTACACCTTTACAATTGCGGAACCCATTTGGCGGAACCCCATTTTTATAGGGATAATATTTACCCTTATCCTCATTATTTACCTGCTGATTTTACGCTGGAGAACTTACAGATTAAAAAAGCGAAATGAGGAACTCGAAGAAATTGTAAAGGCGAGAACTAAAGATTTAGCAAAGCGCAACGAGGAACTGCAGCAGTTTACCTACGCCATCAGTCACGATCTTAAAAACCCCGCAGCCAATATCAAAGAATTGGTAATTGCTTGTCAGGAAGATTTTCCAGAAATAAACGATGAGTTAGACTTTTATCTTGGGCAAATTGGTAAGGCAAGCAGCAAGCTATATCAAAACCTACTCGACTTACTAGAGGTATTGAAGCATGCCAATTCAGGAGAGTTACCAACCGAATCGGTAGATATCAAAACGGTTATTGAAAATATCGAGGATAAAATTTCCAACATGCTTCAGAGCTCTGGTGGTAAGGTAGCCTTGAATCTACAGCACTTTAAGACCTTAGAATACAATAAAGCAAACCTGGAAAGCATACTTTACAACCTTGTTTCTAATGGTATTAAATACCGAGATTTAAGTCGTCCACCGTTGGTTCAGGTGTCCACTTTTGAAACCGACAAGCACCTTGGAATTATAGTAAAGGATAATGGATTGGGAATGGATCTAGAGCGGCACAAGGAAAACCTCTTTGGGCTCTTTCAACGTTTTCACGATCATGTTGAGGGATCTGGTGTTGGACTATACCTAGTTAATGCTATGGTAGAAAAAAATGGTGGATTTATTGAACTAGACAGTACACCTGGACAAGGATCTACGTTTAGGTTGCATTTGGTTCCAAAAGCTCCTGAAGGTAACTAGCCTTTAGTGGCTTTTCTGAAAAGTGAGTTACACCCAAATCCTTTAACACCGTTTTCTTGTCCATGCTTGCCGACCCTAGCATTGCTAATACGGTGTAATCGTGCATTAAATTGTTTTCTTTTAAGAACTCCACCACTTGGATGCCATTTAAAACTGGCATGTTGATGTCTAAAACGATCAAACCGGAAGAAACCTCCTTTAATTGATCCAATAATTGTTGACCATTTTCACAAAATACTCCCTCTACCCCCAACTTTCTGGCAATGCGTTTGTACAGAAAAAGAGTAACCTCATCATCGTCTACAAAAAATACTTTGTGATCGGTCATTATTAGAAAGCTTTAGACAAACTTAAACTTTAAGATATACCATTTCAAATCGAGCTCTATAACCTTTCAACAATTTTTATGACGACTTGTGGTTAAAAATCCTTGCTTAACCATAATTAACAGGGCTTTAGGTACTAAATTGCGTTTCTTTAATCACAAAGTGATTTTCCAAATATGCTTAAGAAATTATTATCTGTAATCGTCATCTCTACACTATCTGCATTGAGTGTGTTCGCTCAAACCAATGCCGATTTAGAGATGCAGTTTAAAAAATTCAACACCCTTCTTTATCAGCTAGATAGAAACTATGTGGATACTGTAAATCTGGAAAAAGTAGTGGAGAAATCCATTAGGGAAATGCTTCAGGAGCTTGACCCCCACTCGGTTTACATTCCAGAGAAGGAATTGAAAAAAATGAATGAACCCTTGGAAGGGAATTTCGAAGGAATAGGAATACAGTTCAATATTCTAAAAGATACAATTACTGTGGTAAGTCCCATACCTGGTGGACCTTCAGAAAAACTAGGCATCCGCGCCAGCGACAAAATCATAAAAATTGAAGATGAGGTGGTTGCGGGAATTGGTGTTACCAACTCAATGGTAATCGAGCGCTTACGTGGAAAAAAGGGAACCATTGTAAATGTTTCCATTAAAAGACGTGGGGAAAATGAGCTTTTAGATTATGCCATTGAGCGCGACAAAATTCCAATATTCTCAGTGGATGCATCCTACATGGGTGATGATGAAACTGGTTATATTAAAATCAATCGCTTTGCTGCCCAAACGGCTGATGAATTTAGAGAAGCAGTTACCAAACTAAAAGCTCAGGGAATGAAGAACTTAATCTTAGATCTTCAGGGCAACGGTGGAGGTTACTTAAGAGCAGCCGTAGATATAGCAGACGAATTAATCGACGGGAACAAACTACTTGTTTATACGCAAGGGAGAACGCAACCCAAGCAGGATCTATTAGCCGGCCAGCCTGGTTTATTCGAAACTGGTAAACTAGTGGTTCTTGTGGATGAAGGTTCGGCCTCGGCTTCGGAAATTGTTTCTGGTGCAGTTCAAGATTGGGATAGAGGACTGATAGTAGGAAGGAGAACATTTGGAAAGGGATTGGTTCAAAAACCTTTTATGTTACCCGACGGTAGTGCGGTAAGAATGACCGTATCAAGATACTACACGCCAAGCGGAAGATGCATCCAGAAACCCTACAAAGATGGAATTGAGCAATACTACAGAGAGCGTTTCGAAAGATATACTAGCGGCGAAATGTTTTCACTAGACTCTATTGAACTTCCAGATTCTTTAAAATTTCAAACGGCAAACAATAGAACCGTTTATGGTGGAGGTGGAATTCTCCCCGACGTGTTTGTACCCTTTGATACTTCAGAGAGTTCATCGTACTTCTCTGCCATGGTGAGAAAGGGAATTATAAACGACTACGCTTTGGAGTATTCGGATGGAAATAGAAGAAAATTAAAGAAGCAGTTTCCCGACATGGTGGCCTTTAAAGCTGGGTTTAATGTAAATGAGGAAATGATGAACGAGATGATCAAACAGGCTGAGAAAGCAAAAATAGAGTTTGTAGAAACCGACTTCATCAAATCTAAAAACATCATCGAAACAAGATTTAAAGCCTTGTTAGCCAGATCTTTATACGAAAGCGAAGCCTTTTACTACATCATTAACGACCTCAATGAATCATACCAAAAGGCTTTGAAAGTATTACAAGATGGCACGTATTCTAAAATGAAGTTAGCACAAAATAAGAACTAGAATTGAAGCTAATTTTTAATTTCGCCAACGAAAAAAAGTAAACAACATAACACCATGAACAAAGAGAACATCAAAATCGGTCTATTGGCAATTATCGCATTGGTATTGGTAGTAGATACTTTTGTTATGGATGATGAAGGAGGATCCTACCAGCAATCTACTTCCCAGCCAAAGAGTAACTTAGTTGCTAACAACCCCAACCTTCCAACTAGTAATTTGGTAAACCCTCCGGTTGAAGAGGAGCCAGAAAGCAATCTTCCAACAACGGTTATGAGCTTTGGCGAAATGACTCACGATTTCGGTACTATTAAGCAAGACACCGAAAACAAGAAGATTTTCACCTTTACCAACACAGGTTCTGAGCCATTAGTAATCTCTAATGCAGTTGGATCTTGTGGTTGTACTGTTCCTGCTTATCCAAAAGAGCCAATCGCTCCGGGTGAAACAGGAGAAATTGAGGTAGTTTACAAGCCTGGAAAACAGAAAGGTCAGCAAAGCAAAACTGTTACCATTACTGCCAACACTGAGCCAAAAACAACTCGTTTATCAATCTCTGCAAACGTAGAAGAAGTTTAAGAGATAACTTTATAAAACAAAAAGCCCCACGCTTTAGCGTGGGGCTTTTTGTTTTAAAGCTTTTACTATTTATTCTTTCGGAAGAACATGATCTAGTTCTTCAGCCAGCTTCCAATCCTTTTCAGTAACAATATTTCCCGCATCGTGCGTAGTTAAACTCAAGGTTACCTTGTTATATACATTAATGATTTCTGGATGGTGATTATGCTTTTCTGCAATGATTCCAACCTGAACGATGGAAGCCAAGGCTTCAGAAAAATTCTTGTAAACAATTACGCGCTCTAATCTATTGTTGCTCTCTTGCCACATATATCTTGTTACTTTTTATTTCGATTAATTATTCTTCGAACTTATTAAATCCATCTCCTCTATCAAATGATTAGCGTTTGCATATTTATCAACAACAAACAGTACATAACGAATATCAACCGCTATGTTTCTACAAATAGAAGGGTCGAACATAATATCACTCATAGTAGATTCCCAGCTTCTATCGAAGTTTAAACCTATTAATTCGCCCTTTCCATTAATCACAGGACTTCCAGAATTCCCACCAGAAGTATGATTACTCGACGTAAAACAAACGACCAATTCACCGTTTTCGTTCGCATATTGACCGTAATCTTTGTCCTTAGCAAGACTTAACATTTTCTCAGGCAAATCGAATTCCTTATCTCCTGGAATATACTTAGCAATTAATCCGTCCATGGTTGTTTGTGGATCATAAATCACACCGTCCTTTGGTTGTGATCCCTCTACTTTCCCGTAACTCAAACGAAGGGTTGAATTAGCGTCTGGCCAGTGATCAATTTCTGGGAATAACTCTAAAATCCCCTGAACATAAGTTTTCATTAATTCCTCATGCGCAGCGTTGGCCACTTGGTAACTTGGAGCAATCTTGCTAAAATAAGTACCATACAATTCCTTCATGGCTAGGTACACAGGGTCTTTAGACAACTTCTTTAATCCAACTGCACCACCAGCATTTAATATTTTCCTTAACTCATCAGGCTGGGTAAACAAGGTTTTTGCATACATTTTATCCACCCACTCATTAATATTTCCATTGCGCTTTACTTCTAATAAGGTTTCGCTCAAATAAGCTTCGTCCATGTATTTAAAATAAACCGGTAGTTGAGCTTTTAAAATATCCATATCCACCTGGGCGTTGTAATCCTTGAAAAAAGCATCAATTCCATTTACCTTTTTTTGCTTGGCATTAAACAATGTGGTATCAGCTGCCTTAGATGCATACAAATCCATGATTTGATTAAAGCCATATGCGTACTTGAAAATTTCGGCTCCAACGTATACCAACTCAATAAAATTGGCTCGAGCAAGGGTAATATCTCCCCTGTTTTTCTGATTTTCTATTAACTGATCTAAAGCCGCAGCATATTCAGTTTTACCCTTTTGCTTTGCTCTTTCACGGTAGTCAGCTTCGAACCCCAATTTTTTATCTATGGCATTAAACATGATTAGCCCTCTATTCTGACCGCGCCATTTCTTCCAAGCATTTGAAATAGAAGATTGCTTTGCTGCATATTGGATTTTAATTTTTGCGTCGCTTTCACGAGCCTCGTTAATAACCTCCAAACTAGCATCGCGCATAGATATACGTGCTGGGTTAATGGTTTCTACAATGTGCTTTACCTCCTCAGAACTTAAGAAGTGTTCTGTTCTACCTGGGAATCCATAAACCATGGCAAACTCACCGTCATCGGAACCTTTTAAGGAAATCGGAAGGTGCTTTTTAGGCTTAAATGGAACATTATCCTCGCTATATGCCGCCGGTTCGTTGTTCTTGTTAGCGTAAATTCTAAAAAGCGAAAAATCGCCCGTATGTCTTGGCCAAACCCAGTTATCTGTGTCTCCACCATATTTCCCGATAGACGAAGGTGGAGCTCCAACTAAACGAACATCGTTATATGTTTTGGTTTTGATTAAAAAGTATTGATTTCCGTAGTAGAAAGCCCTAACAAAACCATCCATTCCATTTTCGCCTTTTACCGCCTTATTAATCTCAGCGATGTTTCGTCGAATTACTGGTTCTGGATTTTTCAGAGTATCCGTTCCTTGAAGCACCTTTTCGGTAACATCCTCAATGGAAACAATAAAGGTGACAAACAGATCTGGATTACTTAATTCCTGCCCTTTATTTTTTGCCCAAAATCCATGTTCTAAGTAATCGTTTTCTACGGAGCTATGCGATTGAATGGCACCATATCCACAGTGATGATTGGTTAAAACCAATCCTTGATCCGAGATGATTTCTCCAGTACAAAAGCCACCAAAATGTACAATTGCATCCTTTAGTGAGGATTGGTTGATGCTATAAATATCCTCGGCAGATAATTTCAATCCCAGGGTTTTCATTTCCGACTCGTTCAGAGCCTTTAATAACGAGGGAATCCACATCCCTTCATGAGCGATTATTCTCAAGGAAATTGAGAATAAAAATCCAAAAAGAATTAAGCTTTTCTTCATCATATATTTTAATAAACTATTTGTAATTTGCCTCTTTAGCAACGGATGGATGAACCAACCGTCTTTTATTAAAACCCAACCGTTGTATCCCAGCTGGAGCACGAAGATGAATAAAATTTTACCTGAAGCGAAATTCTTTTTTATTGGCCTGCTTTTATTTGTGGTGAACGGTGCTCTAGCGCAGTGGTCGTTTCAAGAAAACAAAGGACAGCACCCCGACCACGTTGCTTTTCATGCTAAAATACCCGGAGGAGATTTCTACGTTGAAAATCAAGCATTTACTTTCGATTTCCACTTAATAGATAGCGCTAAAGTGGATGGGGACCACGGTCATGCTCACATTCATGGGGATCCACCCAGTAGAAAATTTGCTTACAAAATTCTTTTTCAGAATGCAGATGGAAATGATATCATCCCCTATTCTGCCCCTCTAGAAACCAGATTCAACTACCTGAAGGGAAATAATCCAGAAAACTGGGCATCCAATGTTAGGGCCTTTCCCGAAATCGCATATAAAGACCTATATCCTGGAATAGATATCGTACTACGCGGACGAGACAATGAGTTGAAATACGACTTTGTTATTGCCCCAGGGGCGCACCCAGAAAGAATTAAAATGAAAATCGATGGGTTTGATGGATTAAAGATCATTGACAATAAAATCCACCTTAACCACCCCGAAATAAACATCGTAGAAAACATCCCTCTCTCCTATCAAATTATAGATGGAGATACAGTTCAGGTTAAGGTAAACTACACCCTTTCGAAAGAGGGTCTGGGCTTTGTGGTGGAACGCTACCTTCCAGAATACCCTTTGATCATCGATCCACAGCTAATCTTTTCTACGTTTTCCGGTTCCTTTTCGGACAATTTCGGATTCACCGCCACCTACGATAATGAAGGTTTTTTATATGGTGGAGGAAATGTGTACGGAACACAGTACCCAACTACCACAGGCGCCTACGATCTAACTTTTAATAATGGTGATTTCGACATGGCCATTACAAAGTTTGATACCACTGGAACAAAACTTATATACAGCACCTACATAGGAGGAAATGACAACGAACAACCCCATAGTATAGTCGCCAATGAATTTGGAGAGTTATTCATTATGGGAACCTCTGGATCGGCAAACTATCCCACCACGGCTTCAGCATACAGCTCTGTATTTCGAGGGGGGCCAGCAACCAGAACGGCAACCGGGGTAAGTTATCCTTCGGGATTAGACATTGTAATTAGTAAACTTTCGGCCGACGGCTCACAGTTATTAGCTTCAACCTATCTCGGTGGAACTGAAAACGATGGATTTAATGGACGGAGACAAAATTCAGGTACTGGAAGTAACCTTTTTCCTCTTACCTACAACTTCGCCGATGAATTTAGAGGTGAGATAGACATAAATGCAGACGGAGAGGTTTACATTGCCTCCTGTACATTTAGCACCGATTTCCCTAAGGCAGGCACCCCATTACAGAGTAATTTTACAACGGGTACAGGTTCGGAGGGAATCATTTCCATTTTTAACGACGATTTAAGTGTTTTAAAGTACTCAACTTTCATAGGAGGAACGGGGTTTGACGCTTTACACTCCATTGCAATTAGAGAAAATGATGTGCTTTTTGCTGGGGGGAGTTCTAGTCCCACTTTCGCATTTCCTGCATCCGCTTTTACCTTTCAGCAAAATAATGGTGGAGGTAGAAGTGATGGTTTCTTCGGCTCCTTTGATCCCAATACTGGGACCCTAAATTTTATTTCCTTTATCGGGCGCGGTGAATATGATCAAACCTATTTTATTGAAACCGATAAAGAAGATTTCATTTACCTTTTTGGACAAACCGAGGAAACAAGCAACTATTTTTCCACTGGAAACCCAGGTTATATAGACCCAGCTGGTGGATTATTTGTAACCAAGTTTAGTTCCGACGGAAAAAATCTCCTTTTAAGCTCCACCATTGGGCAAGGAGCTGGACAACCAAGAATTTCACCCACAGCATTTTTAATAGACAACTGCCAACGGATTTACATTTCTGGTTGGGGCTCGAGTATCGTTTCTGGTTCCTCAAAAGACACCCGATTTTTACCAGTCACTCCAGACGCCTTCGACGGTGTTTCAGAAGATGGAGAAGACCAATATCTCGCCGTTTTCGCCCCCGATATGGCATCTATGGTTTATGCAACCTATTTAGGTGATCCAAATGCACAGGAACATGTTGATGGTGGAACAAGCCGTTTTGATAAAAAAGGAATCGTTTATCAGGCGGTTTGTGCAGGTTGTGGGGGAAGATCTGACTTCCCAACAACCCCAGATGCCCACAGTACAACCAACAACGGAAGAAGACCCAATGGCTCTGAAACAGGTTGTAACCTTGCCGTTTTTAAATTTGACTTGGAACCACCTTTGGTTACTGCAGATTTTAGTATTCCCAGTCCAGCTTGTCAACCCTCTGCCACCTTTACCTTTAGCAATTTATCTAGCCCTGCTAACGAGTATAAATGGGATTTTGGAGATGGAAATACCTCCACTGACAAAAATCCTACCCATACGTATGCAGAACCTGGCGAATACACAGTAACCCTTGTCGCCAACAAACCCGATGCTTGTAATATTTCGGATACCGTAAAAAAAACGTTCCCTTTTGTTTTTGGGGGGACATTTGAAATAAAAGATACTGCCATCTGTAAAGGAGCTTCCTTAGAAATTGGTCCCAATCTAAATGGACTAGAATTCAGTTCGTATAGCTGGGAGAATAACTCAGATATCGGCGACCCCAACGAGCTCAATCCTACCGTAACTCCAAGCACCAATCAAACTTATGTTCTTAACGGAGTTATAGAAAGTTGCGACGTACGCTATGAATACAACGTAAGCGTTGAACAATTTGAGCCCAACTTAAGTAACGACACCACTATTTGCGGTGATAACCAATCCCTATTGCTGCAGGCAAATACCGGCAATGGAATTATCAATAGCATTGCCTGGAGTTTACTGCGAGATTTCCTGCCAGTATTGAGTAATGATTTTAATTACAACCATCCAGTTACTGGAGATGAATTATTATTTGCAAAATGGGAAAGTGACCTTTGTACTTACATCGACTCCATCCAGATAGAAAACGTTAGCATCTCCTTACCAGAGGACACCGTTTATTGTGATGAAACCACCTTGACGTTGACCTTAGATTTTGATGCAAAGATTCAATCCTACAAGTGGTCCTCCAACAAAAACTTTACGGATCAATTAAACAGTAATAACCTGGATAGAGATATTGAGGTCGCGCCCAATGAAACCACCACTTACTTCTACCGAGTAATAACCGAAGACTGTATTTTAACCGACAGTGTGGAGGTATCTCCTATTGCCTTTGCTCCATTGAACGACACCATCGTTTGTTTGGGGAATTTATTAGAACTGGGATTTATGGTCCCCGACAATTTTGACTTCACTTGGGAAGATCACCCCGACATTGCGGATAACAAAGACCCAAACCCTCAAATATTCCCTACACAAAACACAACTTATAGACTAACAATAGATGCTGGAAATGGATGTATTCTAGAACGCGAGTTAAATGTTACTGTTGAAGATTTAAGGTATGATCTAACCCCTGACACGCTTATATGTGACCGAGAAAATGCATTGATTTTAGACGTTGTTGCCGTTTTAGCACAGGTAGAATTTACATGGAGCGACAAGAGAGATCTTTCCAACAAATTAAACACCGGAAATAATTCCAGCATTGCTGTTCAGCCCGATCAAGGAAAATACGTTTACTACATTGAATTAAAATCCACAGCTTGTCAGGCACTTGATAGTGTTACCGTATTTGTTCACGAACCGGTAATCCAGAATTTGGAAGATATCTGTCAGGACTCCGACTCCCTAGAATTAATTAGTGACGGGCTTGGTAGAATAGACAATTTTGAATGGAGCAAGGATAGAAACTTCGCGGTTTTAGAAAATGAAGATCCACAGGATTCCACCATCTTGGTTAAACCAGAAATTGAAACCTGGTTCTATATCCGTACATCAACAGCTTATTGCCAATATGTTGACAGTGTATTGGTAAGGCCATTTAATTACACTTTAAGTCCGGACACCCTTTTATGTGAGCCCTCTGGAAACATCGTTTTAAGTGCATCGGGTTCCAGGCCCAATACTAAATACTTTTGGAGCGAAAACTTGAATTTCGATCCCGTTTTAAATGGACAAGCGGAGGGATCCATCACGGTACCACCGTCCCCAGAAACCAAATATTATTACATAAATCTCAAAAATGGTATTTGTAGCGATACCGATAGTGTTGCCCTTGTAGTACATGAACCCATAGAACCCACCAACATTGTCAATTGCTACTTCAGAGATAGCCTAGAATTAATATCAGATGGTTTAGGCTTCATAAGTTCTTTTCAATGGAGTAGCGCCAGTAATTTTAGCGATACCCTAAACCAAACGGTGTTAGATTCCATTGTAAAAGTATCGCCAAGGACCAATACCACCTACTACCTGAGAACTAAAACGGATTACTGCACCTACATCGATTCCGTTTTAGTGGAACCTTTTATCATAGAGGTTAGCCCCGACACACTGGTTTGTGACCTAAACACACCAGTGACCTTTTCGGCGTCAGGAAATTTTGCGAACACCAATATATCATGGAGCGATAAAGAAGATTTTTCCAACATTCTTAATCCCGGTGGAAATCCAGAAATAACAGTTATTTCTGGCGATCAAACGGATCCTTATTACGTTCGATTGCAAAGCAGAGGATGTGATGTAATAGACAGTTCACGAGTATTGATACACGACCCAATTGACGCGGATGAGCAGGTAATTTGTAACGAAATTGATTCTCTCGAACTCATCTCAAATGGTTACGGTAAAATTCAAAGCTTCCTCTTTAGTAAATTCAGAGATTTCTCCGACACACTAAATGATGGACCACTAGATTCTACTGCCATTGTAAACCCTCCAATTAGCTCCTGGTATTACATTAAAACCCACTCGGAATTTTGTAGTTACATCGATAGTGTTTTTGTAAAGAGACTTATTCCTGCCCCCATAAAAGACACTTTGGTTTGCGATCCAAATCAGCCTATTATACTTACCGCGGATGGTAATGGTGTCACCCTAAAGTTCACTTGGGATACCCTAAGAGATTTTAGCTCCAACCCTCCTCTCCTTCCCGACCCCGACGATTCGTCTATTACGGTTTTACCCGATGCGAGCACGCGCTACTATATTAAACTCGCAGCCATTAATTGCAACTATTTTGATAGTGTTGATGTATACCGGATTAATACGGGATTCGAACTAGATACCATACCCTATTGCCCAGAAGATGGGTTTCCAGTTACGGCGGTTAACGATGGATTGGGTAATGCCTTTACCTGGTCTACAAATAGAAATTTCACAGATACTTTAGCTACCGATTCAACGTTCCTAATCAGCGCCGATACTGCCGGTAAATACTATATAAGAATTGAAACCGATTATTGCGAAGTGATCGATAGTGTCTCGGTAAGCCCCTTTGTTCTATCGGAGTTAAAAGATAGCGTGTTGTGTGATGGGGCGAGCATTTTGTTAGGTTACGATCAGGTACCATTTTCTGATTTGGTTTACAAATGGGATGACCACCCTGATATAACAGATCCAACCGAGAAAAATCCTTTGGTTACACCAACCTCTGGAACCCATACCTATTGGTTAACAGTAAGTAAACCTGGTTTAAATTGTGATGTAAGGGTTAGTCAAACCATTACGGTTTCCAGTTTATTAGACTCCATTTCTCCATCGCAAATTGTATGCGACACCAGTTTAACCACAGTTCTTAATGGATACAGCTTAATATCCAACAATGAAATTTTTACTTGGAGTGACAAGTCTGATTTTAGTAATGTGCTAAATCAGAATAACGAATCCTTTATATCGGTTAAACCTACGCAAAGCACCACCTACTACTTTAAAATTGAAAATGCCGAGTGCAGTGCGGAAGACTCTGTACGATTATTTATTATAAACCCCATAGAGGTTAGCGACACCCTACTTTGTAATAACATAGATAGTGTTGACCTTACAATAAATGGTTTTGGGTTAATAGAAGAATTTCAATGGGCCTGGAATAGAAATTTTAATCCTCTGCTGAAAAGTTCATCCATTGATTCCAGCATTTCCATCCTACCCCAAAAAACTTCGTGGATATACTTTAGAGGTTTAACCCCATTTTGTGAGGTTATCGACAGCTTAGAAATTAGAAAGTTCAATAATGCTTTAGTAGCCGACACCTTAGTTTGTGATACCAGTTTGCCTACCATATTAACCGCTACGGGAGATGGTCCTGGCACTATATTTACTTGGGACACCTTAGCAGATTTCTCGAGTAATCCCCCCCTACCCACTATAGGGAGTGGTGAAAGTATTAGTGTAAAGCCGAAAAAGACAACCAAATACTTTGTGCGGGTAAATACAAAGTACTGTACCTATGAAGATAGTACCACCGTGTTTGTGTTGGATAACCAACTCCCAGACGACACCCTGATAATTTGTCAGTTCGGCTCTCCATACACGCTTATTGCTAATACAGGTGGATTCGCTAACTCTGTTTACTGGTCGGAGAATAGAAACTTTAACCCCATTTTAAAATCGGATTCTATTTTCTTGGTGACCCCGGATACCTTAACAACCTACTACATCCAAATAAATGCAAGAAGTTGTCAATTTATAGATTCAGTTTCTCTAAGTCCTTTCGAATTACCCAACCTTCCAGATTTCGACATTTGTCCCGGGGATCAAGTCACTTTGGGACCTAAAGATCCAAGTTTATATATCCATAGTACCTATAGATGGAGACTTGATGCGCCCATAACCCCTGCGGATGAATTTAATCCCAATCCAGTTATTGCACCAGACACCACAACGATTTACAAACTGTTTTATGCGCAAAAGAATTGTAACACCGAAATGTTACAAACAGTGCGAGTTGCATACGGTGGAAATATTTTAGCCTATCCCGATCCCTATGCTGTTTGCGATAGATCTCAGCCTATTAATTTAATTGCAAATGGGCATGGAAGTATAGACCGATGGGAATGGTCAGAAAATCCCAGCTTCACACCTCTTCTAAACAACAGTTTACAGGACTCCACCGTTGAATATTTCCTGAATAATACCAGTCAAACTCTTTATCTAAGGGCATCAAGCGATGCGGGTTGTGATTTCGAGGAAACGATAAATCTTGTAGACGTTGGGCCTGACCCGGCCATTACTGCAAAAAGTCCTTTCTGTCTTGGAGATACCTTAACACTAGAAGTAGATCCAAGTAGCTACAGCATAGCACCTCAAGAAATCAGGTGGTCGCCAAGTCAATATATTGTTGATTTTCCACCCGTTGGTGCATCTGTTTTAGCTAAACCCCTTGAATCGACAACCATTACGGCCGTATTTACGTTTAGCTCGGGATGTATTCGTCAGGTAAGTCAGAAGATTAATCCTGCACCTATTTATTCTTATCAGCCTAATATAAAGGTTGTAGATACCATTGTGTTTACATCCCTTCCATTTACGGTTATCAATACCAACCCAAGCGCCTTTAAAACGAAATGGGTCCCCACTGGATTAGATGGCGATCCTTTTACCATAGATCAGCGCTACATTGCCGATCGCGATTTCAAGTTTATCGTACTGGAAACAACAGATGGAGTTTGTACCCGTAACGACACATTAGATTTAACTCATTACTACCGCGACTTAATTTGTGGACCACCCAATATATTCGTTCCAAACGCATTCTCACCCAATGGAGATGGCGAAAACGATAGATTTAGAGTGCGTGGTAGGTTCATAGAAAAAATGTTATTCCGCGTTTACGATCGGTGGGGCCAAATGGTCTTTGAAAGTAGAGACCAGAAAATTAGCTGGGATGGGACCTTTAGGGATGAACCCCTAAATCCAGCGGTTTACGTTTATTACCTAGAGGCCACCTGTACAGGAGGCATGAAATATTTTACTAAAGGAAATGTTACCTTAATCCGCTAATGAGAATAATCGGTTACATATTATCAACCGCTTTTATGTTGGCTAGCTTCGTTGGAGCTGGACAGGATTTACATTTTTCTCATTTCGATAAAAACCCGCTTTACATAAATCCCGCAATGGCTGGGAAATTTAACGGTAAGTACAAGCTCATGAGCATTGCTCGAAACCAATGGAACACCGTTACTGTACCCTACCGAAGCTTTGGAGCCATGGCAGAATTCTCTCAAATTGTGGACGGTTCTCCTATTGGATCGGCTTTTTCTCTCTACCGAGATGTGGCAGGAGACAGTAGGTTTACCACTACAAAATTAGATGTGGGTTTAAGTTATTCGGTAAGTGTAAACTACAACCGAACTAGCGTTGTTGCCTTTGGATTGCAGGCAGGTATGCATCACTACGGACTAGATTACAGTCAACTTAGTTGGGATAACCAATACGATAACGACAGTGGATTTAATCCTGGTTTACCCTCTAGGGAATCTACCGAGTTTCAAAGCATTTTTGCACCATCGGCTAGTGCTGGAGTAGCATTCATTAAACAAAGGGGGCGTTACACTTTTATAGGAGGAGTAGGAGCTTATAACCTGTTGCGCGGAAATCTTAGTTTTAGCAGAATTGGGGTTGAAGAGGTGAAACAAAACATCCGCCTTAATTACTATGGAAGTATGGAAATACTCTCAGGAAAATTCGTTTTCGTTCCTACCCTACTCCGCACTCAAAGCTCGGTGTTGCACGAAAGTATTGTTGGCTTTAAAACCAGATACCAACCCGATGCCTATCTACCCGAATTAAGTTTGGGAGTTATGTACCGTTGGAAAGACGCTTTTGTGTTAACCACTGGAGCTGCTTATGGACCTTGGGAAGCTGGATTTAGTTTTGATATTAACACCAGCAATTTAGTTCGGGCTAGCAATGGCTACGGAGCTGTTGAATTTTTTATTTCCTACGTTGGACAGTCAACCAAAAGAGCTGTTAAACGTAAAAATAGATTCCAAGTCTGTCCAACCTATATTTAATGACTCATTCTCGGTTGTATAAATTGCGTAATAGCACGGAAAAACTATTTTCGAATAGTAATTTTAAATTGTTACAACCGAACCCTAGCGTTTAATGAATCGAATATTCTTCTGGTTGAAAATTTTTCTCACTATCCTAACCGTATTTTTTTATTTCACGGTATTTAGCCAGGAAAAGACGAGTGCAGCTACCCCATATATTTCAGAAGCCAAACAGGCCCTCGAGGCAGGAGATCCATACCTAGCTGAAAGAGCACTAGATAAAGCTTTTAAGGTAGATGGTGAAAACCTGGAGTTACTCCATTTATTCGGTACAACTCTTTTAAGGATTAACGAATACCAACGAGCCAGCGAAATCCTTTTTAAGGCATACAATGCTGATGAGGAGAATAATTACCCCGAATTGATCCACCTACTTGGTCGGGCTCAAAAAAGCGCTGGTCTTTTTCGCAAAGCACTAGAAACCTATGAATTAATCTACAGTGAAACTTCCCAAGATCCTAAATCGGCCGAGCACAAGCATGCCGTTAAGGAAATATCAACCATTAAACGGCTAATTGATGGAGATTTTGAAGGAATAGAAACTCCATTTTACAATTTGGAAAAGGTAAACTCGGTAGAATCCGATTTTGCTCCACTCTATCTATCTGAAGAAGAAATGCTACTTAGTACAAGTACCGGAGTTTTTGATGCTCCAGAACTTAGAGGTATTGTTCAAAAGACAGCTTCAAAAAAGGGAAAAGACTGGAAACTCGGAAATGAACTTCCCCCAAACATTAACAAGCCAGGCTACCTCTCTGCAAATGCCGCATTTTCAACCGACAGTTCAGCGCTGTTTTTTACCCTGTGCAAATCCAGCTCCGAATGTCTTATTTATTCTAGTAAAAGAAATGGACAAGGATATGGAATCTCCAGACCCATAAAAATAGAAAGCGATGCACAGTTAATGTCACACCCCTATCCTTTCCGGAGCAAAGCGGGAAGAGAAGGACTTCTTTTTACCTCTAACATGAATGGCGGATATGGAGGAATGGATATTTGGCTCGCTTGGAAAGATAGTATTGGCAATTACGGCAAACCCATAAATTTAGGCGCCTCTGTAAATACCTCTTCCAATGAAATTAGTCCGTTTTACTTACCAAAAAAGGACTTGCTGTTTTTTAGTTCCCAGTGGCATGGAGGGATTGGTGAACAAGATATTTTTTACACCTACACTCCTGATTTAAAAAGATTTAGTCAAATCATCAATCTCGAAAAACCATTTAATAGTCCTGCCAACGACACCTACTTTAAGCTGGATAAAAAGCTTACAAAAGGACTTTTAGTGTCGAACAGAGAAGGAGGAAAAAAAGGGCGCTACAAAACCTGTTGCAACGATATTTACGAATTTGATTACCCTTTTGATAGTATCCACGGCAATTATGAGCAACTCATGGCTCAGTTATTGGATACCATTCAATACAAGCAATTGGATAAAACCCCAAGCATTTTACAAGAAGTTTCAGAAATAGTGGATTCGCTTAGGAATATGCTCCCCGTGCCGCTTTATTTTCACAACGACGAGCCCAATCCAAAAACAACAAAAAGATTCACGGATATCGATTACGATAGTTGCTTTAACAGCTATATGTCGCTAAAACAATTGTATCTGGAAAAGAATCCAGATGCAAAGGTGAGTGACTTTTTTAAGAACACCCTCCCTAGTAGTTTTCAAACCTTCAACAACTTTTTAGCCACGCTAAAGCGCCTGTATCAAATCACCCCATACCCAGTGGTAATATCGGTTCGAGGATATGCTTCACCATTGGCTAAATCGGATTATAACATTTATCTCTCGGAGCGAAGAATATCAAGTGTTCAGAATTATTTTAACGCCCAAAACATAGTTCCCGACAGCCTAAAAGACGCGGTGGGCTGGGCAACCAATCCATACGGAGAAAGTACGGCAGATAAAAGTGTAAGTGACGATTACTTTGACCAAAAGCAATCGGTATTTTCTATTGGCGCTGTAATGGAAAGAAGGGTCGAAATTCAATGGTTACAGTTGGATAAAACCAGAATTTTAAGAGATACAACTCCCACCCAACCTAATGAGATAGAAACACTTTTCTATCCCTTGGGAAAAATTAAACCCAACCAAGTTAAAAAGGCGGTGATTGCTTTATACAACCCCTATCCCGAGGAACTAAATATTTCAGAAATTAGAAATAGTTGTGGATGCACCGATATTCACCTAGAGGATTACCGCATTAAAAAGGAAGGCAGTATCCCAGTAGAACTAGAGATAATCGGAAAGGATATTGAAGGCGAATACAGCCTTGAATTGATGTTTTACCCAGCTTCTACTGAGCAAAAACCTATAAGAGTTGTATTGGGATTAACTGTGGACCCTAATTAATTGGGGCTCCAGTTTTGGTTCGACAATTGAGGATCACGAGCTTCCGGGCATACAATTTCTCTACTGTCTTCAATAAACATCCCGTAATTGACCATTTTATTCTCGAAAACTCTATATCCTTCTATAAGATTCGGGGACATGTGACCGTTAAAAAATGGCGATAAACCATTTGCAGTCATCAACTGAATTCTACCCTTCCCTTTATACTTGTTTTTGTAACGATCTCCATCGTAATAACAGTATAGGAAACCGCGCATATCATTTCCGCCATATCTACTCTGACGCGAGATATCTCCTTGAAATTTCAACTCACCATTGGAGAAATACTCCGTAAACACCCCAGTTAAATCACCATCTTCATAAGTTAAGATGAAATGAGTTTGCCCCGAAGGATAAAAGCCTTTTGTACTTCCTATTAGCTTTCCATCCTTTACAAGGGAAACCCATTTCAGCTTTCCGTTGGAATACTTTTCTTCCAATCTCCCACTATATGGTAAACCCGTTCTTAGATCAAGAATTTTATCCTTGGCAAACATTACCTGATCATAGGCCAATGCACCTTGAGCATATCCATTGGCAAACCCCATGCTTACCAAGGCAACAACTAATGAAAGTTTAATCAATCGAATCATTTATCTCTTCTAATATCTTTACTACTTCTTGCACCGGAAGTCCTACAACATTGTAGTAAGAACCTTCAATTTTCTCAACAGCTACCATACCTATCCATTCCTGAATTCCGTATGCGCCAGCTTTATCTAAAGGTTTTCCATTTTTCAGGTAGTAATCAATTTCACTTTGTTGCAACGCCTTAAAATGAACTTTAGTCTTTACAACAACAGATCTTCTTATCAATCCAAAGGCATTAATGCAAACAGCCGTGTAGACATTATGGCTTGCATCAGAAAGACGATGCAACATCTTCCCTGCATCTTCAAGATCCTTTGGTTTCCCTAAAATTTCATCTTTTCTAACTACTATAGTATCCGAGGTAATTAAAACCTCATTAGGACCAAAAGACTTGTAGGCTTCGGCTTTTTTTGCCGCGAGAAACAAAACAACCTCCTCAGGACTTAATTCTTCTGGATAAGTTTCTTCAACCCCCATTGCCTCAACGCGAACGTTAAGTCCCAACTGCGTTAGAAGCTCCTTTCTCCGGGGAGATTTAGACCCCAGAACTATCTTTAATTTTGGTAGGAATGGCTTATTCAAAAACAATAGTTTTTACGAAATAACTAAAACACAAACCAAAGAATAAAATCCATTTAACTCCAGTTGCCGCCCTTTTGTATGTTTTTTCATTTGGAAACCTAAACATCATGGCCAAAATGGCGAGCATTGGAAAAATAAGTAGTCCCAATATGTAGCATAGCGATAAGGTGCTATCTAAAAATTGCCACTCCACAATAAGCAGACCCAAACACCATACCAATACATAACCTACACTTATCCATAGCCCTCCTTTTTCTCCCAGAACTATTGGCAGAGTTCTTCTTCCTGCTTTTATATCGCCTTTAAGATCGGCTAGATCTTTAAGCAATTCACGAATTAAATTACCCCAGAAAGCAAATAAGGAAAATCCTAAAATCCAGTAGATCAAAATTTTAAAATAGACCATTAGCGAAAGTCCCTGGTCTGCTAATTCAGTCGCGGTTTCCTTAGAAACCGACTTAACAATGGGAAACAAATCGAAAAATCCTATGGTAAGTGGAACCAAACCGGTAAGCAGGGCAATTACAAAATTTCCTAGTGGAGTTTCACGCTTGAAGTAAGTGCTGTAATACCAAAGAGAAATTGCCACAAAAACGTGAAGTACAATAAATCTCAGTGTGCCAGTTTGATAACCGTAATAAGCACCCAATCCTATTCCCAGAAAAGTAAGAATACCATGGCTATATAGTGCTACACGTCGATCTAGGTGGACCCCCACTATCATTCTACCCGGCTTGTTTACTGCATCGGTTTTTGTGTCGAAGTAATCATTAATAATGTTTCCTCCTGCTGCTATCATAACCACAGAAATTACCAACAATGTGAATAGACCTAGTGAACTTGGTAATTCAAAATTTTTAGGTTCTAGCATGGGCAAAAGGACCCAATACCGCATTGCATACAAGGTTGCAGCAATAATCACCAGGTTTAGTGGTCTAGCTAGCTTAATAAACGCCAAGGTGTTTTTCATGTATTATTTGGCTTTAAACCATTTCCCTTGCACTTTTAGGGTTTGTTCAACGATATCTCTTACGCAGCCCTCTCCACCCTTTTTAGAACTTACGTATTCTGCAATTTCCAAAATTTCTTCGGCGGCATCTTTCGGCGCGCAAGGTAGACCAACATGCATCATAACGTCGTAATCTGGAATATCATCTCCCATATACAAAACTGTTGCTGGGTCTATGGCCTCATCCTTTATGTATTCCTTAAAAACTTCTAGCTTATTACTTACCCCTAGATACACATCTTTAACACCCAGATCTAACAAGCGTTGTCGAACCGCTTGAGACCTACCGCCCGATATTATGCAAACTTTTAATCCTTCGTCTATGGCAGTTTTAATCGCATAGCCGTCCCTTGTGTTCATTACACGTAAAAGATCACCATCAGGATGTAAAAGCACCTCACTATTGGTGAATACCCCATCTACATCGAATACAAAAGCTCGTATCCCCTTTAATTTAGATTTATATATCATCTTAATTGCTGTCTTTAATTCGGTTTGAAAATCGCTTATAAATTTCACTCCAATCGGGGTGATAATCTTCAAGCAATTTTAAGTGCTTTTCTAAGGTGTTGTGATCGCCGCGCTTAGCCGGACCTGTTTGCGATGAGCTAGGACCTAATTCCATTGCTTTAGCAAGGGTACGGTTATACAAAGGAGCTATATCGGATAATTCAAGGTCGCTGCCTTCAAAAATCTCCGAAGTAAGTGCCAGCAATTGATTTCCAAAATTGTTTATCAGGACGCCCGCCAAATGGAGCTTTAATCGATTATTACTGGACAATACCTTTATTAGAGAGAAATTCTTTTTAGCCCAGTCACATAACAATAGCTCATCGTCCTTTAGAGCTGCCTCAAGGTAAACAGGAACGTTCACGAAAGCTATTTGCTCTCCTTTTGAAATACTCTGGAAGAAATACAGCGCCCCTTTTCTTCTTTGAATCAATGCATCTATACCAACCGTTCCTGAACAATGTACTACGAGTGCCTTTGTTTCTCCTATGAATTTGGAGACCGCTGGAATGGAATCATCATTCACACAAAGGATAATCAAATCTGATATTCCAGCATTTAGATTCTCGAGGGCAATTGTAGAAACTACTGTATCCTGAAATTCGATATCCCTTAGGGAACGGCCATACCATTTTGTAGCGTAACCTTGGTTCTTGAAAAAATATCCGCACTGCAGTCCAACGTTTCCGCTTCCTACAATGTGTATTTTATCAAAATCCTTAGTTGGCATAGGCATTTATCTAATTACGCTGAACTCGCTTTTTTCTCGAATACGAATATAGCGAACTAAAAATCCCAAGTCCCATTACAATGCAGCCCAACCAAAGTATGTTAATCGCTGGGAAGATAATCGCTTGCATCACAATAAATTCTTTACGGTTTTCCTTATGCTCAGCAATGTTTAGGGTTATTTTACCCGATTCTGGATTCACCTCGGTAAAGGTTAACTTAAGTCCCAAATCTGTGACCTCGGCAACATCTGGAATTACCAAACTACTATCGCGCAATATAAAAAGAGGCTCTGCATTATAGATTGAATCATTAACCCCAGTGATCTCCACACTCGCAGCTATGGCTAGATCGTTCTTAGCCAATCGGTACTTTTCGTAGTCTCTAACCACTTTTAAGTCTTTAAGCACCGCCATATTCTGGGATGTATACACCGTATCTCCCCGCTTAATTTTGTGTTCGTTTGCAGGATAGAAACCCGTCTCATCCACTTTTGGGTCTTCCAATTCAGCCCAGCGAATATGGGTGTATATATCTCTATCTAGGTAGTGTTTAGTACTTGGTTCGGCTACGTTTCCAAAGGTTGGGTTCAACTGAATTTTCGGATAAAGGCTAAACACCTTATCCCCTGGTTTATCCGCATTCCAGTTTTTGGCCTTCGACCATTGCGACGGACTAGGCTTGCTTACGTATTCCCAATACTTTTCTCTGTCGCTAAGGAAGCTCGTTGGCTTATGGTCTGCTAAACATCTAAACACCAATCCTTGACTAAGTACTAAGTCTCCATTTTTATATGTTCTTGGTACCCTTTCGAAGTACTCTATCTCATAATACAGGTTTACACCTTCTTTAGACTTGTCCTTGTAACGAATGAAATACTTATTCATGCTAAGGGTATCTCCCTTAAACAGCAGGATATCATCGTTATTCTTAAAATCTTCACCTAAAGCAGCTAGGTCGATACCAGAAGTGTTTTCTGAGACTTTTTCTGAGCGACCAGTTGAAATTAAGGCCCCAAGGATAATCATACCAAACCCAACATGGGAAAGCGAAGAACCACTTTTAGACCATGTTAATTTGAGGTTTTTAAAGAGGTAGAAAGCATTGGCAATTACCGCAAATAAAGAGGTAAAAAGCAACAATAATAGAGGTCCATTATTAGTATCGAACTCATAGTAATAGCCCAAACCAAAAGCAAAACCAAGAGCCAACATTAATGGAAACCAAAGGGATTTCATCAATTCTTTAACCGGAGTATTTTTGTACTTTAAATACTGGGTAAAAGCAATTAATAATGAAGTAATAATAGCAAACGGAACCTGCCATTTGTTGTAGTGATCGATGGGCTCCGCAGGAGGTGCAAAACTTGGATTTTGCAAACCTTTTAGAAATGCCCATTCGGTGGCAGCATATAAATCTCTAAATATTGGAGAAAATGGTTTTAGTAGGATATTGTAAACTGGTGTACTGGTAGAAAAGCTAATTTGCATAGCACTTAAAAAGAGCACCAAAGACCCAGCAAACATCCAAAACTCTCTAGACCACAACCTGTCTTCTTCCTTGGCCTTAAAGAGCAAGTTTTGTCTACCCAAGAAGGTAAATAACAAGGCTCCTATTAAAAAGAATACCAATACCGCACTTTGTTCTTCAACCAGGGAGAACAAAATTAATACGGCGACTATGAATCCTGTAAAAAGCAATTGCTTGCGCTTCTCAATTTGAAGGGCAAAAACCATGGTAGCCAATGTTAAACCAAGGTAGAACATAAGTTGTCCACTCATTCCATTATCGGTAAAAGAGTGTACCGACGAATCGCCTAGAACCCCACTTTTGGTAAGAAAAGTAGAATACACCACTAAAGTGTACGAAGCCATAGCAAAAAGTAACAGACTGAATAAATGAGAGGCCTTCTTAAGATTAATGGACATAAGGTGAACACATCCAACTAAAATTAACCACGGAACTAAAGAAGCATTTTCTACAGGATCCCAGGCCCAAAATCCACCAAAACTAAGCGCCTCGTATGCCCAGGCTCCTCCCATTAATATCCCTATTCCCAGAATGGCAAGAGCAAAAAGAGAAAGGGGCATGGCAGGTTTAATCCATCCACGATAATCTTTATTCATTATACCCGAAAAAGCATAAGCAAAGGGTATAAGAGTGGCTGCAAATCCTAGAAAAATAATGGGTGGATGAATGGTCATCCAATAATTTTGTAGTAATGGGTTTAATCCCCTACCATCTTGGAACTGAGGAATTTTTTCTAAATAATCTGGAAGCATGGTCCAGGGCACTCCAAGGTTATCTGGCAACTCGCGAATCAGGATAAAAGGATTGCTTCCAACCTTCCAGTCGCCAATATAAACTCCCAAAACCATGGTAAGCAATACACACTGAGCCATAGCAAAAATGGCAAGGGCCCAGGCTTCAAACTTTTCTGCTCGTTTAAAAAGAAACAGCCCCAGAATTGCCTGCCAAACCATCCAAATTAAGAAGCTCCCTTCGTAACCCTCCCAGAAACAGGCTAAAATGTACTTCATGTCCATTTTGCTGTTGGAATGTTTCCAAGCGTAATCGTATTCAAAAAGTCCGTTGAAAATGATGTAAAATAGTGCTGCACTGGCAACTACTATCCCTAGTCCCTGTCCTACAAACGCTAGTCTTGCAGTACGCAGAAGGCTTTGGTCGTTTTCTTTTTTCGCTGAAAAAATTGCGAGAATAAAGGCATAAAGCCCAAGAACAAATGCAATTAACAATGAAGTTTTACCTATTAAACCCGGTAAAAGGTTTTCGCCAACATACTCCATGTACTTATAAACTTCCTGTACTAATTTCTAACTCTTCGTTGTACTTGGATGGGCATTTAACCAAAATATCCTTAGCTAAAAACACCTCTCCCTTGGCCTTTCCAATAACCACCACATTTTCGCTTCGCTCAAAATCCTGGGGCTTACTTTTTTCTAGGTAAACCATTGCTGTATCGCCATTGTTATCTACCATCTTAAACTTAGTAAGCTGTGCATTTTCAATGGGGTTATACTCTACTGGAAATGATCTATCAAGAACACCCACCACGTGAAACTCAGAGTTTGGGTCCTCGAAAGCCTCCGATAGCGAAGCATAGGTACTACTATCGTAGATTGAGCTTATTAAAAAACCTATTAGGGTAGCCAGCACCAAAAGGATTAAAATTTTCGACTTTCCCATTACTTATCTTTTAATTCATTTAACCTATTCTCCAGTCGTTTGGTTTTCCGATCTAGCATAACGAGCAAAACAAAAATCCCCACTAAAACCACAAGGGCTACAGCGATAAAAACACCAAACTTCCCTTGAAACTCGTTCACCCTTGGGGTTTGCCCATAAGTGAATTGTGATATCGCCACAGCGATTAAAAACAAAATGTATTTACAGCTCTTCATTATCTGTATGTAATTCTATTTTCTGGATTCTGACTTTAATGGTCCAGATCCAAATACCTATTAATATCCAACCTAAAGCAGCTGGATAGAAAATCATTTTTAAGTTATTGTCAAGATCGTACTGACTAAACGCCGGATTACCACCATTTCCTGGGTGCAAGGAGTCGGTTAATCGTGGCAATACCTGAATAAATACGATCATTAACACATAGGCAAATATGTTGTATACCGCAGATATACGTGCCTTTTTTTCGTCGTCTGGAATGGATTGACGTAAAACCAAATAAGCGAGATACACTAAGAAAGAGAGGGCAGCACCATTTAATTTCGGATCTTTTACCCACCAGGCACCCCAGGTATATTTAGCCCAAATACTTCCCGAAATAATTCCAAGAAGAGCAAAATACAATCCAACTTTTGCCGCTTGCGATGCTTTTATATCGATTAACTGGTTGTCGCCATTTAAGTATTTAACGGAGTATACCAGCGAAATGGTCATTAGAATTAGCAGAACAAACCACATAGTAACGTGGAAGTTTAAATTTCTAATGGTTTCGTAAAGAATATTCTTAAAAGGAATTTCAAATTTATCGCGCCCCATAACGTATGCACTGCGATCAAAAGTGGTGTGAAGCACTGAATCTGTGCTTTGCTCTACAAAATGGGCTTGAGGTAAAAAAAGTGTTTTATCGATGTTATTATAAACCCATAAGGAGTAATTTCCGTTCTGGGGGAAATCCTTCGTTTGAAATTCGAATGAACCAATGGTAGCACTGTAAATTTCCTCAGCAACAGGGCGCACTGCCTGCTTGTCTTCGCTTTGAAGCCAAAGCACCACGGTATCGGCATCGAAATGCGTGTTATACCCACTAACGGTTAAGGTGAAAGTTGAATCTGATTTGGTGGTTGGATTTACCGACTGCAAACCCGGTGCCATTGGTAGAAAAAAACTACTGATACAGGCGTAGGTTACTAACAGAATGGCAAGCAATTTCCAGCTGTTTCTCATTCCCGCTTTTTAATCGCGCCAAAGGTAGGGAAATAAGAGGGATGCCAAGACCAGAATTATAAGATCTAAAGCTAATAAAGACAAAAAATACTTTTGGAATACAGCTATAGGCTGTCCGGCCAATATGTGTGTAGAAATTCGAATCAATAAAATCACTAGCGGCATAGAAAGCGGAAGACCGAGAATACTGGCCATCCCGATGGAGTTACCAGATTTAAAAGCAATACCATTAATAAGAGCCAATAGCGCTCCTAATCCAAGACCAGCCAGTAAGATTAAAAGACCAAACCAGGCTACAGATGCCAGGGTGGTTTCACTGGGAAGCCCCATAAAAACGACAAAGCATGCGAATCCTATTCCCGCAACTACTATACTTAACAGCGATGCAAATACTGCTTTTGCCCAATAAATAACCTGCGGTGCTACCAATTGAGAAAGGAACAAATCTTTCCCACCTTGTTCCTTATCAAAAACTCTAAGTGTAGCGTTAAAGGCCCCGAAAAGAACAATTACCCAAAATAATGCATTCCAGGTGCTTATACTAAGCACCTTGGTAAAACACAAATAGGTTACGTAAACAGAACTTAATACATAGAGCAATATTACCAAGGTTGCGTTTTGCTCACTTAACTCCTGCTGTATCTCTTTTCTTAATAGCCGATAAATATCTCTAAGCACGGGGGTAAAAGTAATACATAGGCTTATAAAACAACAAAGCCCCCCAATTTGGGAGGCTTTGAGATAACTCTAGGTTGGAAAATTACAATACACCGAATTTCTCAGCATATTCTAGCATTTGCTCGGTAAAGCTCCCAACATATTCCACTTTAACATCGGTAATTTCCCCAGCATCATTAGTAACAGGTACTAATCTTGGGTTGATGAAACCACCGTATGGCGCCGACTTAAATTTAGCCGCTCTATCCAATACTTCTTGGTGGATATCTTGATCTACTTTAACCCCGTAACCTTCTACCAAATTTTTAGCAGCTTCGTAATCTCCTTGAGATTTTATGCGCTGAACCTCTTTCAACAATTCTCCGAATAAGGCTCTAAGTTTATCGTAATCTCGGATAACAAAGTAGGTTTTACCTTCTTTTACGACCTTCTCGATTACGTTATCTGCTTTACCTTTTTCGTAAACCCATTTAGAAATCCACTGTCTGTTTCTCATGTGAGCTTCCTCTACATCTTCACCAACAGCTAACCTTCTAAGTTGAAGCATTAAACCATTTCTAATGTATGATTGATATTCAGCTTTCCCCACGTCAAGGGTTGTCATCAATCCTAAATCAATCATTTTCTGATCCATCAAATAGTAAAGCGCTACAAGATCGGCTCTACCCTCTTCTATTGTAGATGAGTAGTTCTTTAATGTTTCCTTAGGAGTACCTACACCGGGCTCCAATTTCCCAGATGCATGGCCCACTACTTCGTGAAGAGCAGTATGAAGTTTACCTGCCAATTTTCCGTGTTTCTTAGAAAGCTCCACTTCCTCTTCGTTAAAAGCAAACTCTTCAAGAATGCCCCCTGCCGAAGCCTCGCTATAAGCTGAAACGATATTTCCTAAACTTACAGATTTAGATCCGTGATTAGCTCTAATCCAGTTGGCGTTAGGAAGATTTACTCCAATTGGCGTTGAAGGAGAAGCATCTCCAGACTCACCAGCCACGTTAACAACCTTGTATGAAACACCTTTTACTTTTTCCTTTTTATGTTTTGGCATAATAGGAGCATTATCTTCGAACCACTGGGTATTTTTTTGAAGCATAGCCATGCGCTCAGAAGCTTCAAAATCCTTAATCTCGATGATTGACTCGTAAGAACCACGGTATCCTTTTGGATCGTTATACACCTCAACAAATCCGTGAATAAAATCTATTTCACTTAAGGTATCATTTACCCATGCGATATTGAAAGCATCCCAGGTTTTAAGATCACCAGTTTTATAGTAATCTATCAACAAGCTAATAGCTAAAGCTTGCTGCTCATTTTCTGCAACTTCTTTGGCTTTTTCTAACCAGGAAATAACATTTTCTAAAGCCGGACCATACAATCCGCCGACCTTATACACTTGTTCAACCAACGCCCCATTAACCTTTGCTATTCTTGAGTTTAGTCCGTAGGAAATTGGTTCCAAGTCTGACTTGTCCATCTTTTTAGCATAAAAGGCATCGACCTCTTTCTCAGTAACATCCGGCGAATAGAAATTAACCGCAGAACCTTTCAGTAATCCTTTTTCGGGATCTAGGTTAACTTTTTTCGCGTCAAAGCTTGGATCGAAAATAGCTTTAACCACCTCCCCTTCAAGAGATTGACCCGTTGCTGCTAATAAACTTGCAAAATAATCCTTAGAAAATTCAGGAAGAATTTTTGCAGTACTATAATGGTGATGGATACCGTTAGAGAACCATACACGCTTAACGTATACCATAAAATTCTCCCAATCTTTTCCTGATTTATCACCATCGTATTCACGAACAATTTTTTCTAAGGCCTTTCTAATGGTTAGGTTGTGGCGATAATTTTGATCCCACATTATATCCCTACCTGCATAACCCGATTGGGTTAAGAAATAAACCAGCTTTTTCTGTCTAAGATCCAACTGATCCCATTGAGGAATTTTATATCGAAGAATTTTTAAGTCCGCAAACTGTTCTGCTAGATACTCAAACTTATCTTCCTTTTTAACTTCTGACTTGGCCTCTTCGGTGGTTTGATTACAAGAAAACAAAAATCCAGCCGCGACACCATAAAGCAATATTTTCTTCATGTGTTTTACTTTGGGGCTGGAAATTAATGAAAGTCTTTGGAACTGTTGAGTTTCCTTATACGAATTGTTAGATCTTGTTTGGAAGCATAATTATAAAAGTACTTCCTTTATTAAGTTCACTTTTTACTTCTATTTTACCATTGTGGAGGTTCACAATTTTCTTGCAGTGGGCCAATCCTATACCACTACCTTTAAAACTCGAAGACACACTGGATCTAGAGAACATTTCAAAAATACTCTCCAATTCTTCCGGTGGTATACCTATACCATTATCCTCCACTAAAAATTTGTGATAATCCCCTGAGAACTCGTAGAAAATTTTCACCATGGGTGCCTGATTTTCCTTGGAAAATTTTAATCCATTGGAAATAAGATTCTGGAATAAAATTCTCAATTCGGTTTCATCACCATAAATGACAGGCAGTTGATCAGGAATTTCTAATGTTCCGTTGGTGTCTTTGATGTGATAACGCAAATCTTCTTGTACGTTTCGCAATACTTTTGCTAAGTCTACTTCACCAATTTCTCTATCCAGCCCTATCTTGGCATGCGCCAACAATGTACTAATTTGCAAAGCCACCCTGTCTCCAGCCTCTTTAACGTAGTTTAAATAAGTCTCTAATTCCTCGTTTTTATATGGTTCTATTTCATCACGAATTAACTCCACAAATGATCGAATATTATTTATGGGGCTTTTAAGGTCGTGAGAGGTTACATAGGCAAATTGTTCTAATTGTAAGTTTTTTTCCTCGAGACTTTCGTTAGCTTCCTTAAGCTTAGCTTGATCTTTCACATACTGGGTTGCATCGTACTTTACCCCTAAAATTTTAATTGGGGTTCCATCTTTATCGTATTCCACTTTTGAGGTGGATTTTACCCAAATGGTTTCTTTTGTTTTGCGGTTAATACATCGGTACTCGCAGTAGAAATCTTGTTTTTTGATTAAGGCATCCGTAAAGTCCTTCATAACCCTTTCATGATCCTCTGGATGCACAATTTCCTCAAATTCACTCATGGTAAATGGCTCCTCACTTTTGTTGAAACCGAAAATCCTACAAAAGCGATCACTGGCAGTCCAAGTCTGCTTCACTAAATCCGTTTCGTAATGCCCAAACTGGGACAATGACTGCGCAGTATTAAGCTTAATCTGCTCGTCCTCCAACAGCCTTACCTGGGTTTCGTAATCGGTAATATCCTGAATGGCCCCCCACAACTTAATGATCTTCTCCCCTTTAAATTCTGGTTTTCCTACCACCAAGACATCCTTCTTCACTTTTTTAGCTGATACAATTTGGAGCTTAAGCCTAAAAGTTGTGCCAGTAGCAAGGCATTTGGAAATAGCATCCGTCAATAATATTTGGCTTTGATTGGTGTAATAGGAAACACCTTGCTCCAAATCGGTAGCCGTTTTAGGATCTAAATCGTAAATGGCATAAACCTGTTTAGACCAAATAGTTTTTTCCGTTTCTAAATCCAACACCCATGCACCTATGTTGGCTAAATCTTCTATAGTTTCAAAAAATTTAGGCGTATTGAGAAATTCGGAGGAAGAGGAAATTTTGCTCATGGATAAAGTAATACGTTGAATAAAGAAAACAAAAGCTGGCTTTTTACTAATAATCCGACCAATTAGTCTAAAATACCTATAAAAGCTATGTTTACAGGGTTAATGCAAGTTATCCAAATTTACTAACAATGCTTTCAAAAAGGCACTATTGGACGTACTTTTAATGTTCAATTCCAGACCGACCATGTTTTTAATTTACGATACCGAAACTACCGGGAAAGCACTTTCATTTCAGGAGTCTTATAAAAACACCGACAACTGGCCAAGACTGGTACAGTTGGCTTGGCAGCTCCACAATGAAAACGGTGAGTTAGTGGAGGTTAAAAACTACATTGTTAAACCCGATGGTTTTACCATCCCCTTTAATGCCCAGCAAATTCATGGCATAAGCACCGAAAGGGCGGAACGCCAGGGTATGCCTCTGGAATTCGTTCTGGATGAATTTAACAAGGCCGTAGAAAAGTCGGAATTTTCAGTGGGTCACAACGTTGAGTTTGATATCAATGTTATGCTTTGTGAGTTTTTCCGTTTGGAAAAAGAAACCAAGCTGGGGGAATTAAAGATTGCCGACACCATGAAGGATACCGACAATTATTGTCAGATTCCTGGTGGTAAGGGTGGAAAATTTAAATGGCCAAAACTCGAAGAGCTACATCATAAATTATTTGGTGAGGGATTTGATGCTGCACATAACGCTGCAGCCGATGTTGAAGCCACCGCTCGCTGTTTTCTGGAGTTGTTAAGACGCGATGATTTCCCCAAACCCTATTTAGATCTTCCCACGGATTTCTTCGAAAATTTTAAATCTAAGAATCCACAGCCCATAAAGGCTATTGGATTAAACATCGAACCCTACCTCCCTGACGATGTTGAGTTTGATGATATTGAAGAAGAATCCAAATCTAAAGGGCCCAGTAAAACGGAAATAAAGGAAAATAAAGCCCTGCTTTCAGATGTTCCCTTTTCTCATCTTCACAATCACAGTCAATTTTCGGTTCTGCAATCCACCACAGAAATAAAAGCATTGGTGGACAGAGCAGTTCAATATAAAATGCCCGCGGTTGCCTTAAGTGATCATGGAAATATGATGGCGGGATTTCAGTTTGTAGAAACCATTAACGCCAAAAACAAGGAAATTGAAAAGAAAATTGCAGAAGCAGCTGAAGCGGGAGAAGAAACAGATTTAAAACCGCTTAAGGCTATCCTTGGAGTAGAACTTAATCTTTGTAAAGACCATAAAAACAAGGAGTTTAAAGACAACGGATACCCCACGGTACTACTCGCAAAAAATAAAAACGGTTTCCATAACCTAGCCAAGTTGGCTTCCCTTGCCAACACAGAAGGATTCTATTACCTGCCTAGAATAGACAAAAAGCTCCTAGAACAATATAAAAATGATGTAATCCTATTATCTGGTGGGTTAAATTCTGAAATACCCCATTTAATCTTAAACGTCGGTGAAAACCAGGCGGAAGAGGCCTTTTGCTACTACAAAGATTTATTTGGAGATGATTTTTACGTTGAACTGCTTCGGCATGGCCAGGTAGAAGAAGACAAAGCCAATGAAGTTCTGCTGCGGTTTTGCGAAAAACATGGGGTTAAATATATCGCAGCTAATAACACCTACTACCTAGAGAAGAAAAATGCCGAAGCCCATGAAATTTTACTGTGTGTAAAAGATGGTGAACGCATGAGCACTCCAGTAGGTAAGGGACGTGGATTTAGATTCGGACTTCCTAATCAAGAATATTATTTCAAGTCGCCAGAGGAAATGAAATCCATTTTCATAGATCTTCCGGAGGCAATAAGTAACACCAACGAGATAGTAGAAAAAATTGAGCCCTACACGCTATCCAGAAGTGTATTGCTCCCCAAATTTGCCATTCCCGAGGAGTTTATAGATCCTGAAGATGATAAGGACGGAGGAAATAGAGGTGAAAATGCCTATTTAAGGCACCTAACTTACGAGGGAGCAAAAAAACGCTACGGTGAAATTACCGACGAAATCCGAGAAAGACTGGATTTTGAGCTTGCTACGATTGCCAACACTGGATACCCCGGTTACTTTTTAATTGTTCAGGATTTCACCAACCAAGCAAGAAAAATGGGTGTATCAGTTGGTCCGGGACGTGGATCTGCTGCGGGGTCAGCCGTAGCCTACTGTATTGGTATCACGAACGTAGACCCTATCAAGTACGATCTCCTATTTGAGCGTTTCTTAAATCCTGATCGTGTATCCATGCCCGATATCGATATTGACTTTGACGATGAAGGTAGAGGTAAAATTATCGACTGGGTAATTGATAAGTATGGAGCAAACCAGGTGGCTCAAATTATCACCTATGGATCTATGGCGGCAAAATCGGCCATTAGAGATACTGCCAGAGTACTTGAATTGCCACTTCCGGATGCCGATCGCATTGCTAAGCTAATTCCCGATAACTGTAAACTTGGTTTCCTTCTTAATGCCGAGGAAAAGGCACTTAAAGAAAAAATCAGAAGTGACGATATGGAGCGGGCCCTGCAATTCAGAAAACTGGCTGAAGGAAAGGACTTAACCGCGAAAACTATCAACCAAGCAAAGGTTTTAGAGGGCTCGGTGAGAAACACCGGAGTACACGCCTGTGGGGTAATCATAACCCCAGAGGATATCACCAATTTTGTACCGGTTGCTACTGCAAAAGACTCAGATTTAAGGGTAACCCAGTTCGATAATGCCGTGGTGGAAGATGCTGGACTCCTTAAAATGGATTTCCTTGGGCTAAAGACGCTTACAATCATTAACCACGCCATAGATAATGTTAAGGAGCGCCATGGAGTGGAAATTGTTCCAGACGATATTCCCCTTGATGACCCCAAAACATATGAATTATTCCAACGAGGCGAAACCGTAGCCATATTCCAGTATGAATCTCCTGGAATGCAAAAGCACCTTAAAGCACTTAAACCGGATCAATTTGCCGATTTAATTGCTATGAACGCATTGTACCGGCCAGGTCCTCTTCAGTACATCCCCAACTTTATTGCTCGTAAACACGGAAAGGAAGAAATTACCTACGACCTGGATGCCATGGAAGAGTTTCTTAAGGAAACCTATGGAATTACCGTCTACCAGGAGCAAGTAATGCTTTTATCCCAAAAGCTTGCAGGATTTACAAAGGGTGAAGCAGATACCCTGCGTAAAGCAATGGGTAAAAAGAAAAAAGATGTTCTGGACAAGATGAAACCCAAGTTTCTCGAAGGTTGTGAGAAAAATGGGCATGCCAGAGATATCTGTGAGAAGGTTTGGAAAGACTGGGAAGCATTTGCGAGTTATGCATTCAACAAATCACACTCTACCTGTTATGCATATGTTGCCTTCCATACAGCATATTTAAAGGCCCACTACCCTGCCGAATTCATGGCGTCGGTACTTTCCAACAACATGAACGACATTAAGACGGTAACCTTCTTTATGGAGGAATGCCGTAGAATGAAGTCTCCTGTGCTTGGACCTGATGTAAACGAATCTGGTTACCACTTTAAAGTAAATGATAAGGGTGAAATTAGATTTGGAATGGGCGCCATAAAAGGTGTTGGTGGAAGTGCCGTAAATGCGATAGTTGAAGAACGATTAGAAAACGGACCCTATAAGGATGTTTTCGATTTCTTTAAGCGCATAAACTATAAACTCATCAACAAAAAGACGCTAGAAGGCCTAGTGCTTGCGGGTGCCTTAGATGGGTTTTCTGAATGCCACAGAAGCACCTATTTCCACGAAAACAACAACGGAACCAATTACCTCGACACCCTGGTTAGATTTGGGCAGTCTTACCAAGAATCTAAAGACGCACCACCAGATTTGTTTGGAAATGCGAGCGAAGTATCTATCCAAAATCCACCTATTCCCGAAATTGAACCTTGGAATGAACTCTATAGATTAAATAGGGAGAAGGAAGTGGTGGGAATCTACATCTCAGGGCATCCACTAGATATATACAAACACGAAATTGCCTTCTTTAAAAACACAGATATCGTAGAGCTTTCGGCTCCCGAAAACATTCGCAAAAGCGAAATAAGAATTATAGGAATGATTACCTCTGTGGCTGAATTTCGAGATAAGAAAGGTAATCCTTTTGGTCGCTTCACATTGGAAGATTATTCGGGGGCTCATGAATTCTTAGTCTTTAGAGATGAATACAAAAAGCTTAGACCAGAGTTAATTCCAAACACCTTTGTTTATGCCAGATGTATCATCACAACCTTGCGTTGGAGAAACGACGCCAAGGAAGTGAAGATTCAAAAAATGGCTGCATTGGAAAATGTACTCAGAGAAGAGACCAAGGAAATCTTAATTAAAACCGAGTTAAGCTCGATAAACGAGGAATTTATAGAAAACATTGAAGGTATTGTTCAGGACCAAAAGGGTAACCTAAATCTTAAGATTAAGGTATTTGACCCCTCCTCTAAAATAGAGCTAGAAATGATGAGTAAAACGATTAAGATAGAGTCAAACTCTGAAATTTTGGATAGACTAGCCCAGATTGATAATATTAGTTTTCAGTTAAACTAAAAGGTCGTGCAACCCAGGTATTCACGGTATTAATTTCCTTTTCATACTTCTGGATAGCTGTCTTACTCAAGGCAGCTATTTTTCCATTTAGGCGAAATACTTGACCAATTTGTTGAATAGTTTCAACGGTAAAACAGGAAGATAAAAACTGCTCCCAAATGTACTGCTCGGCCATTTCATTTGGATGGGCTAAATCGGCTCCGTAGAATCGATAATCCCGAAGGTCATCCTCCACCCATTCCAAAACGGGTAAATAACAAACTCCTTTTATCGCACTTTCTAATTCGTGGCAAACCAGTCGCAATATAGACTTGGAAAGTTTGTTATTTACAACACCATCTCTAAGGTGTTTTACGGGGCTAACAGTAATAATTATCTCCAATTTTGGATTTAATTCTTTCAATTTTGAGAGTACCCCAATACCCTGTTCTACAATGAAATTCACGGATAACAACTCCTTTTTGAAGTTTCCGTTCGCTTGTTTATGACAATTCGCCACCAGAACCCCTGAAGATATTAGCCTGTAGGCAAAAGCACTTCCAAAGGTTAAAACCAATTTATCTGCAGCCAGAAGTCTTTTTTTCAAATTACTCCTAGCCGAGTTTAAGTTGGCTAATAAATCCTCTGGCTTAGCACCATTAATCTGGCTATGAGAGAGATAGTGAACGAAGCTCCCATCTTTTTCACAAATGAGCTCAGGGGAAAAAGGGATATCATCTAATGCAATTTCAATTAACTGGAAAATAGATACGGGGTTAAAGAGCGTACCGAAATGACCATTTTCCACATCAAACCTCGCCTGATGGAGCTTTGTGCCAATACGCTCCGTAAAACATGACCCCATTAAATCGATACTGCTTGTGTAGCCAAGAGGACTTCCAGGGTATTGAAAATCGAAATTAGACCTAAACTTCATTCCTACTTAAGAATGGTTATATAACCTCGTTTGGATTCCGTAGTTTCATTGTAATACCTCACAGTTGCTTGGTAAACATAGGTCTCATCGTTTTGAACCTTCCCTTTGTAAAATCCATCCCAGCCTTCATTTAAATCTGAACTCTGATATACTACCTCTCCCCATCGATTGTAGATGGTGAAATTCTCCAGCTCCTTGATTCCCAAACCACGAACAAAAATCCTATCATTTACATCGTCGTTATTTGGAGTAAACCCAGATGGAATATCCATTTGATACTCTTCCTTTACAAAAATCTCGAATGAAAACTGCTTGGGATAGCATCCATGAGGCTCGTCAATAACCGTTATGGTATAATCCGAGGTTTTTAATGGCTGAGCATTATTCTCTCTGCAGGTCGCACAGTCTATAGCATAGGTATTTACCCAATTAATGTTCGCATCGTAATGCGCCAATGAAAGGGAATCCACAACATCAAAGGAGAGTAAGATAAAATCACCGATGTTAATGGTATCGCTCTGTTGTTTGGGGTCAATTATAAACTCGGGAACAACATCTACCTCAACTGTGGTTGTATCCCTGCAATTATTTACATCCGTAACAATTAACTGGTACTGGGTATTAAAATCAGGGAAGGCAAGTGGTTTCGCTACAGAGGTATCGGACAGGGACTCCGATGGTGACCACGCATACAATATCCCACCTTTACCTGTTAGCTGGATTGTATCGTAATTACAAATAATGGGGTCTGGCGTTTCGGCAATAGCAACAGGCAAATCATATACCTCGTATCTCCATTTTAGGGTATCCTGGCAATGTGTTTTAAAATATGGATTGTCTCTCGCTATAAACATCTGATTATATACACCAACATTGCTGTATAGCATTTCATTGGAAATTCCTCCCGGTAAACTATCGACCACACCATTACCCCAATCCATTACAAACTGAACACCAATGGATCCTAAGTCGGAAAATTGCACTCGCCCCGATCCACAGGTATCTATTCTGGTAAGCACCACATCCGCTTTAGACTTATCAATGAATACCTCCACGGCCGTATCGCTTTCACAAAAGGCAAGGGTATCTGTTACCGTTACGGTATAAATAGCGGTATTGGTTGGGGTAATATTGGGGTTATGTGCAGAAGGTAAGGTCATAATCGGCGGATTTACATCCCACCTAACCGTATCTCCACCCGAACTAAATAGCACGATACTATTTCCATCACACAAAACAGTATCAGCAATGATAGACACCTCAGGTTCGGGGTATATCACCACACTTTTTGTTTTAGTTTGGATACATCTTGGATGTTTATCATAACCAGACAATTCAAAATAAATAGTGTCTGGCGATCCCGCACTGAAGGCAGTTATTGCATTAGTCGTCTGAAAATCGTGATTTTCCCCAGAGATATCCCAGATCGTATTTCCTACGTATGGCGGATTTGCACTGTAATTTATACCTATCGTCGCTTTTTGACAGGTGTCGGAATAGACCGGATTAAAATCTATGAACGTAGAATCGCGGAATATCTTAACCGATTTATCTATAACACATTTGGTCAGGGTGTCTATCCCCGTAACTGTATATTCTCTTGATGTTGGGGGATCAACCTCAACTTCACTTGAATCTTTATTTCCCGAAACATCAGTTAAATCTAATACCGGATTCCAGCTATATTTCATAGCGCCTGTTGCCTTTAAGACCGCAGTTTCCCCGAAGCAAAGGGTATCATTTGGACTCACAACTAAAGGTGGTTTTTCAAAAATCCATAGTTGAATGGAGTCGATATCCGAACATCCTGTTGCGTCATCACTTACTCGCAAGGTTGTGGTAAAGGTTCCGTAATCGGTATAGGTTTTCGTATCCGACGGACCAAAGCCTTGTTTATCGTAATCCCATTCTACATTAGAAATATTTGCTCCCTGAGAAATACTCACGAACTGTAATGTTTGTGGAACCGAACAGAAAGTATCTACTGGTAAGGGCTCTATAAAAGCAGTTAATTCATCTACAATTAACTCCTTTTGGTAAGGAACCTTACAGGTACCGTTTATTAGGAATAATGTGACAGTTATAGGATCGGAGTACCCTCTATCGTATGCGTACTTAACAGTTGAGTCTGGAGGGGTAATTTGTTGGGAAATCCCATCCCCAAAATTCCAACTATATAGTTGTGTATTTATAGCACCGTGAACGGTAAGCTGAAAAGTGTCATTAGCACAAAAGGCATCGTCACTAACCGAAATGGAATCGGCAAAAGGCCCCTCAATTTCTATCATTTCTGGAACGGTAATGGTATCTGAACAACCGTTTGGTGTGGTCACTATCAAACTAACATCGTAAGTTCCAGGCTTGTCATAAAACCCAATGGTAGTATCTAGAGTTGAACCACCAACACCAAGATCCCATTTATAGATGTAGCCAGAATAAGGCTCCACAAAGTCGGCCGAAAACTCTGTTATCAAGGGCGGGCAATTCGTGAAATTGGAATCAGTAGTGATTGCAAAACTTGGAATGGGGTCAACAGATATAGCGTTTTTTCTTTCCAAAGAATCCACGCAAGTGGCGTTAAAACCAATACACTTTATATCAAAAGTATCCACCTGTGTTAACACCAAGGATGGAGCTGAGTCATTGGAGAAATTAACTCCATTAATAAACCATTTGTAATCTAAATCTTCCTCGAAATTGGTGTTGTTGGTCAATTTTAATTCTTCGCCCTTACAGTACCCTACCTTATCTACAGAAAAATTAATATCAGGATTTCGAATGGTGATATTAAAGCCTAGATCCTGAGGCGTGGGACAAAATTCTGCGTCTGTAGCCTTCATGTACAGAAAATAGGTCCCTTTGTTCTCAAAAGCTATGGGTCCGGGGTCTTGTTCGAAGATGGTATCAATGGCCACCCTTGGGTTTGGGCCGGTATTAAATAAAATCCACTCCCACTTCGTAATATTTGTACCCGGCGATTTTGTGGCTTTTACATCAATCTGGTTACCAGCACAAGCAATTAAATCACCACTTTCAAGTTCCACATCTACCTTTGGAACCTTCCAAGTAATTTTTCTTCTTACGGTATCGGGGCAGACGGAGTTATAGGCAAATACTACAACGATTGTCTCTTCAAATGTGCTATCCTTTCCCGCTGGGGGGGTATAGGTATATGACTTATTTTGGTCCAGGTAGGTTAAAACGCCCTCTCTTTCTACAAACCATTTGTGATTCCTCCAACCTGGCATGGATTCTAGGAAAACGGAATTTTTCCCACTAAACCCTTGATAGCACAACTCATCAGGTATTATTACCACTTCGGTTAATGACTTGCCTCGCGCTATGAAATTAGTCACCTCACAGCCATTTGCCGAGTTAAAGGCATTGTTTACCGCTGTTACCGTTACAGACCCTACAAAACCCTCTGGAGCTGGCGCATATATCTTAAGTGTATCGGTAGTTACCGTACGCTGAGAATGAGTTAAGGCATCGACCACCATTCCGTTGTATACCGTATCCTTGTAACTGGGAAACTGCTCAATAATGATTGTATCATTTTTGGAAGGATCCGTAAAATTAATAGACCATGTTCGCTGAGTCCAACCAGCTGAATTGATCATAACATAAGCCGTATCAGATCCACATGGCTGCGAGAGAGCAATGGTTCCCATTACAGGTCCCCATTTACCATAAATTTCAAACTTTTTGAGCGTATCCCTACATCCGTTGTAAGAAACAATCAACTCAGCATCGAATCTCCCCATATTTCCGGGTCCCATATGACCCTCTGGCAAACCATTTAATGTATCGCTAAACTTTTGAGTATGCCTAACCTCTGGATGCTGCTCATTAAATGTTCCTTCACCCATTACCCAGAACCAGGAATCAATCAAATCGTAGCGCTTCACTCCATCGAGTAGTACGTACGATGTATCCCTAAATAAAGTTAGTTCTTGAGCACAGGTATCCTGAGGAAAAAAATTAAACTCCGCCGTAGGCTTAATACCTACCTGAATATCTCTAGTTACACCTGAAGTACACCCATTCTCCAGCTCAATAAGCATGATTAACTCGTAATCTCCATGCTCTGCTATTGTATGCTGTAAATTGGGATCATTAGGTGTATTTGTGGTGAAAATAATGTTACCGGAAGGCATCTTTCTTATGATCCATTCCCGTTTTACCACATTTACCCCTCCGTAATTACTAATATCATTGGCATTTACAAGATGTGGAGCACAGCCATCTAAATCCTGTACGTTCAAGAATACTTGGATAGGTGTTAACTTGAATTCTTTCTCCACTGCCCTAACACAACCAGAAGGCGAGGTAATAACCAATCGTATCCTATATCTTCTATACTGATCGAATGTGTAGGTTACCTGATTTCCGGATTTGGATTGTCCACCGTTAACAGTCCAAACTACTGTAGATCCATCTGGAATTTTGGAGTTCCCCACGTCGAAGGTTAAATCTTGAGGTACCTGACATGGATTTATCTCTGGAAGTTCAAACTCCGCGCTTATGTCTTCAACCGTTATGGGTAAACAAAATGTGCTATCACAACGGTTATTATTTCCTGTTACCGTTAAACAGGCGTTGTAAGTTCCAGGTGTTGTATAGCGGTAATTTGGAGATTCCTTATCTGAAATTCCTCCATCACCAAAATTCCAACTAAAGGTTTCTGCATCCTTACCTCTAAACTTAAAATTGGCTATTCCTCCTGGACAAATGGTTTGGTTAACTTCGAAGAATGGGTCTAGTTCTGAAATTACCAACAAACCACTTTCGGAACTTTCCGCTCTACAGTTATATTGGCCATCGACCAAAAGAGACACATCATAACTTCCGGGAGTACCAATAGAACCAGAAATTTGTCTGCCGTTTTGATTCGGAAATCCAGTAATAGACCAGGTATAATTGAAATTCGGGTCGGTTTCGGTTGCAGTTAGGGTGAAATCTAATGGTGGTTTACAAGCAAAGGCATTATCAACCGTAAAACCAGCCTTAGGTTGCGGCTTGGCATTTACGAGAGAGGGTTTATTTAAGTCTCCCCTACAACCATATTCATCAGTAACAACCAGGGAAACATTAAATAATCCAGTTTGGTTAACCACAATGGTAGGATTGGTTCCGGAACCCGATCCAGCACCTGAAATAACCCACTCATAGGTGGCTGAAATGGGACCGGATAAGACAGTTTTATCGGTTAATACCACATCCAGAGGTATACATCCCTCGTTATTCGCAATTTCAAAATCCACTTTGGGTTTTTCCACTACCTCTACATATCCACTTTTAACAATAGTTTCGGAAGCACCAGACGGTTTATGTGTGATTTTTAATTGAACATTAAAACTACCAACTTGAGTAAAGGGCTGAGAGGGAGACTCTTGCGTTTGAACAATGGGATTAGGTTGTATAATCCACTCATATTTATAATCTGGATCCCCAAAGGTTATAGGGTTTCCATTAAATGTAGATGTACTCTTAAATGTAACTTCATCGGGTTTACAAACCACTATTCCAGAGCCGTCGGGTTTAACATATCCACTTTGCGCCTCGAAGTTAGCAACCAACTGTGCTGATATATTAAATGCAAAAAGTAAAAAGGAAACTGAAAAAAATAACTTGATATCTAAAAAATTACATGCATCTTTCCAGAATAGCCATCTAAACATTAATTATATTTTTGTTGGTATAAAAATGCGCGCTTTTATTGCTATTTCCAAGTTAAAGTACCTCATTACCACCACTATCTTGGTATTGTGCTTTGCTGCGCATTCTCAAGACGTCCATTTTACGCAGTTCGATGCCTCCCCCCTTAGCCTTAACCCAGCTAATACTGGTAATTTCAATGGGTTTTGGAGGTTTTCGGCCAACTTCCGCTCTCAATGGCGCGTTTTAAACTATCCATTCACCTCTTATTCAACTGGCTTTGAAAGAAACATGGAAGACAAAGGACTTCCACTTTCGGCGGGTATATATTTATTGCACGATGAATCCGGAGAAGCAGAAATAAACTTTAATAAAGTAATGACCTCCATCGCCATAAATGTTGGGGATGAGGAAAATAAATGGAGCTTTGGAATTCAGCCAGCCTTAGTTAACAAACGTCTTAACATATCAAGACTTACCTTCCCCCAACAGTTCAATCCATCTACGGGAGTGCACGACCCCAATGCTGATAACGGTGAAAATCTTGGATCAGCGATTACCTTTTTTGATTTAAATGCAGGCATTGCGTGGAGGAAAATTAGTGGAGAAAATGTATTAAAGATTGGTGCAGCTGGTTTTCATTTATTTCAACCCAATGAATCTCTTGTAGGAGGAACTTCTAAAACCCCTATCCGAAAAGTTTTCCACGCTAGCTATGCCTTCCCTATAAGTAAAAGTTTAACCCTTATGCCAAAGGTTTTGGTGCACGAGCAGGTTAAAGCAAGCGAATATCTTCTTGGATCCTACTTCATAAATATGCTCCCACCTAACGCTCCCAATATTCAAAGTGTGTTTTTGGGAATAATGAGCCGCTTCGGGGTTAATAGAAACCTAGATGCTGTTTTGGCCGTGGTGGGCATCAATTACGAAAGGTGGGACCTGGGTTTTTCGTACGACATTAACACATCTTCGTTAAAAAGTTCAACCCAGGGAAAGGGCGCCATAGAGTTTAGCGTAATATATTGGAACGGAAAGGTTAGATCTACTAGAACCAGCATTATCTGTGAACGCTTTTAAAATAATCTTCTTCAGCATTGTTTTTCTTGGATTAAGCCGCGATGTGCAGGCCCAGGATAACGAGCTCCGATTAATTCCCGACTGGAAAATAAAATCACTTGCCAAAACTGCCGAAATGGATGGCAATTGGTATCAGGCAGCGAACTACTACGAAGAGCTTTTAACCCGCACTGGGGAAAATCAAGAAACGCTAGCTAGCCTTGCCAATGTTTATTGGAACTCCAAAGACTACCTAAATGCCAGCGATTATTATTATCAGTTATTTCAGGATTACCCCGAGGAAGGAATTTACTTATTGCGCTATGCCCTTCTCGAAAAACACCTTGGCAAACCAGAATCTGCCATTTACTATCTAGAAAGGTACCAAAGGAAGTTTTTAAACAAGGAACCCAACGAAGAGACTTATCAGCTCATTCGGAAGGAAATTGAGGGCTGCGAGCTCGCTATAAAAAAAGGCAATTTCAATCCCCTGTTAGAGGTGCATCGCCTTCCTAACAACGTAAATTATCCTCACGTTGAAATCAGCCCTTTCCCCCAAGGAGACACTCTTTATTATGCCGCTATTAGAACCGAAAAACTAGAATATGAAGAAAGCGAAGTTCCTGTTTCAAAGGTGTACATGGCTGTAGAAACAGACTCGATTTGGCGCGTCTTTAACCACAATCTTCCTATTGCTAACGAAAAGGTTAACATAGGTAATTTGGTATTCAATGATGAAAAAAACGAGCTGGCCTACACGCAATGCGAAAGAGAAAGCCCCACCTACTATCGCTGCGAAATTTATCATGCAAAAAAAATAAATGGCGTTTGGAAGGAGCCAGAGGCATTGAAAAATGTCAACCAAAAAAAGTACACCCAAACCCAACCCACATTTGCCAAAGGTCCTGATGGAACGCAATTAATTTATTTTGTCTCCGACCAACCAGGAGGCCAAGGTGGATTGGATATTTGGTATGTTGCTAAAGACAAATCAGGTAGTTACCGTAAACCCAAAAATTGTGGTAAAAAGTTAAACACACCAGGTAATGAAACCTGCCCTCGGTATCACAATACCAGTAAAACCCTTTACTTTTCCTCCAATGGACTGCCCGGATATGGTAATATGGACATATTTTCCATAGTTGGTTACGCTACCAAATGGGCATCACCACAAAATTTAGGCGGCCCAATAAATTCTGGAGCCGATGATCTTTACTACGTAATTAAGGACAGTGTTAGTGGGTTTTTCACCTCAAACCGTCCGGGTGTGAACAGTCTACAAAGCGGTACTTGCTGCGACGATATTTTTAGATTCCGAATAAAGGAATTGGTAAAGGTATCAGTGGAAGGAACCGTCGATTTTGTTATTCCAGGGGATGATAAATCAAAAGTTAAAGTCGGCCTTTACAAAGATTTGGGTGAAAAAAATGTGTTAGTGGCTGAAACCACTCCAAACGAAACAGGTGAGTATAAATTCACCGCAGAACCAGACCAAAACTATAAGATTCTTGCGGAAAAGGATGGCTACCTAAAGGGCATGAAAGACCTGAGTACCAAGGGGGTGAAAAAGAGTAAGGGTATGGAAGTGGCTAAAATCAATTTGCTTCCAGAAACCAACCAGCCCATTGTTATTCGAAACATATACTACCCCTTTGATAAGGACTATTTAACGGACGCTTCTAAAATCACGATCGACACAACTATTTTCGAAATTTTAGATGCTAACAAGACCATCAAAGTTGAAATAAGTTCTCATACCGATTGGTTTGGAACCGATTCTTACAATGAAGACCTATCACAACGAAGAGCGCAAAGCGTGGTGGATTATCTTATAAAAAAAGGAATCCCCGCCGAAAGGCTAGTTGCGAAAGGTTATGGTGAGAAACAACCAATAGCGCCAAATCAAAACCCCGACGGATCAGACAACCCAGTGGGCAGAGCCAAAAACCGAAGAACCGAATTCAGAATAGTCGGTTACTTACCTCAATACGAGGAAATTATTTACGAGGAATAGTTAAAAACCAATAAAAGGAAGCGATTCTTTAGTCCTCCTACCCTGCTTTTTTATTTTTGGTTCGCCAAGAATAGAACATGAAAAAACTTTTCTTCTTTTTCTTTTTATCCATCTGTATTTTAAATGCAATTGGACAAAATCCCGAACGCCAAATAAAAACGAGTTCCGAAATTCTACTCGAGCTAAAGAAACTAGCAAAACCAACAAGAGTACTCTACGTTGCAGCACATCCCGACGATGAAAATACACGTGTTATTTCTTGGTTAGAAAATCACCGTCACATTGAAACGGCGTATTTTTCGTTTACAAGAGGCGATGGCGGCCAGAATTTAATTGGTAGCGAAAAAGGACCATTATTAGGGGTCCTGAGAACTCAAGAACTATTGGAAGCAAGAAAAATAGATGGCGCTACGCAGTTTTTCTCTCACGCCATAGACTTTGGATACTCTAAGTCTTCGGATGAAACCCTAGAAATTTGGAATAAGGACCAAGTGCTTGGAGATTTAGTTTATGCCATCAGGTATTTTAAACCCGATTTAATCATAACCCGATTCCCACCTAACGCTCAGGCAGGACATGGTCACCACGCTGCCTCTGCTATTCTTGCTGCCGAGGCATTCGATCTAGCACCTTTAGCATCGGCATACCCAAACCAACTTGGTAGAGTAAGTACATGGCAACCTTTCAGATTGGTATGGAATAGTTACTCCTGGAGAAGATCGGCTGAAGAATTAGAGGAAGATGTAAAAATAAATGTGGGTGAGGCAGTTCCCTTACTTGGTTTCTCTACTGGAGAAATTGCTTCACGAGCCAGAAGCATGCACAAATGCCAGGGCTTCGGAAGAAATTGGAATAGAGGTGAAATAACCGAGTATTTTAAATATACCAAAGGCGCCAATTTCACTTCGGATATTTTAGAAGGAATCAACACTTCTTGGGGAAGGTTTGACCAAGGGGAAAAAGTGCAACAATCATTTAATCAGCTGTTTAAAAATTACAACTACGAACATCCTTGGAAAAACATCGACAACATGTTCGCGGTGCTCCGTGAAATTGAAAAGATGCCGGAAAATCCTTTTAAGGAAGATGCCACCTCCAAGATTAAAGGCTTAATCATTGCCTCGGCAATGGTACATTTCGATGCTACCTCCTCTGAAAAATCAACCTCCATAAACGATTCGCTAAACATAGATTTAGAGTTAGTTGCATACCAACCTATAAATGTTGAGCTAAAGAAAATCACCCTTTTTAATGGGAATGAATTGAAGATAAACCAGAACATAGGTGCAAACAAAACCTGGGAAAAATCTATAAAAGCCCACGTAAATGGAAGTACAAAAATTTCAACCCCGTACTGGCTGGAGGAAGATGCTAGTTTTGGAAGCTACAGCTTTTCGAACCTAAAGGAACTAGAAATAGCCGTAAACAGCTCCGAGCTATGGGCATCAGCATCTATTCTCATTAACAACAAGCCTCTTGAAATTAAAACATCGATTTTTAACAAGGTAATAAAACCAGATTTCGGTGAAATCTATGAACCCATTCCTGTTCTCGCCCCCATTACCTTCGAAATTAAAAACCCTTTACTCATAAGCATTAATGGTCAGTCGAGAGCACTTTCCTTTACCCTGAGTAATAATACGCCGAATGAAATCTCCAGGGAGTTAGATTTCATCCTCCCCAAAGGTTGGACCGGAGAATTAGAACAATCTATTTTAACCCTTAAACCTTTTGAAAAGGTAGAAAGTACAATACGAATTACTCCAACTGAAAATGCAGAAAACGGATACTTAAGGTTTTTCTGGAAAAATCTTCAAGACCCAGCATTGCAGTTACAGCAGGTTAAATATCCTCACATCCTTACGCAAACTATCCAGGACGGTGCAAAAATTAGATTGTCAGCGGTTAAAACTAAGCTAAGTAATAAGGTAATAGGATATATACCTGGTGCAGGTGACGATATTCCAGAGATCCTGCAAAATCTTGGTTATAAAGTAGAGGTATTAGAGCAGTCGAACTGGAGTAAGTCTAAATTAAGCAGTTACCACACTATTGTTACAGGTATAAGAGCATATAACACTAATGATTGGCTTGCAGAAAAGGCAGAGGATCTTTGGGCCTACGCTAAAAATGGAGGTAATTTATTGGTGCAGTACAATACTCTAAACTTCCTTTCCAACCTAAAAGCCCCCATTGCCCCTACAGACCTGCAATTAGGACGCAACCGAGTTACAAGGGAAGATGCGGAAATCACTATCCTAGAACCAAAACATCCTGCATTAAATGTTCCAAATAAAATTGGGGAAAAAGATTTTGAAAACTGGGTTCAAGAGCGTGGTTTATATTTTGCGGAATCCTGGAGTAAGGATTTTACGCCACTCTTTGAAATGAACGATCCTGGAGAAGAACCGCACCAAGGAAGTTTACTAATTGGGAATTTCGGAAAAGGTCATATCACATACGCGGGGATTTCATTTTTCCGTCAATTACCAGCAGGGGTTCCCGGAGCATATCGCTTATTCGTTAACCTAATCGAAATGTAATGGTGGATGATAAAAAATATTGGAGGAAACGCTACTGGTGGATTTTAGGATTTCTTCTCCTCCAGATTGTATTGTACTACTACCTAACACAGCATTTTTCATGAATTGGATAGATTGGTTGGTTCTATGCGGGACCCTAGCTTTTATCGTCCTTTTTGGATGGTATAAGAATAGAAAACAAGAAAGTCTAAGTTCTTATTTTCGAGGTAACAATAGCTTAAATTGGTGGGCAGTCGGATTATCAGTAATGGCTACACAGGCTAGTGCAATTACTTTTCTAAGTACACCAGGACAAGCCTACGAGGATGGCATGCGATTCATCCAGTTTTATTTTGGTTTGCCCCTTGCACTTATAGTTGTATGTGCATTTTTTATCCCCCGCTTTGTTAATTTAAAGGTATTTACCGCTTACGAGTTTTTGGAAAAACGTTTCGATAGCAGAACTCGATCTTTTACCGCGCTTTTATTCTTAATTCAAAGGGGGCTTGCAGCTGGAATTACCATTTACGCCCCCGCAATTATTTTATCCACCCTACTTAATTGGCCACTGTACATAACCGTTATGATTATCGGTGTCCTGGTAATTATATACACTGTAGCGGGCGGAACCCAGGCTGTAGCGCAAACCCAAAGGCAACAAATGGCCGTTATCATGGTGGGGATGGGAATGGCATTTTACATTTTGCTTAATTCCCTTCCCGAGGAAATGAAATTTGGAGATGCCTTGCACTTTGCTGGAGCCTTAGGCAAAATGAATATTGTGGATTTAACTCCAGATTTTAGTAATAGGTACAACCTGTGGTCTGGTTTATTGGGTGGATTTTTTCTAGCACTCTCCTACTTCGGAACCGATCAATCGCAGGTAGCAAGATACATTGGTGGAAAAGATGTTAAAGCCGCTAGAATGGGGATGCTCTTTAATGCGGCTATTAAAATCCCAATGCAGTTTTTTATCCTACTAACCGGTGTTTTAGTGTTTGTTTTTTACCAATTCAATCCAGCTCCAGTCTTTTTTAATAGTCCAGGATGGGCAGAAGCAAAGGCTGCCGACAGCGAAGAAAGCCTCCTAAGGTTAGAGGAAGACTATCAAGCAATAGAGCAAAGTAAATTGGCAAATACCATTTCTTGGGAAGAAGCTTTGGATGATCCTGAAAAAATGGAGCGGATAAAATCTAGTATCCAAAAAGAACAGGAACTCAGAAATTCTGTAAAAGAGGAAATTGCTCTTATTAACCCCGAGGTAGAAACAAAGGATGGAGATTATGTTTTTCTACATTTCATTCTAAACCAACTACCAATTGGATTGGTAGGATTACTGTTGGCGGTAATTTTCTCCGCAGCAATGTCCTCTACAGCTTCGGAAATTAATGCCTTGGCTGGTACTACGATGATAGACTTTGTTAAGCGGTTTTCTGGTAAAACCTTTACTGAAAAAAGCAGTGTTCAAACCTCCAAATTGCTAACTCTAGCCTGGGGGATCTTGGCTATTATTTTTGCAATGGCTGCCAATTTATTCGACAACCTAATTGAAGCCGTAAACATTCTTGGCTCCCTATTTTACGGAACCATACTGGGAGTTTTCCTAGTTGCCTTTTTCATGAAAAAAGTATCTGGAAAACCAACCTTTATTGCAGCCATAATTGCAGAAGCAGTGGTAATATTATTCTTCTGCTTTAGCGACCTTGGCTTTTTATGGTTTAACCTATTGGGCTGCGCCCTGGTAGTTATATTATCCTATTTATTTGAAGTTTCTGGGCTTAAAGGCTCCAGTTCAAATTAAATTAGGGAAAGAAGGATAAAACCAATTACTGCAATAATAAAATAGGCGGGAATACTAGCTGCTCCAGCATAATCTTTAGCCATACGTTGACCAAAAAATAAAGCGAGGAAAGATGTGCTGCATAGAATCATGGCATAATTTGCTATGGGCTGAGCTGCCTCTATTCCCATCCCAATTAAATAAATTAGTCCTAATAGAGAGGAAACACCGCTGGCAAGCTCTAACAAGGTTAAGGTTACCACCATAAATCCAACCATGCCTTTAAGGGGCGAATTACTAAAATGCCCTTTAAGCCACTCCATATTACCCTGGAAATCAAATACCTTATCTAATCCAGACTGGATAAATAAGATGGCCATAAATGCTAAAATTGCTCCTAGTGCTAAAACTAAATACATGCTTAAAATTTTAAGAATTTACTAATGTGTTTCTCGATTAAGGCAAGTGTTTCCTCGTCTGTAATCGTTCTTTTTTCCAAGTCGGCTAATTTATCAAACTGACTCAATTTTGGTTTTTTAGAATAAACCTCAACTTGCAGGTAATGCAAAATTCCGGTCAAATGATCCATTCCTCTTAAGTTTCCTGCCCTTCCGGCCGACAAACCGATGATAGCACTTTTTTTGTCGTGCCATAATTTTGGTGAAATACAATCGAGGAAGGACTTTAAAACTCCAGGAAAAGAACCGTTGTATTCAGGAACCACAAAGATAAATTTAGAGGCACCTGTTACAAACTGCTGTACAATAGCCTCAAAACGGTTATCCTTTTTTCCGTAAGAAGCACTGTACATAAACTCCGAAGGGAGTTCTTCAAGATTGAGAACCTGAGCATCTTCACCCTGCTGCTCTAGTAGGTTTTTGTATGTATTTGCAACGATCATCGAGTTGCTTAGAGGTCGGTTTGTTCCGCTTATTATACTAATCATACTTATCAACAACTGTACATAACTAATCGCGACAAAGTGCTTAATTTCTAAGCTTAAGGTTTAACTTTGTCCGAGTACCGATTGCAAATAAACTGCATATTCTGTCGGCTTAAAAATTAATGTGCTAACAACCAGTAGCTTTATGGGGAAAGTAATCACCATTGCAAACCAAAAGGGTGGTGTTGGAAAAACAACCACTTCGATAAATTTAAGTGCGGCTCTAGGAGCTTTAGATTTCAAAACCTTAATTATAGACGCCGATCCTCAGGCAAACTCAACATCGGGTGTGGGATTCGACCCCAAAGAGGTGGAAGCTAGTATTTACGAGTGTTTGGTAGATGAAATTGAACCTACCGAAATTATATTAAAAACAGATAACCCCAATTTATATATACTTCCTGCCCACATAGACTTGGTTGGTGCTGAAATCGAAATGATTAACATGCCCAAGCGAGAATACATGATGAAAGGTGTAATTGAAAAGTTTAAAGACGATTACGACTTTATCCTTATCGATTGTTCTCCATCTTTGGGTCTGATTACACTTAATGCCCTTACCGCATCAGATTCTGTTATTATTCCTGTGCAATGCGAATATTTCGCCTTAGAAGGGTTGGGTAAATTATTGAACACCATAAAAATTGTTCAAAACCGTTTAAATCCTGAATTGGATATTGAAGGGATTCTACTTACCATGTATGACACCCGTTTACGATTGGCAAATCAGGTAGTAGAGGAAGTTAAAATGCACTTCCAGCAACTGGTATTCGATACCATTATCCATAGAAATACAAAATTAGGGGAGGCTCCATCCTTTGGGCAGACCATTATTATGCACGATGCCACTGGAAAGGGTGCAATTAATTACTTGAATTTGGCTAGAGAAATTCTCGAAAAGAATGAATTACTAAGTCCAAAAAAGAAGAAAAAATCTACGGTGAAATCATAGTATGGCAAAGAAACAAGCATTAGGTAGAGGATTAGGCGCGTTGCTTAAGAATGAAGAAACCGATATCACCTCAAAATACTCTAAACAAAAGGATCCATCAACCGTTGGGTCTGTTGCTTTAATCTCTTTAAGCAGCATAGAAACTAACCCTTTTCAACCTCGTACAACTTTTGAGGAAGAAGCACTAAAAGAATTAGCTGACTCCATTAAGCAACTCGGTGTAATCCAACCAATTACGGTAAGAAAACTGGGGTACGATAAGTTTCAGCTTATTTCGGGGGAAAGAAGATTTAGAGCGTCGAAAATGGCTGGGCTGGAAGAAATTCCTGCCTATGTTAGAATTGCCAACGACCAAAGTATGTTGGAAATGGCGATTGTGGAAAACGTACAACGCCAAGATCTTGACGCTATTGAAGTTGCACTTTCCTACCAACGACTAATTGATGAATGCAAGCTAACCCAAGAAGAACTTGGAGAGCGCGTTGGAAAAAACAGAACTACAGTAACCAATTACCTAAGACTTCTAAAGCTTCCAGAAGAAGTACAAGCAGCTATCATGCTTCGCAAAATCTCTATGGGGCACGCAAGAGCCCTTTTGGGAACTACTGACAAGGAGTTACAAGTTGCCATTCTAGAAGAAATTCTTTCCGAAGGGTTATCGGTAAGAGCGGTGGAAGAGTTGGTTAGAAACCAAAATATCGCTGAAAAAGAAGGTAAAAAAGTTAGTCCTAGTAGTAAAAAGTCTAAGGGCGAACAAAGAGAACCTACCGAAATAGAACAGTCTGTTGCTCAAACTTTTACCGAAAAATTCGGCTTTACATCCAGCCTTAAATGTGGCCCAAAAGGAAAAGGAAAGCTTGAGATTAATTACAAAAACCCAGAACAATTAAAGAAGCTATTGGAGCTTTTATCTTAGTTATGCTGCGGTATTTTTTTCTTTCGGTTCTTATCATTTCATCTCATTTTGCATTTTCCCAGCGCATAGAAAATGCGAAGGGGGTAGAAAAGCGAAATGAGGTTTTTGCCAAGGAAAAATCACCGCACACGGCTTCTATTTTATCGGCAGCTTTTCCAGGTGCTGGGCACCTATACATTGGACAGTGGTATAAATCTGCAATTATTTGGGCCGGAATTGGGGGAGGCATTTACGCTATCAATTTCAATTCCAAGCTCCATAAAGAACACAAGCAGGCTTATATCGCGAGATTGGATGATGACCCAAACACCAATGCAACTGGTGTTTATGCCACAGCAGACATTAACAGCCTTAAGGAGAATATGGATTTCTACAGGAAAAATAGAGATCTAAGTATCATTCTTACCTCCTTTGGCTATGTATTAAATATTATTTGGGCCACAGTGGATACCCACCTACTATACTTCGATATTTCTGATGATATCAGCCTAAATATCCGCCCATCACTAAACTATTTCGATAAACCTAACACGGGAATTACTTTAGCACTTACTCTAAAATAACTATGTCGAATCCTTCTTACAAAATTGCCCTCATTGGATACGGAAAAATGGGGAAGACCATTGAACAACTTGCAATTTCAATGGGACATAACATTGTTGCAAAATTCGACAGCAACAACCCTCTAACCGAAGAAAAACTATTAGCTTCTAGTGCCGACTTTGCAATAGAATTTACACGTCCGGAAGCTGCTGCAGAAAACATATCCATTTGTGCCAAAGCACAAGTACCTGTTGCTGTTGGTACAACGGGCTGGTTAAATAAACTGCCAGAAGTTAAAGCTACATTGGAGGCCAACTCCAGCAAAATGCTGTATGCCAGCAATTTTAGTATTGGGGTAAATATTTTATTCGAAATCAACCGAAAACTGGCCTCCATCATGAGCTCCTTTCCGGAGTACGGTGTAGAAATTGAAGAGGTACACCATACTCAAAAGCTAGACGCCCCGTCTGGAACGGCAATTTCCCTTGCTGAGGGAATCCTTGATAATATTCCAGATCTAAACGGTTGGTCGCTTCATGAAAATTTGAAGGAAGACGCCGATGATATTCCAATTAAAGCCATTAGGCAAGACGATGTAAAGGGGATACACCATGTGACCTACACATCCTCTATTGATAAAATTGAAATTAGCCACGAAGCCTTCAATAGAAATGGGTTTGCACAGGGATCTATCCTAGCGGGTATCTTCCTTTGTAAACAAAAAGAAGCTGGCGTTTACACCATTAAAGATTTCTTTAAAAGCTTATAAAACATGTCCGCATATATAGTCCTAGCACTAATTTTTATTACCCAATTAATAGCTCTCCCCTATTTTTTTGCAAAGGCAGGAAGAAAGGCTTGGGAAGGTGCCATCCCCTTTTACAATTGGCTTATTTGGACCAAAGTAATTCAAAAGCCTTGGTACTGGGCGCTTATCATGCTTTTCCCGGGTGTAAACATCCTAATGTTGGCGGTGTTAAATGTAGAATTAGCAAATGCCTTCAACCAACGTAAAATACAGGATCACCTCCTCGCCATATTTCTCCCATTTATTTACCTGCCCTACCTCGCTTTTTCAGTTAAACCTGAATATGTTGGACCAATAGACTGGAAAAACAAGAAAAAAGGAATAGCACGAGAGTGGGGACACGCCATTGTATTCGCGGTAATTGCGGCATCGTTAATTAGAGGCTATGCTATTGAGGCCTACACCATCCCAACAGGATCTATGGAAAAAAGCCTATTAATTGGCGACTATCTGTTTGTATCCAAACTAAGCTATGGCCCCAGAATTCCAGAAACCCCGTTAAGCATTCCTTTTACACACCATACTATACCAGGAACAGACGGGATGAAATCATTCACCGATTGGCTTTCCTTTCCATATTTCCGATTACCTGGATTAGGTAAGGTAGAAAGATTCGACCCAGTAGTGTTCAATTTTGCCCCAGGTGATACGGTAATTGTGGATATGCAACAGCAAGACTTAGGCCAAAATTCCCGTGATATGGCTGTAAGGTTAAATAGAGCCTCTCGCCCGGTTACCGACCAACAGGTAAAAGCAGCTAAGCAATACCTATTAAATAATAAGGACTGGGTAGTAAGACCAAACGACAAAAAAGAGAATTATATCAAGCGTTGTATTGGTATGCCTGGAGACACCTTAAAAATTGTTGACGCCCAGGTTTTTATCGATGGTAAAGCCATTGAAAACCCTGAAAATTACCAACAAGCATATAACGTTCTTTCTTCCACTCCCCTGAACAGATCGGTCTTAAAAAGAAGGTTTAATATTAATTCCAATGATGTTTTCGAAGGGATGAATGGAAGAGAGTACAATGTACCTCTAAATCCAAGAGATGCCGACAAACTAAAGGAAATACCTGGGGTAATTGCGGTAGAACAAGAAATTTCAGAAAAACGAAGTACTCCACCTGCAAACATGCCCATTTTCCCAAACGATCCTGGGTTTAACTGGACAGAAGACAATTTTGGACCCTTATACATCCCTAAAAAAGGAGCAACCATTAATTTAAATCTTGGGCTTTTACCGTTGTACGAAACGGTTATAAGAAAGTATGAAGGCAATGATTTGAAGGTGAAGAAAGGGAAAATTTACATTAACGGGGAGCAAACGAGCAAGTACACATTTAAAATGGATTACTATTTTATGATGGGTGATAACCGCCACCGAAGCGCAGACTCGAGATACTGGGGCTTTGTTCCAGAGAATCACGTTGTGGGTAAAGCGGTATTTATTTGGTTCTCTACAGACCCAGAAACGGGAATTAGATGGGATAGAATTTTTTCTTTCGCCAACTAAACCCACTTAATGATTAAAAGTAAAAAAGCCGGCAAATGCCGGCTTTTCTGTTATTTTCCAAATACTCCTTTTGGTTGTTGAGTTTGAGGACGCTCATTAATATTGGTTTTCTTCATCTTTACCTTAATTCCACCTCCATCAAAGTGCTTCTCAATTTCTATCCATCCGTCTTCTAACTCCTTAAAACTGATATTATCGTCCTTACTTTTTCTCCATTCATATGGACCATCTGGATTACAAATCAGTAATAAGTAACTATCCGCACCGTCTCTTCCTCTCTCACCATAAGGTCTACCTGGCCCACCTGGATTTACCCAAATGTCATAAGTACCATACCAGTAATCGTATTCATTTACAAAATATTCGAAATCGAAAATACCCGGATTCGTTCTGTAGTACTCTCCAAAAAATGGGTCTACTGGCACTGCAGGGTTGTTATCCCAGTATGAATATGGAGGTCTGTAATCGTAATCTATCCCAAAAAAAGCTCTTCCAGGATAACCATCTGGTCCAGGAATGTTGGTTGTTACATAAACATCACAACTTGTTAAAAAGCTCAAGCTTAAAACTATTCCGGTAATCATCAGTAGCTTTTTCATAATTCAGTATTTTCACTAGGTACTTTCAAAGTCCGTGCCAAAATTTTATTTAACTGATTATCAAAAAGTTAAAACCTATATTAAATCTCCTCAGCCAATGGGTTGCCCCTCTGATTATAGCACTGCTTATTTCTAGCATTGCCTTTACTTACATTGGAAGTATTGCACGGATATCCGACCAATCGATGCAACCAAACTTTAATGAAGGAGATATAGTTTGGATTAAAAAAATTGGTTTCAACCAGCAATTTTTAGGATTGAGTATCCCTCCAATCCAAATACCCCTTGGGAGCATAGGTAAGGGTACCCTTAAAAGAGGGAATACGGTAGCCATCTTTCAGCCTGAAAAAAAACTAAAGTCCATCAAAAGATTGGTAGGTATGCCAGGAGACACGCTTAAACTCAAGCGCCGATCTATCCTTGTAAATGGTGAGAAATGGGACTACCCAGTCGTCCAATCACACTATTACAGAATTAGTTTTAAATCCGAAAAGGATAAAAAACGCCTTCTTAGAACCAACAGCAGTGCCTTTCTCGGACCTTTAAAAGATCGCAAGTTCTTCCTCTTTAATTTAGACGATAGCACATACCACGAAATACTCTCAGATAGTGGGATAGCCTTTATCCACCCCTTGTTTTCTGGTCCAAAAGTTAAAAATGAAGCCATATGGCCCTATTGGAAAAGGTACGGTTGGAATGAAAGTATGATGGGTCCATTTTACGTACCACAAAAGGGGGACTCAATTCTGCTAAACGCGCACTCCTTTAATCTTTACAAAGACTTAATCGCCAAATATGAGGGTGTCTTTTTAAATAAATCAGGGTCCGAAATTCGAATAAATGGAGAGATTGCAACCCATTACACATTTAAAAGAGATTACGTTTTTGTCATAGGTGACAATATCCCAATATCCTATGATTCAAGATTTTACGGCCCCTTACCTAAAGACTACATATTTGGTAGGATTAGCTGCCTAATCTTTAGTAATTTCGGCGTCGAATAAGCAATACGAGGTTTGAGCCCATTTGAAAAAGTTATTTTACCCTGTTGTTACTTTCCAAACATCGACTGGATCCTTGCCGCTGCCAATGCAGATGAGGTTTTTATAGAGAAGCACGAAAACTTTTCGAAGCAAACCTATCGCAATAGAATGCGGATTTTATCTGCGAATGGGGTACAAGACCTTATCCTGCCGGTGCTGAATAAAAATAGTAAGGAAGGTATAACTCAAATGCAGGTGAATCACGATGAAAATTGGGCATGGAACCATTGGCACTCGGTGAAATCCGCCTATGGGAAATCACCGTATTTTGAGTATTACGAACACCATTTTGAAGCCTTTTTTAGGAGTGCAGAAAATTGGAATCTCTGGCAAATTAACCTCAATAGTATTCAACTGTCCTTTAACTTACTGAAGTTGGATCTAGATGTAGAATTCACCAAGGAATTTAAGGCTGAATATGGGGTAAATGGTGATTTAAGAAAACAGTTTAAACCCAGCAAACATCCACAGCTATTCCATCAAGAAAAGTATTTACAGGTTTTTGCAGACCGTTTTGATTTTAAGCCTAACCTGTCGGTTTTAGATCTTCTATTTAACTTGGGACCGCAAAGCCTAGCATATATTTTAAAACAAGAATTAAACCCATACCATTAATGGCAAAACAAGATTTAAGTTTTAACAAAAACGAGGATAAGATTAAGCTGCTCATCAGTGAGATGGAGCATAAGCTAAAGAAGATACACCTTGGAGGAGGTAAAAAGAAAATTGAAAAACAGCATGCCCAAGGTAAATTAACAGCTCGCGAGCGTATTGACTTTTTACTAGATCCAGATACCGAAAGAATAGAGATTGGAGCTTTTGTTGGAGAGGGCATGTACGAAGAATACGGAGGATGCCCTAGCGGAGGAGTTGTTGTTGTAATGGGATATGTAAAAGGCCGTCAATGTATTGTTGTTGCCAATGATGCCACTGTAAAAGCTGGAGCTTGGTTCCCAATTACCGCTAAAAAGAATTTAAGAGCGCAAGAAATTGCCATGGAAAACAGACTACCTATCATCTACTTGGTAGATAGCGCTGGTGTATTCCTCCCAATGCAGGATGAGATATTTCCCGATAAGGAACATTTCGGTAGAATTTTTAGAAACAACGCCAGAATGTCTGCCATGGGAATTCCTCAAATTTCTGCGGTTATGGGATCTTGTGTTGCTGGAGGTGCCTACTTACCAATAATGAGCGACGAATCGCTTATCGTGAATAAAACGGGAACTATTTTCCTTGCTGGCTCCTATCTTGTTAAAGCTGCGATTGGAGAGGATATTGACAACGAAACTCTAGGTGGCGCTACAACACATAACGAGATTAGTGGGGTTTGCGACTATAAATCTGAGGACGACAAAGATTGCCTTAAAACCATCAGAAACTTGATGGATAAGTTAGGCGATACAGAAAAAGCTGGATTTAACAGGGAAAAGCCCGCTGCGCCTAAATCCAATCCAGAAGAAATTCTCGGCCTATACCCTTCCGCGGTTCCAAAGCCTTTCGACGTAAGGGAAATCATTAAGCGCCTGGTAGATAATAGTGAATTCACGGAGTACAAGAAAGACTATGGAAAAACCATCCTAACCTGCTATGCACGTATAGATGGATGGAGCGTGGGTATTGTTGCCAATCAAAGAGAAGTGGTAAAAAATGGTCGCGGGGAAATGCAATTCGGAGGAGTAATCTACTCAGAATCAGCAGATAAAGCAGCCCGATTCATAATGAACTGCAACCAGAAGAAAATTCCACTTGTTTTCCTTCAAGATGTTACTGGATTTATGGTAGGCTCCAGATCTGAGCACAATGGAATAATTAAGGACGGAGCTAAATTGGTTAACGCCATGGCAAATTCCGTAGTTCCAAAATTCACCATCGTGATGGGATACTCATACGGGGCAGGTAATTACGCTATGTGTGGAAAGGCATACGACCCAAGACTTATTGTTGGCTGGCCGACAGCAGAAATTGCAGTTATGGGAGGTACACAGGCAGCAAAGGTTCTTACTCAAATTCAAACTGCTGCGCTTAAATCCAAGGGGGAAGAAATTGACAAGAAAAAAGAGGAAGAGTTATTTAAGAAGATAAAAGATCGCTACGATAACCAAACCACTCCATATTACGCTGCATCAAGACTTTGGATAGATGCAGTTATCAATCCACTAGACACCAGAAAATGGGTAAGTATGGGTATTGAGGCCGCAAACCATGCACCCATTGAAAAGCCTTACAACGTTGGAGTTATTCAAACCTGATGTTAAAACCCTAAAACAAAAAAGGGCGGCCTATTTCTAGACCGCCCTTTTTGTTTATTGAAAGATTCTTACTTCTTCGCTTTCGCTTTTGCGATAAGCTTTTCGTTTAAAGCAACATAATCGCTATTGTTTGCTTCTCTTGCAGCTTCCATAGAAATTGTTGCAGTTTCAATTGCTCCTTTGTAATCCTTAAGATCCAGTTGGATTTTAGCTTTTAAGTGAGAAATCCAGAATCCTTTATTGATTTTAAGTGCCTCATCAACCCATGCCAACGCCTGACTTAAATTTTTACCTGTTTCGTGGTAATAAGAAGCGGCATTATAATATGGTCTGTAATTTGGTTTTGGATTCATGAACGCCTGGATTTGCTTTTCCATTTGCTCATCTGTATTTACCTTTAATGGTACAGATACTTGAGTATTTGCCCATTTAAGAACTAAATCAGCTCCATCAACCTTTAAGTTTTCGATGGCAATTGTAAAAGACTCCACTAATTCTTTGGTTGCTCCAGCACCCACATCAACACGTGCAGCATCTTCCTCAATTTTGTACTGAGTTCCACCTGTACCCCAATAAGTTAGATTTTTGTGAAGGATGATGGTCCACTTGTCTTTGTTTGGAATAGTGTAAAGTGCGTATTTCCCTGCAGGAACTTTTTTACCTCCAAACTCAACATCATCGCTGAATTCTATTTTGGTAGAAGCATTGGCTCCTGTTCTCCACATTTCACCAAAAGGAACTAATCCTCCAAAAATTTCACGCCCTCTTACCGATGGTCTTGAATACTCCACCGATACTTTTGAAAGGCCTACTTCTTGCGTAAACTCACATTTGGGGCTTGGTTGTGGTCTATTGATTTCCTGTGCTTCACTAGCAACTAATCCTACAAAAAGCAGACTACAAAGTGTAAAGAACTTTTTCATGGCTTTAGGTTTTTGTTAATATTCGTTTTAAGGTTTTTAATTGGGCCTAAAGAACCCTTTATTTTAGTTATTTTGCAAAGTAGATTACATTATTTATGATTTCTCCCTACCTGAGAATCTTCTTATCACTTTTTGGCATTCTGTTATTCAGCTTGGTTTTCGGACAACCTACCAGTAATAGCCCGGTTTGTGAAAAGGAGCAAATTTTGCTTAAGGCAAACTTAACGGCTAGCTCCTACAGCTGGACTGGACCAAATGGTTTTTCTTCAACCCAAAGAGATCCAAGCTTAACGGCTACCATGGCGGCTAGCGGAGATTATTTTCTATCCGTTGTAATTAATGGTAATACCCAAACCTACTCCACCAACGTTCAGGTAAATCAGGCGCCAGAAGCACCCCAAGTTTCAAATGTAAATGGTTGCGCCGGAGATCCAATTAATATCATTCCAAACAATAATGACCCAGGATTGACTTATACCTGGACACTTCCGGGCGGTTCCACTACTACTGGAGTCCCGCTAAACATCAACACCAATGGCGGTGCAGGAGGTGGAAATTATACTGTTGTTGCTACCAATCCAAACTGTACAAGTGAGGTAGAGTCGTTTTCTGTTTCTGTGTTTAACAAGCCTGGATTGGCTACGGTAAATGGAGAGTTAAATGTTTGCGAAGGGGAACCCCTTAATATTACCGCTGCAAACACGGGAGGAAATACAGTTGTATGGATTTTACCTGATGGCTCTGAGGTTACAGGTATTAATTTATTCTTACCCGGAATGCAAAGTGGTAATGCTGGTACCTATGGCGTTAAATTGAAAAACCCAGGTTGTGAGGGCGCAGTAAATAATTTCACGGTAAACGTCTTGGCTCCACCATCTGGCTTTACAATATCTGGCGATACTACTTACTGTGTTGGCGATAATGTACGGTTTAATTTAAGCTACGGTGGTAGTCTAGCACAAGCCACTTACCAATGGAGTGGTCCAAACGGATTTAACAGCAACCAAAGAAATCCATCCTTTACCGCTCAGTCTGGAAACACAGGAACGTATTCTGTGAGGGTTACGGTAAATCCTAATGCCACCGGCTCGCAAAAATGCCCCTCCGATCCGGTTGATTTTACCATTGAAGTAAATGATTACCCCGCTGCACCGCAGTTGGAAGCAGATCCAGCTGTGCAAAATGGAAGAATATACGCCTGCGAGGATGACCCTGTTACTATCTTTACTAGAAACAAAGGGAATTCAGCTATCAAATGGATACATCCAACTAAAGGAGAATTACTGGATGACACCATTAAATTCCCTAAAATAGCACTTCAAGACACGGGAATATACCAGGTAATTTTAATTAACGGAATCTGTGAAAGTTCTCCTGTAAACTTTACCGTGGGTCTGACAGAAGTTCCCAAAGTTCTTTCATACGAAATGCCAGAGTATATCTGCGACCGAACAGAGCTAACCATTATTCCAGAGGTATTGGCAGATTACGACTTTACTTGGACCTTGAACGGGAATGTTGAATCTACCAAAGATACATTTAACCTTACTGAAGTTAGACATGAAGATCATAGGGGTACATTGCTGGTAGATGCCTCATTCTTCGGGTGTGCAATGGTTACAGATACATTAGATTTTCCGGTACTTAGACAAATTAAGGACATAGGATTTTACACCAACCCCGCAGATACTTTTTGTCTGGGAGACGATGTAGTATTTTTCACAGATGCAGGAGATTCTGCAACATATCGTTGGTCGGGACCTAACAACTTCTTCCACCTGGAATATGGGAATGGAGGGGTTTCGACAAAAATAACTGATGTAACATCACGAGATGCTGGGGTTTATCAGATTATTACTACCAATCCTTGTGGTGCAGATACCACATCACGGTACATTCCCATTTTTCCCGAACCAGAAATTAGAATCTATGGAGATACGGGAATATGCGACCTTGAAACCACTGAAATATTTGTAGAGTTCCTCAATTCCGATAGCATAGACCTAGTATGGAGTACGGGGGATATCGGTAAATCTGCGATCATTTCTGAACCGCAGGTAGTTACAATTTTAGCAGAGAACGAGTTTACATGTACAAAAACCTTTGAGCAAAAAATTCATTTAGAATGTTTGCCAGAAGTTTATGTTCCAACCGCATTCACGCCTAACGAAGACCAGATCAACGATGTGCTAGAAGTTAAACATCACAACATTGAAACCCTGCAATTGTGGTTGTACAATAAATATGGTGAAGTGATTTTCAACACCACTCAAAAAAATCCCACCTGGTCTGGAAAGGGTCACCCCAATGGTCTCTATTATTTCCGAATAGAATACACCGGCAAGAAAGATGGTCGTGTTTTCTTAGGAGAACAAAATGGAACAGTTCAGTTAATTCGCTAGCTAATTGTTGTTAAGGTAAAATCTAATTTTGTCGAAAGCTGTTTTTCGAACAAATTTTAGTATTTCATTTGCAATTTATTTTCAACAATGGAAAAAGCAACTTTTGGTGGAGGATGTTTTTGGTGTACCGAAGCCATTTTTAAAGATTTAGAAGGGGTTTTGTACGTAGAACCTGGTTATGCTGGTGGAACTATAAAAAACCCAGGGTACAAAGAAGTTTGTACTGGCAGAACTGGACATGCCGAGGTAATTCGGATTCATTTTGACGCCGCGGTTGTGAGTTACGCTAAATTGCTGGAAGTATTTTTCCGAACTCATGACCCAACTACACTAAATCGTCAGGGAAATGATGTGGGAACACAGTATAGATCTGCTGTTTTCTATCACAATGATTTTCAGAAAAATTGTGCGGAAACAATAATTGAACGACTTACTGCTGAGGGAGCTTACCCCAACCCTATTGTTACCGAGATTACGGAAGTAAACAATTATTACCCAGCAGAAGACTACCACAAAAATTACTTCGAGCGAAATCAAGACCAACCTTACTGCGCTATGGTAGTAAAGCCTAAGGTGGAAAAGTTCAAGAAAGTTTTTTCAGAAGTATTAAAGGAAGGCGTATAACTGGTTGATTTGGAAAAAGAGGAAGCCGGTACCTCTTCGAACAAACCCAAATCCACCATTCGCTACTCGCAAACAATTTTAAGAGGCCCGGCTTCCATGCCCAACTTAACTAAAAAAGCTAAGCCCGTTTCGTGGGCAATCCTCATCACACAAATAATAACTGAGAGTTAGTGATTTTGTTACACTAACTCTGTTATTATTCTTTAATTGCTTACAAATAAGGTAATTAACTAATTCTCAATGCCTTATTAAGCGTTGAATCCTAGTAAATCATCGATAGTTTGCGTGGAAACTGCGTGATAACTTCCTCTTGCCTCTTTATAGATATCTAGTGCAATATTTTTCTTATTGGATGCTATTAGGGCCTTGTAAATTGGAACAAGGAATTTTCTTCTTCCAACTCGGTACAAAAATTTCTGCGTGCTTGGAAGCACTTCATCGTATCCAGCCATTAAACTTTTTTCAAGCCAAGCGCATAAAATCTCAGCATTTCCACTGTTGGTTAACCCATAACTATCATCTAATTCTTTCAATCTTTCAACTGCAGTATTACCAGGTATTTTCTCAATAAACCTCAACCATTCGTGTGTGGTCCATTCTTTCGCTACCTCAGGCGACAATGCCATACCTGCATTCCAATTGCTTGCCACAATATCTACCTTATTAAATCGCTCAGAATTAATTTTTGGGATATTTGATGGGACCCCTGGTTTGTATATCCACTCATCGATTCTAAGCTCGGTATAAGGACCGTCGCCAAGTTGTTGCCTTAAGAGGGATACAAAACTTTCGGTATCCATCACCTTAAATTTGTATTGGGCAAAATAGGAGCGAAGAAAATTATCCAAGTTCTCTCTACCCCAATTCACCTCGAGCAACTTTAAAAGGAAAAAACCTTTTTCATAAGCTATACTAGTCATCCCATCATCTGGATTTCTTCCAGCTAAATCCAACTTCAGCTTAGTATCATCTGGTGAATCTTTGAGATTTTCTAATTCTTCCATCAAATCAGAGTACCCAAGGTTGGCGAGCATGTTTGCATACTCCTTCCCTTTAACCTCCTCCATAATTCTGTTTTCGAAATAAACCGTAAAGCCTTCATTAAGCCAGAAATCATCCCACGTGCGGTTTGTAACTAGGTTACCGGACCAAGAGTGAGCCAATTCGTGCGCAACAAGGCTAACCAAGGATTTATCACCAGAAATAATTGTTGGGGTTGCAAAGGTCAATCTCGGATTTTCCATTCCTCCGAAAGGAAATGAAGGTGGAAGCACTAGAATATCATATTTCCCCCATACATAAGTACCATATAGCTTTTCTGCAGCGGCCATCATTTCGTTTAGTTCACTAAACTCATTAGCTGCTTCATTTATCAAACCAGGCTCCGCATATACCCCAGTTTTAGGACCAATAGCCCTGTACTCGATATCGCCAACCGCAATTGCCATTAAATAAGATGGTATAGGTTGCTCCATTCTAAATCGGTACACGCCGTTAAAAGACTTCTCCACTGGGTTTTCTGCACTCATTAAAGCCATCATCCCAGTGGGAACGGTAACCTTTGCATCATATGTAAACCGAATTCCTGGGCTATCCTGACATGGGATCCATGTTCTTGCCAATATTGCCTGAGATTGCGAAAACATAAAAGGATCTACCTTTCCATAGGTCTGTTGAGGAACTGCCCAAAACAAGGCTTTGGCAGAACTTACCGTTCTATATTGAATCTTGACTTCAACCTTGTATTTATGCTTCTTTGGAAGATCAACTACCAGACCTGTACCCAAATGATCCTTTTGCTGGACTATATTCCACTCGGTTTGCTTCCCGTCGACCCAAACGTTGTTTATCACCAAGCGATCGGAATCGAATACTACATGTTTAGATTCCTGTTTACACTCCACCTGCCAGGTTGCAATTGCATCAATAAATCGTTCATCAAATCGAATATTTGCCTCCCAACTTAAATGCTTTACAACCGCTTCCTCGGGTTGAGCATAACTATGTGGATCAAAGCTTGGCTTTATCACAGGATCAGATTTAAATAAATCGCAAGACGTCATTAGAAATGGAATGAAGCTTAGAAATATTAACTTTTTTATCATCTCTATTCTATTATCTTACGATGTTAATTAATAATTAAATCATTCGTAATCAAACTAAGCTAAATCAGCATGAGATTTGTACTAAAACTTATAATTAATGCATTGGTCATACTAGCAATGGCTAATTGGTTCTCTGGTATAGAGGTCAATTCATTCCTTACAGCCATTTGGGTTGCCATTTTATTGAGTATTCTAAATGTTTTAATAAAACCCCTATTAATAATTATAACTATCCCTGTTACTATTCTTACCCTAGGCTTATTTTTGTTAGTTATAAACGCCATTATAGTAAAAATGGCTTCAGGTTTAGTAGATGGTTTTGTGGTAAGTGGATGGCTAAGTGCGATCCTATTCGGGATTGTTATGAGCCTTATTAACTCGCTTTTGGAAAGACCCTCCCAAGTTGAAGAATAAAAAAAAGGGGCTTCGTGCCCCTTTTTTATTTATAAAACTCGATTACTTGTTCCAATGCATAATCAACGCATTCCTTAGTGGTATATCGGCTAAAAGAAAATCTTATATTAGGTCCGTTCTGGTTCTTAGGACTAAGTGCATTAATTACATGCGAACCCTTATTAGATCCACTGCTACATGCCGACCCACCCGATGCAGCTACTCCTTTTAGATCTAGTGTAAAAAGAAGCATATCACCATTCTGGTGCTCAGGGAAATTAACATTGAGAACAGTATACAGACAGTTTTCCGAACAACGACCATTAAAATCTACACCGGGTATAGCTTCCTGCAGACGCTCTTTCATGTACATTTTTAGTCCTAATACATAAGCCCTATGCTCTTCCATTTCTGGAAAGGCCAATTCCATGGCTTTTTCTAACCCTACTATTCCAGGGACATTTTCTGTCCCTCCTCTTCTTTCTCTTTCTTGTGCGCCTCCTTTTATCAAAGCGTGAAAAGGAATTCCTTTTCTAACATATAAAAAACCAACACCTTTCGGGCCATGGAATTTATGTGCTGCGCAAGTGATAAAATCTACAGGGACTTCAGCTAAATTTAGCGGTAAATGCCCCATTGTTTGAACTGTATCACTATGAAAATAGGCCCCATATTGCTTACATAGGGCACCAACCTCTTTCAACGGAATAACCGCACCGATTTCGTTATTGGCATGCATAAGCGTTACCAAAGTTTTTTCATCGGATGCCTTCAAAAGTACCTCAAGAGATTCCAAAATCACCTCCCCATGCTCATTCAACTCAACAAACTCAGATTTAACCTTATTGTCGCAAATGTGCTCCACCGTATGTAAAACTGCATGGTGCTCTATGGGAGAAGAAATAATTCGCGTAACGCCTAAATCCTTTACAGCACAGTTAATGGCCATATTATCGGCTTCAGTACCTCCACTAGTAAAAATAATCTCAGCGGGTTCTGCGCCAATAAAAGCAGCAATATTTTTTCTAGCCTTTTCAATAGTAGCTCGTACCGCTCTACCATAGCTATGAGTTGAAGATGGATTTCCAAACATATCCCTAAGACAGGGTATCATTGCATCAACAACCTCAGGTGCAACAGGAGTTGTTGCTGCATTATCTAAATAAACTCTTTTCATGGGGTAAGTGGATGCTAATTAGGAAACAACAGTAATTCTATTTTTTACGCTATCGACCAATTTTTCGGCAGTATTTAAGTCCACAGCCTCGGCATAAACCCTAATAATAGGTTCTGTATTCGATTTTCTTAGGTGTACCCAGCCATTTTCAAAATCAACCTTAACGCCGTCTACGGTATTTACCTTTTCATTTTTAAAGTGCTCTGCCATATCCTCCAGGATTCCATCTACATCCATTTTAGGATCAAGTTGAATTTTATCCTTAATCATAACATATTGTGCATATCCCGACTTTAATTCGCTTAAGCTTTTGCCCTCTTTTGCCATATAGCTCAATACCAAGGCAACTCCAACAAGCGCGTCCCTTCCATAATGCAATGGAGGGTAAATAATACCACCATTACCTTCTCCTCCAAGAATAGCAGCCACCTCTTTCATTTTTTCAACTACGTTTACTTCTCCAACTGCCGCGGCATAATAATCGTTACCGTGTTTTTTGGCTAGGTCGGCTAAGGCCCTGCTCGAAGATAAATTACTTACCACGGCACCACGCTGCGATTTAAACATATAGTCTGCAACAGTGATTAGGGTGTATTCCTCCCCGTACATTTCTCCCTTTTCATCTATAAAAGCTAAACGGTCAACATCGGGGTCTACTACAATTCCAAGGTCTGCTCCCTTTTCTTTAACCTCCTTACAAATATCTGCTAGGTGAGCTTTTAGTGGCTCAGGGTTGTGCGCAAAGGTTCCACTGATTTCTTCATTTATACCAGAAACATGGGTTACCCCTAGGGCTCTCAATAATTTTGGAATTGCGAGGGCTCCAGTGGAATTGATTCCATCATAGGCTACGGTAAAGTTAGCCTTGCGAATGGCGTCTATATCCACAAGGTCATCTTCCAGTATTTTTTGAATATGGTAGTCAATCCCCCCTCCAACAATCAGTTCAATGGAACCTAAATCATCGTGTTGATTGAATACTTTATTGGATTCATCTACAATCTGTAACAAGTCTGCACCATCTTTGGCAGAGATGAACTCCCCCTTTGCATTTAGCAGCTTAAGTGCATTCCACTGCATGGGGTTGTGGCTAGCAGTTAAAATTATACCCCCATCACAATTTAAATGAGGCACTAACATTTCAATTGTTGGCGTGGTGGATAATCCTGCATCTTTTACATGCACCCCACAAGCCATTAGGGTTCCGGTAACTAATCTTGAAACCATATCCCCAGAAATACGACCATCTCTACCAATGGCAATAACTGGATTGGATTTATCAGTTTTGCGCTTCAGCCATTGAGCGTATCCGTAGGATAATTCAACTATATCTATGGGGGTTAGATTTTCTACTGGACCACCTCCAATGGTACCACGAAAACCACTTATGGATTTAATTAGAGTCACTTTTTTGCCGTATTTTTGCACAAAAGTAAAATATCCTACCAACCTCCCCCTATTCTCCTCAAATAGCTGTTGTTGATAAATCGTTTGATAAGTCCAATCGATTTACCAAGAAACAGGGCTCGATTTAAAGTAGCTTTAGGATAAGCAATAGAAAGACTATGCAGTACTCAGACGATTTTAACCAAGCAGATGAATTACAGTCGATTTTAAATCGATTCGAAGATATGCTGCGCAATCGCGAGGAAGTGTTCTTTGATGTGGAGGAAATCGAGTTGATGGTGGATCACTTTATCGAAAACCAAAACAATAACAGAGCTAAAAAAGCCATAGCTATTGGTTGCTCACAACATCCAGCTTCTATTGAGCTTAAAATTAAAGAAGCCGAGGTTCTTCTAAGCTCAGGAAAAAGCACCAAAGCGCTCGACAGCCTTTTAAAACTAGCCAACATAGAGCGGTTTAACCCGGATTTACTTCTTCTTATTGGCGGAATTTACAGCAGGCAGAAAAACCACACAGAGGCCATAAACTTCTTTAAAAGGGCTATGAAATGCTGCGACAAGGCCGACAAACTGGATATTCTTTTTGATATCGGTCTTGAATATGAGTATTCCGGAAAGTTCGAAACTGCTTTGGAGATCTTTAAAGAAATCCTTTTAAAGAGCCCCGGTAATGATGCCGTAGGGTACGAGCTTCTTTTTTGTTTTGCAGAATTGGAAAAGAACAAGGAAGCAATTAGCTTTTTTAGAGAATTTGTTGATGAAAATCCATACTCCTTTTTAGGTTGGTACAACCTAGGAATCTGCTATTCTAAAGAACAAGAATTTAATAATGCTGCAAGGGCATTTGATTTTTGTATTCTAATTGAACCACAAGTTTCTCTCCCTTATTATCAAAAAGCATTCATGTTTTTGGAGCTCAACGAATACGATAAAGCTCTTGAAACCTATTTGGATTGTTTGGAAAACGACGAGGGGTCCTCTGTGCTACACACCTACATTGGAGAATGTCAGGAGAAACTAGAGCAATATGAAGATGCTATGGTTTCGTACACCAAAGCAATTGAAATAGATGACAATAATCCTGATGCTTGGTTGGGGATTGGTGTAGTCCAAGATTTAATGGGACATACCGTAAATGCCCTACCCTACCTTAAAAAGGCCACCGAAATTAACTCTGGATCGGATTACAATCTGGTATACTGTGAGGCCTTGTGCAAATTAGAAATGTACGATGAAGCCGAAGTCGTGTACAAGGAAATGGAAAAGCACGAGGAAAAAAATACGGCCTTTTGGTTGGACTATTCCAACTTAATCTCTTTAAAATACGGGATAGAAGCTGCGTTGGTACTCCTAGATGATATTTATGGGAAATTCCCAAACGTTTCTTTCCTGTACAGAAAAGCTGCCTTTTTATACAAATTTGGAATGTTTAAAGAGGCCGAACTAATTTTAGAAGCCGCAGTTGAAGAGGATAGTAGCAGGGTAGATGAATTTCTTGAGTATTACCCAGAAGGAAAGACCATTGGTCTTTTGTCTGAATTTATAGATTTGCAACAAAAATTTTAGATGAATCACGATATCGCTCATTTACCCGAGCGCACCGCCATGCCCAGAAAAGATGGGCTAACTATGGTAATGGATAAAGGGCTTAGTGTTAGACAGGCCGAAGACCTAATTGAGGGTTCTAAAGGAATTGTCGACATCGTTAAGCTCGGATTTGGTTCTTCGCTTATCACCCCCAACCTAAAGGAGAAAATAGATTTCTACAAGAGCAATAACGTTCGCGTATATTTTGGTGGAACCCTTTTTGAGGCTTTTATTGCAAGAAACGACTTCGACGGCTATCGCGCTTTTATAGATAAGTACCAATTAGACCTTTGTGAGGTTTCTGATGGCTCTATTCTTATCTCTACCGACGCTAAATGCGAATACATCCACCAACTTGCCAAAGACTACACCGTTTTATCCGAAGTAGGATCTAAGGAAGAAGGCATTTTAATTTCACCGAATAAGTGGATTAAAATGATGACAACAGAACTAGAGGCTGGATCTTGGAAAGTAATTGCCGAAGCAAGGGAAAGTGGTACCGTTGGAATTTATCGTCCAAATGGCTCGGCACATTCTGTTTTAATCAACAAAATTCTAAATAAGGTAAAAGCTGAAAACATTATTTGGGAAGCTCCCAAAAAGGCTCAGCAGGTATACTTTATTAAGCTAATTGGTGCTAACGTAAATCTTGGAAATATTGCAACCGACGAAGCAATTGCCCTAGAATGTTTGCGATTAGGATTAAGAGGAGACACTTTCTTTCAATGGCTTCCAGAAGAATTGAGCGAAAAGTTGATCCAGAAAAACGATAAGGAGTAATGAATTCCATTTCCGTACAAGAACTTCTAGAGTGGAAGGAGGCTGGGAAAGATTTTCAGCTAATTGATATCCGCGAAAAAGACGAAACTGACATCTGTTCGATTGATGGAGAGCATATTCCTATGGCAGAAATTGCGCAACACCCAGAGAAAATTGCTCGAAACAAAAAAGTGGTAATCCACTGTAGAACAGGAGGTAGATCTAGTAAAACTATCCGCTTTCTAGAGGCCGAATACGGAATAGAAAACTTGTACAATCTAGACGGCGGAATTATTGCCTGGATTGAAGAAGTTGACAATTCCTTAATCGCATATTAAGTTCACATGTCCATTTCACTTTTCTTAAAAGGCCTTGCCATGGGAATGGCCGAGGTAGTACCTGGTGTTTCAGGAGGAACCATTGCTTTTATTACCGGTATTTACCAACGTCTTATAGACGCCATTAAGTCTTTCGACCCTGATGCCTTCAAACTTCTATTTAAAGGAAAAATAAAGGCCTTTTGGAAAAAAGTCGATGGCAATTTTATCTTGACCCTGGGCTCGGGCATGATAGCGGGAATTGTTAGTGGCGTTTTCACCATTGCTTGGCTATTGGAAAACCACCCATTATTAATATGGGGATTCTTCTTCGGGCTTATTCTAATATCCTGTTACCTGGTACTTAAACAAGTTAATTCTTGGAGCATACCCACTTTTTTATTTTTAATTGCTGGTACGGCTATTGCTTATTATGTTACCGTGGCTCAGCCAGGAAGCGAAAACAATAGCTACTGGTTTATTTTCATCTCGGGCATTATTGCAATTTCAGCGCTTTTACTACCAGGATTATCAGGTTCCTTTATTTTACTTCTAATGGGTATGTACACACTGATCCTGCCCAGTGCTAAATTGGCTTTATCTGAACAGGATCCTGAGTCCATTGCTATTATAGCCGTATTTATTGGAGGTTGCACCGTTGGGTTATTTTCATTTGCCAGAGTAATGTCTTGGGCTTTTAAGTCCTTTCCGAATCAAACCCTAGCCCTTTTAACAGGCTTCCTTTTGGGTTCTTTGAACAAAGTATGGCCCTGGCAGCACGTTCTTAGCACACGCGTTAACTCCAAAGGAACGGAAGTAGTTTCTCTGAGTAAATCGGTGCTCCCATCCACCTTTGAAGCCCTACCTCACAACTTTCATTACGGAACCGACCCTAAAATGGTTATGGTAATCCTTTGCATGCTAGTTGGATTTTTTATGGTGCTTGGAATTGAACGCCTCGGAAAAAACTTCAGCAAGTAATGACTAGAGTTTTCGGACTTTTAGGACATCCTCTCTCCCATAGTTTTTCTCCTAAATATTTTGAATTGAAATGGGAAAATGAAGGGATAGCGAATTGCGAGTATCGTTTGCTTGATTTTCCAAACCTTGACGACCTGAAAACTAAGCTGTCCTCCATTAAGGGTTTGGACGGATTTAATGTAACTATACCCTATAAAGAGGCTATTATGACCTTTTGTGACGAACTAAGTCACGAAGCCGAAGAAATTGGTGCGGTAAACTGCGTCGTTATCAAAGAGAATCGATGGATTGGTCATAATACTGATGCTAGTGGATTTGCGAAAAGTATTAAACCCTTTTTAGATTACAGACACGAAAATGCCCTTATATTAGGTAGCGGTGGTGCAGCAAAAGCCGTAAAATTCGTTCTAAATCAGCTTGGTTTAAAAACGGCTACAGTCAGTAGAAACACCAATAACGGAGATCTCAGTTATTCCCAATTAAATACTGCCATTATCCAGCACTTTCAATGCATAGTTAATTGTACCCCGCTAGGGATGCATCCAAACACCAATGCTAAACCTTCTATTCCCTACGAAGGAATTACTTCCAACCATTTTTTGATTGATTTGATCTACAATCCCGAAGAAACCATTTTCTTAAAGGAGGGCAAGGATAGAAATGCAATGACACTTAACGGGAAAGACATGTTAATTCATCAAGCGGAGGCTGGATGGAATCTTTGGAACTCGTAAAAGAAGTCCAATAATCGGTTTAAATTAGAAAAAGAACTAAACTAACTTTCCAACAATTAATCAGGGCCTATCTCTAAATTGTAGAGAAAATTTGGGCCCATGTCGATTTATCCACCTCTATTAGAAAAGCCTCAAAAAGAGCCTAGCAATAAATACGCTAACAAAAAGCCACCTCATTATTACCATAAGGTTTCGGGTTTAGAACCTTACGAGGGCCCATGGACAAGGGATACGGCAAGACATCTACTTTCCAGAACTTGTTTTGGGTTCACCAAGGCAGATCTAGATATTGTTGCACAACAAGGACTTCAAGCAAGCCTTACAGAAATTCTAACTCAGCATCAACCCTACTCCTCCCCCATAAACGATTATTACAACCAAATAAGTGATCCTGATTGTGCTCCAGAAGCATCGTGGGTGGATAAAAATATAAGTGCAGACCCCATGATAAACAATGCGCGCATGCGCAGTTATCAGGGGTGGTGGCTCGGTGAAATGGCCGAACAACCCAGAAGCATTTTTGAAAAAATGAAACTCTTTTGGCACAACCACTTTGCCACTCAAATTTCCACCGTTAACTTTCCTCAATTCGCATATGGAACCTCTCAATTAATTGGAAGCCACGCCTTGGGCAATTTCAAAACCCTAACCAAGCAAATCACTTTCGACCCCGGAATGCTAGTTTATCTTAACGGATACAAAAATCAAAAGAATAGACCAGACGAAAACTATGCCAGAGAATTACAAGAACTATTTACCATAGGCAAGGGTGCAACATCGAAATACACTGAGGAGGATGTAAGGCAAGCGGCTAGAGTACTAACAGGTTGGACTTTTGACCAAAACCTGGACGTAACCTTCATTCCAAATTGGCACGACACAGGAGATAAGCAATTTTCGGCCTTCTATGAGAACAAGGTTATTAAGGGAGGAAGCAACGGAGAGCTTGAGTTTGATGAACTGCTAAATATGATTTTTGCCAAACAAGAGGTTGCAGAATTTCTAATGAGCAAATTGTATCGATTCTTCGTTTACTATGTTATTGACGATGAAATCCAACAAAAAGTAATAACCCCTCTTGCCAATATTTTTAGAGACAATAATTACGAAATACTCCCCGTGCTTCAAGCGCTTTTTAATAGTGCACATTTTTTTGATGCCTACACTAGAGGTGCAATTATTAAAAATCCCATGGATTTTATGATTGGTCACCTAAAAGCGACGGGCTACGACACTAGAAGAGAAAATCCCACCGAAAGATCAAGGGGGTTTTACATTTTTAATATCCTAGGTGCCGTTTTGCAAATGCAAATCGGGGAGCCACCTAACGTTGCAGGATGGAGTGCATATTACCAAGCACCACAGTATCATGAACATTGGATAAACTCAGTAACGCTTCCCAAACGAAATCAAATTACAGATGTAATTATGATACCTCCTACGGGGCTCCGCCTTTCGGGAACTACCACTTTTCTTGATATACTGCCACTTACTGAGGATGTCCCAAATGCGGAAGAGCCCGTTAAACTGGTGGATTACTGGGAGGATCTTTGCTTTAGCAAGGGCTTAAGTGCGGAACAAAAAGACAGTCTTAAAAGCATCTTACTCTATGGTCAAACAGAAGATTATTACTGGACCATAGCTTGGCAAGACTACCTTGGAGACAAGCAAAACCCACAGAAAAAACAACTAGTCTATAATCTACTCCTAGGCTTTTATAAGCAATTGTTTAACCTACCGGAATACCAATTATCATGATGAAAAGAAGAGACTTTTTAAAAACGGCGTCGGCTGCAGCAGCTACCCCTGTTTTATTAAATGGGATTCCGGTACAAGGTATGGAACATTCTAAATTGCTCCAGTTACTTTCCGACTCCAATTGTGAAGATCATGTTTTGGTTTTAATACAACTTAATGGAGGAAATGATGGCTTGCATACGGTTGTACCGTTAGATCAATACGACAAACTTCAAGCAGCCAGACCCGACATAATTATCCCCGAAAATTCAGTCCAGAAATTAACGGGACGAGACGACCTTGGCTTTCATAAGCGCATGTCGCAGTTAAATGATTTGTATAGTGATGGAAAACTAACGGTGGTTCAAAATGTCGGTTATCCAAATCAAAATTTCTCCCATTTCCGCAGCACGGATATTTGGTTAATGGCTAGTGATCACGATGAGGTATTGGACACTGGTTGGTTAGGTAGATACATGGATTGCGATCATCCTACCTACCCTGAAAGCTACCCAAACAACAACTTTCCAGATCCACTTGGCATCCAAACGGGTGTTTTTGTTTCTCCGGCATTTTTAGGTCCCAATGCGTCCTTTGGACATGCAATTGAAGACCCAGATGAATTTTACCAACTTATTGAAGACGAAGACAATACCTCTACCGACACACCCTATGGGCATGAACTTGCTTTCATTCGTCAAACTGCTCGAACCGCAAATGCCTACAATCTTAGGATTCAAGAAGCAGCTTCTAATCAAAACAACATTTCTACTCTTTATCCGCCAAATAGACAAAATAGACTAGCGGATCAGCTGAAAATAGTAGCTAGAATGATTGGGGGTGGGCTCAAAACCAAGTTGTACATGGTTTCACTTCCAGGGTTTGATACCCACGCTTCTCAAGTGGATAGCTTGGACAAAAACGAAGGAATGCATGGCGACTTGCTACAGATGGTAAGCGAGGCCATGAACGCCTTTCAGGATGACATTGAAAAAATGGGAGTATCCAATAAGGTGCTTACCATGACCTTTTCTGAATTTGGAAGAAGAATTGCCTCAAATGGATCTGCTGGAACCGACCATGGTGCAGCCGCACCAATTATCATGATGTCATCTGCAATAGAGGGCTCCATTATTGGTAATAACCCAGTAGTTCCAGACAATGTTAGGGTTCAAGATAACCTCCCAATGGAAATTGACTTTAGATCGGTTTACGCCACAGTTCTTAGAGACTGGTTCTGCCTGGATGAGGAAAAAATCAAAAAAGTTTTATTCAAAGATTTCCCATTCCTACCGCTCAAAACCACTGGGGTTAGAAATTACAATAGTGATTTAGCTAAGATTAAGATGTTTCCAAATCCCGCTGTGGAATTTATCTACCTCGAGACTGAATTGACTTCATTCCATTTAGAAATTTTCGATAATGCTGGAATGCGCAAATTAGACTTAATGGTAAAAGGTAGTGGAGCTTTAAAGCAGGTAAATATTAGCACTTTACCCCCTGGGTTATATCATCTTAGAATAAGCAATCCTTCGGGACATCGCGTGATGAAGCTTGTAAAGAAGTAACCTGCTTTCGGTAGATTTTATCCATTTTATCCACCCATAATTCTACCATTTTTTGGTAGGATCTGCGGAAAACTCCTATTCCATCACGTTTTAAGATGTTATTGGGAAATGGCTTGGGAATAATTTCCCCAGAGCTATCAAGAAAACTGAAGCCTCTTAGGGTCTTTCCCAAGGAGGTTTCTACATTATAGGGGTCTATAATGAATATCTTATCGAAACTCTCTAGTGGCTCCTGACCAATATAAAACTCCAAACTTTCGTAATTACCAGATTCTACCTCTGCCATATCCGAAGTGTGATAAAAAGCAATATGTCCGCCCATTTGTTCCATGGCCGTTAATATTTCATTTTTAAAGCTAGCCTGCTCCTCGTAAAATCGATTCAAGCGCTCCTTATCCCCCAACTTTAACAAAGCCATTTCCTGCTGCCCTCGATTTTGAAAGCGCAATAAAAACAATACTTTGCAGTGCTTTAGCTGATGTAGTGTACTGAAAGCCAATGAGTCTAAGTTTTTCCCGGCGTATTTGGATTGACCAAAAAGCATGCCGTTAAGAAACAGGCAGATAATAATTCCTATGTATTTTAATCTTGTCATTTGTGTCTAAAATCCCATCGTTCGTGCCACTTAACTAAATCTTTGTGGTAAAAAAGAAATTGATTAACGAACTGAGGCTCGAAAATCTCTGAATTATTTTAATATTGATTATTAAAAGTAGTTAAAACCAAGTTTTCGCTTATGCTCGGTAAGAAATGTCAGTTAACTGTAGGAACGCTATCCATTAACACATCGCTACAATTTTATTTAAAAATTGGTTTTCGTGTTGTGGCCAAAGGTAAAAGCCCATACAATTGGTGCAAAATTACAGATGATAGCCTTCTGATGTTATTGTACGAAAACGGCAATAATTACCTGGGTATCACCTATTTCAGCGAATCCCTTACACCCTCAATGGACCTTATAACCGGGTTAAACATCCCGTTGGTTCAAAATGCTCCGAACGAAAAGATTTTCATTACCAAAGAAGATTTGATTGTTACCCTGGCAGGTTCGGGTGATACCGAAAATATGGTGAACGTGGTATTAGCGGCTGAAGAATACCTAAGTGGTGGACGCAAGAAATTCCCAATCAAAAACAAGTTTTTAGGAACCTTTGGAGAATTGGGAGTGCTAGTGAATAGCGTAATGCAATCAAAAGATTATTGGGCGGATTTAGGATATAGAGAAATTCATTTTAATGAAAAGCCTTATCGAAGAGAATTGATTACCGATGATCTGTTTAATCTGGGATTACATGAAAATGGAAAAATGGTACCTCAGAGTATTATATACTATTGCGATGATTTGGAAAGTGTCAAGTTTGAATTGGATCAAATAGGTGTACACCACGAGGAAGAACACTTTCCATTTTGGAACGAAAAACACCCCATACACGTTAGAACACCAGAACAGCAACACATTTACATAGCAGAAATTTAAATCTGCCTTCCCAACTGACTATGTCGCAAGAATTTAAGCTTGTCTCCGAATTTCAACCCACCGGAGATCAGCCAGAAGCCATTAAACAATTAACACGAGGAGTTGAAGATGGTGTTTTTGCACAAACACTATTAGGTGCAACAGGTACAGGAAAGACATTTACCATTGCAAATGTTATTGCCAACATCAATAAACCCGTGCTTGTACTTTCGCATAACAAAACATTAGCAGCACAGCTTTATAGTGAGTTCAAATCCTTTTTTCCTGAAAACCTAGTTGAGTATTTCGTTTCCTACTACGATTATTACCAGCCCGAAGCTTATCTTCCAGTAACTGGGACTTTTATTGAAAAAGACCTTAGTATAAATGAGGAAATAGAAAAAATGAGGTTGAGTGCAACCTCTGCCCTGCTCTCAGGCAGGAAAGATGTAATTGTAGTTTCCTCGGTCTCTTGCATTTATGGTATTGGTAATCCAGAAGAATTTCACAAGAGCGTTATCCACATTAAAAAAGGACAGGTTATAAGCCGAAATAAATTTCTTTTTAAGCTTGTAGAATCCCTTTACTCAAGGTCACCTGAGGAACTGCAGCGCGGACAATTCAGAGTTAAGGGAGATACCGTGGATATATTTCTTGCCTATGCAGACCACGCATTGCGTGTTTTGTTTTGGGGAGATGAAATAGAAGAGATCCAGACCATAAATCCTGAATCCGGAGAACGATTAAACACTTTTGACGAAATAAACATTTATCCAGCCAACATATTTGTAACCGGTAAGGATACCCTAATGATGGCCCAGGAGGAGATTGCCAAAGACCTAAAAGAGCAAATATCCTTTTTTAAAGACATTGGAAAATCAGAAGAAGCCAAACGCCTAGAAGAAAGGGTAAATTTTGATTTGGAAATGATGCGCGAGCTAGGCTATTGTTCGGGAATAGAGAATTACTCGCGCTATTTTGATAGAAGAAAACCTGGAGACCGTCCTTTCTGTATTATCGATTATTTCCCTGATGATTTTTTAATGGTAATTGACGAAAGCCACGTAACCGTACCTCAAATACGAGCTATGTATGGCGGAGATAGAAGTAGGAAAGTAAACTTGGTAGATTATGGATTTAGACTACCAGCTGCAATGGATAACCGCCCATTAAAATTTGAAGAATTTGAAGGCTTGCTAAACCAAATCATCTACGTGAGCGCTACTCCAGCTGACTATGAATTGGAACTATCTGAAGGGGTAATAGTGGATCAAGTAATAAGGCCGACAGGAGTTTTAGACCCTATAATTGAAATCCGCCCCACGGAAAATCAGATTGACGATTTAATTGAAGAAATTAGAATAAGGGCAGAGAAAGATGAGCGAATACTGGTAACCACGCTTACCAAAAGGATGGCGGAAGAACTCAATTCCTACTTGGGCAAGCTTGGAATAAGAGGCGCATACATCCATTCTGATATTGATACCCTCGAACGCATTGAAATTTTACGTCAACTTAGACTGGGTATGTTTGACGTACTCATAGGGGTGAATTTATTGCGAGAAGGATTAGACCTTCCAGAGGTTTCTCTTGTTGCCATTTTGGATGCCGATAAAGAAGGTTTCTTAAGATCCGAAAGATCTTTAACCCAAACCGCCGGAAGAGCGGCAAGAAATATAAATGGGCTAGTAATTATGTATGCAGACAAGGTTACGGACTCCATGGAACGCACCATAGAAGAAACAACCCGAAGAAGAGAAAAACAAATAGAATACAACACGTTACATGGAATCAATCCAACCCCATTAAATAAAGCCATTCAAGAAGGTAAAGGCGTTACGATTAAAGTTAACGGCAAGGAAACCAAGGCCTATGTTGAAAATGAAGAGTTAACGCTGGCTGCCGATCCCGTATTAAAATATGCGTCTCCAGATAAAATTAAAAAGAGCATCGACGCCACTCGAAAAAGAATGGAAAAAGCTGCGAAAGAAATGGACTTTATGGAAGCCGCTCGACTAAGAGACGAGATGTTTGCCCTTCAAAAATTACTTGAAGAGAATGAGTAAAGTCAACGAATCTATCCACCATTCAAACAGTTTTATAGTTTTATACCGTTAGTAAAGAAAAGATCCCCCATGAAGAGATTCCTTAATTTTTGCCTCCTAGTTATTGTTTGTACCCAAGTAAATGGGCAGTTAAGCAATGAATTATTAGACCTTAAACCTTCTAATAAGCTTGAGATTCCGGCACCTCAACAAATAAATTTCACGCAAGATCTTACCAACGACGATAGAGGTCCTGGATATTTTGGTGAATTTATTGAGGTGGGCAGTGAATACAGCATAGAAAATGGTACGGCTTTAAGCAATGGGAAAATCGCAAAGAAGATTTCAATTGCTACGCAGGAAGCGAAATCTATCAACCTAATTCTAAAGAATGTTGTACTTAAGAACAATGCACAAATAATCACCTATAATCCAGATTTCCCCGATTACGAATTGGAATATGGTTCGGAAAACTTATCCAAAAATGGGTCCATGGTAAGTTTTCCAATCAAGGGGAATAAGCAGGATATAATTCTGGTGGCAAATGCTTCTAATGACATCTCTTTTACCCTAGAAAAAGTGGTTTATGGAAGAAAGTCTTCCACTGGATTTGGAGAATCTGGCTCTTGTAATATTAATGCCAATTGTCCGGATGCAAATGGGTACAGGGACATTCAAAAAGCAACGGTTTTAATATTGGTAAACGGAAATGGATGGTGTACGGGAACGCTAATGAACAATCCCACCTTTGACTGCACCCCCTATATTCTAACTGCTGGACATTGTATGCCTTTTAATTTTGACGATGTCGAAAATTGGGGATTCGCGTTTAATTACGAAAGTCCAAACTGCAATTCCCAAAATGTAAATCCCACCACCTATACTGGGGCAATAGTAAAAACCTATGACGGTTTTAACGATGCGGCGCTTTTGGAAATGGATGTTATCCCCAATCCAACTGGTGGTGTGTATTATGCGGGATACAGTAAAGTGGATGCTCAATTTAGTGCAGCGTGTTTCCACCATCCTTCTGGAGATATCAAAAAGTTTTCTTTCGACGGGGCGGAAATTGAAACGACATTTTACGATGAAGACCCCACCGAACATCTTTCTTGGAAAGTTAGGTGGGACAAAGGAACAACAGAGGGAGGATCTTCGGGATCTGGTTTGATTAATCACGAAGGTTACATTGTAGGAACCTTAGCTGGAGGTAGAGCAAGCTGTGCCAATAGACTGGGTGCAGATTACTTCGCGCGAATTAAAGATGTATTTGAATATCGACCCGTAGATAATAGTACCTCTTATGCTCCACACCTTGACCCTGGGTATGCTAGAGACGAATCAGTACCTGGATTCTTTTGTTCTGACCCTAAACCCGCATTGGATCTAGCCATTGCCGGAATATCTGGTGTGCCTAGAAAAGTGTGTAACGAGCTTTTTAACCCCATAGTGGAAATTTACAATGCTGGGTTAACCGATCCAGGTGTGTTTACGGTTAGAATGACTGACGCAATGAACAATAATCTTATCAAGGAAATAATGGTAAATACAGGTCTAGCGCCAGGAGAGAAAAAATCGGTATTCCTGGGAGAAGTTGGAATCTCCAGTGATGTTTACGCCAAATTTGAAGTAAGTTCAAGTGGTACAGACCTACGTGAATTTAATAATGAAGGATTTCTAAATATTGAGTTTATTCCCGGACTAGAATACTTGCTGGAAATTCAATTGGACAGTTTTCCAACCGAAAATGCAATATCTATTATTGACCAAAACGGTAACTTAATTGATAGCGTTAAGTTCTCCGAGGATTTTAAAATGGAACTCTTCACCCTTCCCATTTGCGTGATCCCTGACCAATGTTACACCTTAAAAGTTTATGACAATTACGGAGATGGTTTATGCTGCGACTACGGCGATGGTTATTACAAACTTTACGATAATCTTGGCAATGTTTTAGCCGATGGATGGAACACCGATCCTACCCCACAAAAGGCCCAAAAAGAAACCCATAATTTCTGTGCTACCAGTATAAAGCAACATGAAATTAAAGAGGTTAAAATATTCCCCAACCCAGTTAATAGCAGCGGTCGTATCCGTGTAGACATCCCAAATACCAATGAAAATATTGAATACACTCTTATCTCGGTTACTGGCAAAACTGTGAGCGGTGGAATTTTAACGAACAACACAATTGCCCTTCCTGAGCTTATTCCTGGTGCATACATTGTTTTATTCAGAGATAACAAAGAAACGCGCAGAGCAAGAATTCTTGTGGAATAGACGTTCAGTAATTCTTTATAAGCGACTTAAAGGTAAAGGCCGGTAGGATATTCTAAATTCTTGACCGGTCTTTTTTATGGGCCTAATAACTAAGTATTATCCAACTCTATAAAACAACAAAGGCCATCCTTTAGGACAGCCTCCATTAGATTATAATTGGGAATACGATTATTTTTCCGCGTTCAATATTACCGGAAGCCCTTGATCTCCATTACCGATAACGATTATTTTACTGTTAGTAGATTTTGCTAGATTTTCTGTGGCTTCTATTCCTTTCCATTTCAATAAGTCTTTAGTAATAGACTTATTTACAATTTCTTGGAAAGCTCGGATACCATCGGCTTCAATCTTTTTTCTTTCCGCCTCTTTTTGTGCTTTTTGAATTCTAAACTCGTATTCCAGAGATTCCTGTTCTTGCTTCAGTTTTCTTTCGATAGCTGCTTGTAAACTTGGTGGTAAAACAATGTTTCTAATTAGGATATCATTTACCTGAACATAGTTCTCAGCCATTTTAGCCTTTACTTCCTCAAAAATCTGATCTTCAATCAATTCCCTCTTTGTTGTGTTAATTTCCTCAGGTAAATATTGTGCCATAACCTGCCTAACCACAGAACGAGTAAATGGACGCACCACCTTTTCAGGATAATTTTTACCACGTCTTACCTCCAGTAATCCAAGATCATCGGAAACAGGCTCATAGAGAACCGTCACATCCAACTCAATCTTTAGAAGGTTTGATGAAAGCACTTCCATTTTTTCCTTCATCTCCTGTTGGCGAGTCTCGTATACAATCATATCATTCCACGGAGCAATGAAATGAAAACCTGGTCCGTATGGTTGGGCCGTTTCGCTAACCCCTCCACTAAACCTTTCGTATAAAACACCCTTATGCCCAGATTCTATGGTTACCGTTATTCTATTCCAAAAAATAATGGTTAGAATAAGCGCTCCCACGATTGTTGCGATAAGCTTGAAATTTTTAATTTGAATTTGACCTTCTGGTCTGTAATCTTCCATATGTTGTATTTATATATTTCCTTTTAATTTTCTTAGAAACCACTCCACTCCTAATAGCAAACAGATAAGGATACAAATCGGTTTCCACTTCACTATTTCAGAACGATTAATTTGCGCCTGATAAATTTTTGGAGCGGGCTGGTCCTTCAACCTAGCAATTAATTTTGCTCCTTCCTCAATAGGGAAAAATTCTCCCCCTGCTTTTTGAGCAAATTTTCGGAGCTCTTTATGCCTAGCTCTTAAATCCTGAATCTCTCTGTCATTTGGTAATACAATGAAACCACCTGTTTTGGAAAGCTTCTTCCCCTCAACTGTGGTAGTTGCTGTATATTGGTATTTACCAGGACTTAAGCCGCTTAAATTTAATTTATAATTCACACCCGTGGGTATGAATTCCATTTTAAAAAGCTCCTCCCCCTGTTTCGAAAATTCGAATAATAGCACCGCGTTGTTAACGGGGGCCCCAGAATTGTTTAATACCTCGGCTGTAACCGTTTGTCTAGCATCGGAATAAAACTGGTCTGGAATATTAATTTGCAGCTGTTCCCGCTCCGATCTATTGGCCAAGAATTGGACCAATTGATTAATGGTAACATCAAAATCTTCGTGCGATTCAAAGCTTCGGTAAAAGCTCATTCTTAACTTCCACCAATCCCATGCCAAAGAAACCAAAAGCTTCTTATTTCCAATCTGATGGCTAGATAGAAGAGGTAAATCAGTATCTAACGAACCGATTTTCTGGGAAAAGATATGTTGGTAACCCGATGCCAACTTAGGCGTACCCAATTTTATTTTTAGCGGATGTATATCTTGGAAATTCTTCCAAGTGGGACGAATATCTAGGCCCTGATAATCATCATTAGGTTTGGCATAAACCAAGTTTTCCTGAAGCGTAGTTTCCAATTGTACACTAGGAAACCCCAGTTTACTCAATGTTGCCGCCTGGTTTGCGTCGCGAATAAACAATCCCACCCCCTTACCGGCATCATAAAAGTCTTTAATTGGCTTTAATCTAGTTTCTGGAATTCCCTTAGAACTAAAAAAAACAAGCGCATCCCATTTGTTAAGTTGACTTTGATTTAATTCGTCCAACGAAACAATTTTGGTTTCATAATCCGCAAGCTTTTTAAGTGATTGAGCGAAGGCCCCTACATCTGGCGTGGGTCTATCGTATACCAAGCCTACCGTTTTTTCCTTTTCGATTACACGCACAGAAAAGTATTTCTGATTATTTGCCACCTGCTGCTCCTCGGTCTTGGGAGCGTTTAAAACCACTTGATACAAATAATTGCCAGGTATTTTCTCGCTGTGATAAAAAGTTATAAATCCCGCATTTGAAGCCGCATTAACTTGCTGCTCCTTCAATAATTCTTTCCCTGAATACAGACCAATGGTAAAAGGCGTATCCCCAAGGTTTTCCTTGGTCCACTTTACTTTAATGGGAAACAAGTTATTGGTATAGGTTCTTCCATTTATCCTAACATCTGCTATGGTTAAATCGGCAATGGATGTAGTATCTCCAACTGCTATTACATGAATGGCCTTTGGACCAGTAGGAATGTACTCCAAAACATTTCCCTGATTAACAATTCCATCTGTAATCAATATAGTAGCCGCTTGTAACTTTTGGTCGTACAAATCATTTACCCGTGAAATTGCACCAGAAATATTACTTTGATTATTATTAAACCCCGACGTTTTGGAAGAAACTCCCTCACCGAAGTAAAAAAACTCGAGTTGATAATCTTCCCCCAGTTGGTTCTGTAATTGACTGCTAAAAAGCTCATAATCAGAGCTAACCTTGTTAGAATCAACGGCATTAAATATCGACTTAGAATAATCAAATAATACAGTAAGGATGGGCTTTTTGGTACTACTATCAACATACTCGATAATAGGTTTAAGCAATAGGGTAGCTAGAATAGCCAAACTAAAAAATCGCAGCCCCACCAATAAAGCCGTTATTTTTTGATAGCCACGATGCTTATAAAACCAACGCGCCAAAAGAAAGCTAGCCACCAAAATGGGAATGATCCACCAAGGGGAAAGAAGAAATTGAATCATAAATAAAAAAACCGCTCTGCCAAAAGTAGCGAAAGCGGTTAGCTTTTTCTGTTAAGATGTTTAAAGCAATTAGGTTAACATACCACCGCAAACGTGAATGGTTTGCCCTGTAATGTATGCAGACATATCTGAAGCAAGGAAAACGCATAAATTAGCTACGTCTTCTGGCGAGCCTCCTCTTTTAAGTGGAATAGACTCTCTCCATTCCTGAACTACCTTTTCATCCAAGGCTCCGGTCATTTCAGTTTCAATAAATCCAGGGGCGATTGCATTGCATCGAATGTTTCTTGAACCCAATTCCAAAGCCACTGATTTAGTAAAACCAATTATCCCAGCTTTTGATGCAGCATAGTTAGATTGACCAGCATTTCCTTTAACTCCAACAACAGAGCTAAGGTTGATAATCGAACCATTTCTTTGCTTAAGAAGGGTGCGTTGAGCAGCTTTGGTAGTATTAAATACCGACTTTAAGTTTGTTGCTACAACATCGTCGAATTGCTCCTCGCTCATACGCATTAGCAACCCATCTTTGGTTATACCAGCGTTATTTACAATTACATCAATTCCTCCCCACTTATCTACCACTTGTTTCACAAGATCTTCGGTTTGCTCGTAGTTGGCTGCATCACATTTTACCGCAAGTGCATCAACACCTTTCGCTTTAAGATCGTCTTCTATTTTTTTAGCTTTTTCTTCAGATGAAAAGAAGGTAAAAGCAACGTTTGCACCTTCGGCAGCGAATCTTTCGCAGATTGCTTTTCCAATTCCTCTACTCCCTCCGGTTACTATAGCATTTTTTCCTTGTAATAAACCCATTGTAAAGATTTTGAGCTAAAGTAGGATTTTCGAGAAAAAAATAAACCGTTTAAAGCTGTGCCATTCATTTTTTGACACAAAAAAAGGCGTGAATGAATCACGCCTTTAAATTTATTCCTAGTAAGAAGAACCTAATTACGCAGTAACTCCCATTACTTCAGCCATTTTCTGACCGATGGTAGCTGGAGAATCTACAACGTGAATTCCGTTTTCTTTCATAATTCTCTTCTTCGCTTGAGCGGTATCATCCTCACCACCAACGATAGCACCAGCATGACCCATTGTACGTCCTTTTGGCGCAGTTTCACCTGCGATGAATCCTACAACTGGCTTGCGGTTACCATCGGCTTTTACCCATTTAGCAGCTTCAGCCTCTAAGTTTCCGCCAATTTCACCAATCATGATGATTCCTTCTGTTTCAGGATCGTTCATTAAAAGCTCAACCGCTTCTTTAGTGGTAGTTCCAATAATTGGATCCCCTCCAATACCAATAGCAGTAGTTATTCCTAAACCGGCTTTAACCACCTGGTCTGCTGCTTCGTATGTTAAAGTACCAGATTTAGATACAATACCGATCTTCCCTTTCTTGAAGATGAATCCTGGCATAATTCCAACCTTAGCTTCCTCAGCAGTAATAACCCCTGGACAGTTAGGTCCAATAAGTCTTGCATCAGTATTCGCTAAATATTCCTTAACACGTACCATATCGGCAACAGGAATACCCTCGGTAATAGCAACGATTACTTTAATACCTGCGTTAGCCGCTTCCATAATTCCATCTGCAGCAAATGCTGGTGGAACAAAAATTAGAGATACATCAGCACCAGTTTCTTTAACAGCATCAGCAACTGTATTGAAAACTGGACGGTCTAGGTGAGTTTGTCCTCCTTTTCCTGGAGTAACCCCTCCTACTATATTAGTACCATAAGCAATGCACTGCTCTGCGTGGAAAGTTCCTTCTTTTCCGGTGAAACCTTGTACAATTACTTTGGAGTCTTTTGTGACTAAAACGGCCATACTAAAATGATTAGATTTAAAATCGAGACAAAAATAGACCTTTCAGCCGCTTAGCCAAAAGGAAAAACAAGATGTTTTTAACTCAGCCAATTAAGCCGATATTTGCAACATGGCATATCAGGACGAAAACATCGCCGCAATCGCAACACCATCAGGAGCTGGAGCTATTGGAATTATTAGGATTTCTGGCGCTAAGGCCTTTCAAATTCTCAGCAAATTTTTCTTTCCAGGAACTGGCACCTTAAATGTAGACAGTATCAGAGGATATGAAATGAAATTTGGCCGAATCAAAGACCAAAATGAGCTGATAGATGAGGTGGTGGTGGGATTTTTTAAAGCTCCTAAAAGTTTTACTGGTGAAAATGTGGTAGAAATTTCTTGCCATGGCTCCGATTATATCCTGAATAGGGTGCTTTCCCTTTGCCTAAAACATGGAGCCAGACTTGCAAACGAAGGCGAATTTACCATGCGAGCCTACCTCAACAAAAAAATGGATCTAGCACAAGCAGAAGCTGTTGCGGATTTAATTTCAGCGGGAAATAAGGCTGCACATGATTTAGCTATTAAACAAATGAAGGGCTCAGTATCTAAGGAAATATCAACCTTAAGGGAAGAACTACTCCGTTTGGCATCCTTAGTGGAATTGGAACTAGATTTTTCTGAAGAAGATGTGGAATTTGCAGATCGAAGTCAGCTGAGAAATATTTCGGAGCAAATTGTTGCCAAATGCACCGAGTTACTAAACTCCTTTAGCCTTGGAAATGCCATTAAAAAAGGAATTCCAGTTGCAATAGTTGGAGCGCCTAATGCAGGTAAATCTACCTTGTTAAATACCCTCTTAAAAGAAAACCGAGCTATAGTCTCGGATATCGAGGGGACCACTCGAGACAGCATAGAGGAAGAAATTAACATTGCTGGTGTTGGTTTTAGATTAATAGATACCGCAGGAATAAGGGATACAACTGACAAAATCGAAGAGCTTGGAATTGTAAGAACCTTTGAAAAAGTAGAAAAAGCCCAAATTATTATTTGGCTGATTGACGGTAAAAACATACCTGACCAAAACACCTTTGAGAGCAGAAAAAAGGAGTTGTACGACAAACTAAAAGACAACCAAAAGGTGTTTGTTGCGCTCAACAAATCTGATTTAGAAAACACAAATCTTCCTCCCTACTTAAATCTAGATATCAAAATCTCAGCGAAAACAGGAGATGGAATTCAAAATCTGGAAAAGGTATTATCCGATTATGTAAAAGAACTGGGCTTAGATGGAAGCTCAACATTAATCTCTAGTGCTCGTCATGAAGATGCCCTATCCAAAGCCAAAGAGGCGATGGAAGGATTATTAAATGGAATGGATATGGGAATACCAAGTGATTTATTGGCCCAGGACATGCGTCAAGCTTTGTATTTCTTGGGAGAAATTACCGGTGAAATAAGCTCAGACGAAATTTTAGGCTCCATTTTTAGCAAGTTCTGTATCGGAAAGTAACAGCAATAATCTTTCAATGAGTTTTCAATGAAATAAGTACAAATATTCCATTTCCCTATATTTATAACTCCTTTTACCCTACTACTTTTTAAGAATGAAAGTGATCAAAACAATTATCGCAGTAATCATTTCCCTTACATACTTGTCTTGTACAACAAGTGATTCCCAATCAATCACGAGAGCGAATATAGAAGACTACATAAATAACCAATCGCGGGTAGAATATAGAAGCTCTATAGTTTTTGATAAGCTCAAAAAATTAAGTCTGGATTATGAAGGCTTTGCTAAAACGCAATTAAAGGTTTCAAACGCTAACCTTCCGCTTTCCATCCGTCGGGGAGCCTCGACCTTTGATAGTTTAGTTTCAAATCTATTCTATAAGCTCGATAGTGCTCAAATCACCTACTTACAATTAGAGCAAGAAATTATATCGCATCAAAATTTTAAAAATCTATCAGATAGCTGTTTTAACGTTAAATTGAAGCTATTTACCATTTGCAATTCGGCAAAAGAAAAAATACAAAACCAAATTAAAAACCTGAATCTAAAATTAAATGAAGCCACCAAAATAAAGTTCGAAGAATTAAATTCTAACCTTGTTGGTATTAATGCTTCGCTGGATTATAACTTCGAGTGGATAGAAGATTATGATTACTCTAATGGCACGAGTAAAAAAATAAGTAAACAAAGCTTAAATCCATCCTCTATAATTATCAAGATATTCAGGAAAAATAAAACTAAACTAAACCAGAAAACTAAAATATACTACCGAATTGAAACCCCAGACAAACGATATTTGACCTCTGGTAATATAATTTTTAATACTGGGGAAGACGCCAAGGAAATTAATATACCATTAAACTATCCACAAAAACTGCGAATTCAAAAAACCGATATTAATGATCTAAACCTATCACTTCAGTTTTTTAAGCAAACTAGAAATGCACAAAATTCTTCATTCAAAGAAATGAAATACGAATTAGATAGTTTGTTAAGGATTATGGAAAATCACCCTTCACATATAACCAACTACAAGTGCACTTTTTTGGAAAATCCTCTTTACTATGAAACTGAAATTGAAAAAATTACTTTTCAGAGCGATAGTATCCAAAACGCGTTAAACGTAATTCCCTTAATAGATTTGTACTATAAAAACGCAGTTAAATTAATTATTCGAGATTTTTCGGCCTACGAAAATCAATATAATAAGCATTAAGCCCATTTGGTGAAAGAACCCCTACATATTCCCAGCCATCCTGAGCCAAATCATTCATTGTTTTTTCATACAAAGCACTTTCATCTCGGCTAAACATAATAACCTTATGTTCATACTGGCTAGGCAACAACTCTTTCTTTTCCGAGGCACATGACATAAACAATGCCACACCAATTACGAATATTTTTTTTTGCCTTATCATCCTTTATTTTTTTTACGTATTTCCACCATCCGGCATGGAGATACACTACAAATTTGAATTATAACACAATAATAAAACACTTTTTGATTAATTTATTTTATAGGGGGTTTATAATTAACCCATGTATTTCCTCGAAACCAACCAGGTAATACCTTTATCTGAATCCTCTTGATATGGTTAAATTGATCACACCCTATTTTTAACCAAATTAATTGAGCAAACGAGCAAAATGGATTTGTAGTTCTGTTAAATGCGGAAAAGGAATACTATGCGCAAGAATTTGTAAGCTCTAGTGGAGGTCGATTATTAGCTAAAGCTTGCCTAAATAATGGCTATATGGGTTCTAAGGAAGGTGTACGAAGCTTAGAAATTATAGCTCTTGAAGAATACAACGACTGGTTTATGGCTAACGATACCATCACAGAAATATTTGAATTTGCCTTTTTAGATGACCACCCATTTCCAAAAAAAAGATGGAATTTTCTTTTCGGAAGAAATGATGTTGGACATGCTAGAAAACGACTACCCTAACGACATAGCGCTTCGACCAATTGAGAGGTCAACAAACAGCTCGGCTAGATTTAAAATTGTTTTAGAACTAAGCAATGGGATGGTTTTTGAATCGGAAAGTGGCAGGGTTTTATTTAGGTGAATCAGTTTTTTACAAGCTGACACAAACAAACTATAAACCTAGTTTTAATCAACATAAATTCAACTGACTTAGTACGTTCAAGAGCCTTTTTTAACTATAACCTGTTATCGGTGCATTAATTAACTCCATCCCTATATTTATACCGTTCCTAGATATAACACTCCAAATAGGAATTAAAGCTCATAACTTTCTTGGCAATTATTTAACGCAAAAAGATTATGGAGTTTCCCATTTTAAATTCAACGGAAGAACAGTCCATAATCTTTGACTTGTCTCCAGTACCGATGTGGATATATGATATAGACACATTAAATTTTTTAGCAGTAAATTAAGAAGCTATCCAACAATATGGGTACAGTAAGGAGGAATTTTTAAGGTTAAATTTAAAAGACATTCGCCCAGAAGAAGAAGTACCAATACTCCTCGGTGCAATTGAAAGAGTGAAATCAAAGCAAAAAGTGGAGAATGATCACTTTTACCGGCACAAAAAGAAAAATGGAAAAGTTATAAAGGTAAAGTTACGTGGCAGCCTTATTTCATATCTGGGAAGAAGGGCCGAACTGGTCTGTGTAATGGACATTACAGATAACATTGAATACCAAGAAAAATTACTGGCAAATGAATCAAAATTCAAGTCCTTAATAGAGAACATAAAGGATATGATTGTCATTGTTGATAAAGATGCCAATTACAAATACGTTGCAAGCTCTTCCAATTCAATCTTGGGATACGGTCCAGAACATTATTTAGGTCGAAGTGCCTACGACTTCATCAACAAAAAAGACTTGAAACTTTTACAGAAGGTTCACAAAAAAATCCTTTCAACGAATCAGGTAAGCTTTGGCCCCTACAGATTTCCCGATTCGGATGGAAATTGGAGATGGCTAAAAACAGAATTAACCAACCATTTAAATACTGAAAATATAAATGGCATAATCGCTAACACCCGCGATGTAACTGAGGAAATTCAGAAAAAGTTCAGAACAGAATTAATTTCTACCCTTACTAAAGCCCTGTCAAGTCCAGGAAGTCTGCAGGAGGCTTTGTCCTTGGCCTTGACCGAAATTACACAGGCATCTAAATTTGAAGTATCAGAATTTTGGTTGGTTGGAGAATACGGCACCTCTTTAAATTTAGTAGCAAAATATGCCAACTCAGAGATTGCCATAAATTTTCACAAAGAATCTGAAGGAGAGACTGATTTACAGAAAGGGATTGGTTTACCTGGGAATGTGTGGTTGTTTAACAAGGTACTTATTTGGGAAAACCTAGGAAAAAAAGTGGAGTTCACCAGGTTTAAGGAAGCCAACAAGTTTGGACTAAATACAGCAATTGGCATCCCAATTTTATACGGAGAGGAGTTTCTCGGTTGTTTTGTGGGAATTACCACGAAAACTGAAAAACGAATGGATTCTCATTTAGATTTCATAAATGAAATTGCTCAAGAAGTTGGTCCAATTATAAAGCAACGTATTACCGAAGAAGAACACCGAAACTTTTTTAATCTAACTCCAGACCCGCATTGTCTGATAACCTTTAAGGGCTTGATCAAAAAGTGTAATGACGCCCTTTCAACAAGCACTGGATTCAACTTTGAGGAATTACGAACCCTTTCCTTCTCTGGCTTAATTCATCCCTGCGACATTTCCAAAGTACAAACCATATTTGAGCAGTTTAAGCGAGATCAAATACCCAAAACCTCCTTCGAAGCCCGAATTAAAACTAAAAGTGGAGCATACAAATGGGTACTGTGGAGCATTAGTTTATGGAAAGAGTCAAAGCTTTTATTGGTTGTAGGAAAAGACATTTCCGAAAACAAGGAATATGAACTAAAACTAGCCATGCAAAATGAAAGGTTTGAAATGGCTATAAAAGCTACCCATGATATCATTTGGGAAATCAACCATAAAACAGGTGAGCTTACCAGAAGTGAGATAAATGAGAGTCAACAGCCTTTTTCCTTATTTGAACAATTTTCTGAAAACAACTCATTATTTTCAAAGGTATTGGAAAAGGATAGAAAAAGAGTTTGGGAGTCATTCTTAAAAGCATTAAAAGATCCTGACCAACATTTTTGGACAGAGGAATATAACCTTACATCTAAGAAAGGGGAATTATTATATATCATGGATAGGTGTTATATACGAAGGGATAATGATGGTACCCCTTTAAGAACAATTGGGTCCATGTCTGATATAACCGTGCTAAAAAAACAACTTGAAAGAATTGAACGTCAGAACGAAAAATTAAAAGAAATCGCATGGTTGCAATCACATGTGATACGGGCCCCTTTGGCAAAAATCCTAGGCTTAATACAATTGCATAAAGAGACAAAAGAAGAGAGCCTTAATGAAGGTGAAATTTTCGAACTAATTAGGAGCTCCGCAGCTGAATTGGATAAGGTTATAAGGGAAATTTCGGAAAAGACCAACGAAGTAGAAAAGAGTCTAAAACATTAATTTACACGGAAATTCGCCACTCATTCCTTCATTATTATACGTTCCTGGGATCAATTAACTTCTTTGTCCCAAACTGGTAATTATCTTTGCCCCAAAATTCTCTTTTGAAGTACCTTACCTTTACCTTTTTACTCCTTTTCACCTCACTCTTTGCTATAGGTCAAGTATATAAGATCTCTGGAAAGGTGTTATCCGCATCCGAAAACCATGCCATCCCCTATGCTACCGTTGTAGTTTACAACAATTCAAAGGAGATAATCGGAGGAGGATCCACAAACGAATCTGGCTTTTTTAAAATTCAAACCGAAGAAGTAGGCAGCTACATTGACTTGAGTTTCATTGGCTTCGAAAAACAACGAATTAACACTGGTTTCGACAATCAATACGAGTTAAATCTCGGAACTATAAAACTAAAGTCAACAACTCAACAGCTAGGAGAATTTGAGGTTCAAGCTGAAAAATCGACAACCGAATTTAAGCTGGATAAACGCGTTTTTAATGTTGGCCAGGACATTAGTAGTACTGGGATGAGCGCCATGGAACTACTTAATAATGTACCCTCTGTTCGTGTTAATATAGAAGGACAAATTAGTTTGCGAGGCAACACGGGTGTCCAAATTCTAATAAATGGAAAACCATCTGTTTTGGCAGATGAAGGTGGAAATGCACTGGGAACCCTAACCTCCGACATGATAGAAAAAATAGAGGTTATTACCAATCCCTCTGCAAAATACGATGCTGAGGGAAGTTCGGGTATCATAAATATTGTCCTTAAAAAGGAAGAGAAAAAAGGCCTTAATGGGTCTATTTCGGTTAATACGGGAATTCCAGATAACCACAGCTTGGGATTAAGTTTAAACAAGAGAACTAATAATTTCAATCTCTTTACACAAATGGGCGTGGGGTATCGTTCTCTTCCACGATTTGAGGAAAATATAAATAGAAATATCAGCTCCAATCGAGAGATTTCAAGTGATGGAACTTCTTATCGCAACGAAACCTTTTACAACCTAACCCTTGGTACCGATTATTATATCAACGACCTAAATGTCATTACCCTTTCTGGAAACTTTGCCTATGAAATAGAAGATCAACCATCGGAATATCTATTCACCGATCAAGATCCTGAGAATAATAGTTACGCACAATGGATACGTACTGAAAACACCTCGGCCACCAATCCAAAATACCAATACGACCTCCAATACAAAAAGGAATTTAAGAACAGCGAAGACCACACCCTCCTTTTCTCAGCACAGGGAAACTTCTTTGGAAAAGATTTGGATTCAGAGTTCCAGAATAAAACTTTGGTAGGTTCTACCCAGGATGCAAAACAAAAAAGTAATAGCACCTTTTCTCAGGCCGATTACCTCTTTAAACTGGACTACACAAATCCAATTACCGATCACATAACATTAGAGACTGGCGGACAATACACGCTAAACAATGTTGAAAACGATTTTGAGGTAAGTAACTTTAACGGAAGTGAATTTGTAATCGACTCAAACTTTACCAACAATTTCGATTTTAATCAAAGAGTCTTGGGTGTTTATACCACCAGTAGTTTTGAGAAAGGATTGTGGGGGCTAATGCTTGGATTACGCATTGAGCACACCCTTTTGGATACCTACTTAGAACAAGGCGACTCCACCAACCATCAGAACTATACAAATCTGTTCCCTTCCATCCACAGTTCGTATAAAATATCTGAGCTTTTCTCCATTCAAGCTGGATATAGCAGAAGAATTTATCGACCCCGCCTCTGGGATTTGAATCCGTTTTTGACCATCCGAAACAATTTCAATATCAGAACTGGAAACCCCCAGTTGTTGCCTGAGTTCTCTGATTCATATGAAATTGGGGGGATATTTATTTTCCCTAAAGTTTCATTAAATGCTTCGGTTTATCGGTTAAACACTACACAAATTATTGAACGCGTTTCCAGAGTGGAAAATGAAATTGTTTACACTTCACCATACAACATAGGAACAAAGGAAAGTACGGGCATAGAAATTAACGCTAAGGCGAATATCAGCAACAAAATATCCGTTTCGGGTGATTTTAATTATGGATCTTTTAAACGAAAAGGAAACTTTGCAAATCAAGATTTCGATTTTCAAGCAAACCAATGGAACGCGAGAACCATTACCAAAATAAAACTTCCTCAACAACTAGATTTAGAATTCACACTTAACTACCAGTCGGTAGTAAGAAATTTCCAAGGCCATACCATAGATTATGCCCATTTCGACCTCGGGGCTCGAAAAAAATTCTGGGGAGGTAAAGGTGTTTTAAACTTTGCAATTCGTGATTTGTTTGCATCTAGAATCAGACAGACCATTGTTAGGCAGGGCGACAACAGGCTATTTAGTTTCAGTCAGCGCGGCACATTCTTAACCCTAGGGTTTAGTTACGGTTTTGGCAAAGGCGAAGCAATGACCTATTCGGGTAGAAGAAGATAAAAAGAACAAGCAATTAGGATTTTTAATGAAAAAACTAGAATTTTCCACTGCACTTTCCAGGCTGCGGCTTTTGGCCCTTTTAGAGGGTATCTCATTTTTACTCTTTGCGGTAACCATTCCATTAAAATACGTACAAGAAATTCCTGAACCCAATTACGTGGTTGGAATGATTCATGGGGTGCTATTTATTGGGTACGAATTATTAGTGGTACAAAATTGGTTTTTATTAAAATGGAAGTTTTCCACTGCCTTGTTGGCGGGTTTGGCGGCAATTGTTCCTTTTGGAACATTTGTAGCCGATAGCAAGATTTTTAAAAAATATTCTCAATAAGGGAATTCAAATAAATACAAGTCAACCACTTCCGAGGTAGACATTTATCTGTATTTTCTACAATTGCATTAGTTTTTTACACCTAAACTGAATTTAAAGTACACCCAACAAGGCGCTGTAAATTCAGTCGTCGATAATTAACAATGTAGCAATAAGAAAAGATTAACTTTGCACCAGTGGAAACACTATTTCCTATATCCCAAATGTTAATAGGAATTATCCGTTAAGGAATTAATTATGAGTATAAATCAATTTACCCGCTACAAGTTCTGTAGCGAATCCAATCAAGAGTTTGCCCAAACACTTTTAAAAAGGGTAAACAACTATTTCAAACAAAACAACATAGAGCGCTTCGGTGATAGATCCATGATTGTGAAGTCTATTTTCGCATTCGGAATTTACTTTGCTCTTTTTGCTGCGATCTTGTTTGGAGATTTTAGCATGCCAGTTTTATTCCTTCTATGGAGTTTACTCGGACTTGGTGCTGCAATTATTGGAACAACTGTTTTTCACGATGCGTTACATGGGACTTTTTCTAAGAACAAAACGGTAAATAAGATAATGGAGTTTTCAGCTGCTATCCTAGGGGTTAGCGGTGAAATGTGGAAAATTCAGCACAACAACCTACATCACAACTACACCAATATCGAAAATATGGATACGGATATCGATACGCATAACGTGTTGAGATTCACTCCGAACCAAAAAAGACGATGGTTCCACCGTTTTCAATTGTTTTATGCCCCTGTGCTTTACGGTATAATGACACTTGTATGGATTTCTTTTAAAGACTTTGTAAGCCTAGAAAATTACAAGAAAAGAGGGCTTATTAAAACTAAGCAGAAGTACACCAAAGAAATGTGGAAAAACATTTTTGTTAAGGTGGGGTACTTCGGAACTATGGTAGTTCTGCCCATTTTTGTCCTACCACATGCATTTTGGATTACTATCTTAATGTTTATCACAATGCACTTTGTTTGTGGATTCTTTTTGAGTATAGTTTTTCAAACGGCTCATGTTATGCCACACACCAAGTTCCTAGAAACTGAGATTCCAGAAGTGGAAGAAAACTGGTTAGTTCACCAGCTAATGACCACCTCAAACTTTGCTATGAAAAATAAGGTTTTGTATTGGATAATTGGTGGATTAAACTACCAGGTAGAACATCACCTTTTCCCTAACATTTCGCACATTCACTATCCTAAACTTTCTAAGATTGTGAAACAGACTACAGCGGAGTTTAATATTCCTTACTACTCCCACAAAACATTTGCTGGAGCTATTTACAGACATTTTCAACACCTGTACCAATTAGGTAAAAAACAAGTGGCTATGGTTCCTGTAGGAGCTTAATAACTTTTACCAAACAATATTTAAATGGATTCCAAAATGAATAATTTCGGAGTCCATTTTTTGTTTTATGGCCTTTAAGATTATTCCCTACGACCCAAGGTACCGCAAAGATTTTGAAGCAATAAATCTAGACTGGATTTCTAAGTATTTCGTTGTCGAAGATATCGATAGGGAGGTACTAAGTAAACCCGAAGAATTTATACTAAACAAGGGCGGTAAAATTTTATTTGCCCTTGTTAAAGGTGTTGCCGTAGGTACCGTTGGCATTATGAATACCGAATCAATGTTAGAAATAACAAAGATGGGGGTATTAGAAGAGTTTAGAAACCTCGGTATCGGTAAAGCCCTATTCGAAGAAGCATTAGTAGAATGCAAAGGAATGGGGCACAAGAAAATTGACATTTTCACCAATACCAAATTGCTTAAAGCCTTCCTTTTATACAGGAATTACGGCTTTATTGAAATCCCTTTCGATCAGAACATTTACAAACGATGTGATGCCCGCTTGGAAAAGTATTTCATCGAAGATATAGACAACTCAGATATTCCCTTTTTTCTAGCTGAGTACAAAGCTAGAGTAAAAGATGTGGAAGATCTCATTCCTCAAATTCACCCCTCTTTACTCCAGAAATCGCATCCTGCGAGTAAGATGAAACTTATTGAACATTTTAGACATCTGGTTGCATACGAAATGGAAACTCGTATGGCTGTAGGCTGCTGGTTAAATGGGGATAATCAAAAACGGAATTCCCTTTTAAAATTCCCCCTTCCACAGGGCCAAACCGTAGAGAATGAAATCTCATTCAATTTTGAGGTGTATAAGGCATTGCGATATTTGAATCTCAATTTGCTTAATTCAATAGAAGCAGAGCATTTTTTCACAAGGGCTTTTTATTTTGGCGACCAGCTATATCCTAGCCTCTTATCCTGGTTATTGGAGGCTAAAAATCATAATCGTTACGGGCACATTAAGCGTATTATTAATAGGCAATCATAATTTCTAGTAGATTACTAAGACCTCAACTTAGTTAACACGGTATCACATAGTACAGAGGGGATTACGAATCCAATACACGACCGGGTCCGGTCTTTAAACTATTAAAACCGCTCCTTCCTCCTTTACAAACCACCGAAAAACGTCAACACAAAATCCCTTTTCGAGTAAAATCAATTTTTTATCCAGAAGAATTATCCGTTCGTCTTTAAACTAAAATGCAGGAGATACTTCGCACTTAAATTTGAAGCATGACAAGGTTATTTTTAAGAAAACCAAGGTTATAAGTTGTATAATATAAATCCTTCCCAATGAGTTCGATCATTTTAATCGACGATGACAGAATCGTTAATTACATCAACAGAAAAATCATTGAAATTCAAAATCCAGATATCGTAATTCACGAATTTCTATGTCCTAAAACTGCGCTGGAAAACATTTCGATTGAAGAATCACTCAGAACATCCACCATATTTCTGGATTTAAACATGCCCGTAATGTCAGGGTGGGAATTTCTAGCTGCTATAAAAAACCGAATACCGAAGTTCACCGGTAAGATTTACATTCTCAGTTCCTCAATTGATAGAGATGATAAAGAGTCGGCTAAAAACGATCCTTGGGTAGAAGACTTTTGCTCTAAACCACTGAACCCTGAGCTTATAAAACAAATAACAAGCCCCTCCCCTACTAGTGCCCGACAATATGGTACGCTGTAGGTATCAGTTATTACCCCAAAATAATGACAACTTCCTCCTGCTGTAACAAGGTAATCCCGAGGTAATTTTTGCCAAAATATTTTTGCTAACTGAAGAGGAACCATTATCTACCTAGATTGACTTCCTAAAAAACCAAAAATTATCCTCTCCAACTTGACTTGGATATTTTATCATCGTATTATTGCGATATAACATTATGCCTATGGGTGCTAGTAAAGACATTTTATTCTCTGATCAGCAAAATCAACTTGCCACGGCGGCAAAAGCCCTCTCCCACCCTGCTCGTATAGCCATCCTTCAGCATCTATTCTTACATAAAACCTGTATTAACAATGAACTAGTTAATGATTTAGGGTTAGCGCAGGCCACCGTTAGTCAGCACCTAAAAGAATTAAAAGCATTGGGAATCATAAAGGACACCATCACTGGTAAAAAAATTTGTTACTGTATAGACCTAGAAAATTGGAACGCATTTAAGGAGAAATTCAAGCTCCTGTTCGATCAAAATAACCTAACTAATAATTGTTGCAATGACACTAAATGAATTTAAAACTCACCTGAATTCAACAAACCAAATTGAATTCCATCTACCTAACGGGTCCGTAGTACCCCAGCATTTTCACATTACCGAATTGGGACTTAATACCAAAACCTTTATAGACTGTGGAGGCACCATAAGGAAAGAAAAGAAAATCATTTTTCAACTGTGGTATGCTAACGACACCGACCACCTTCTTACTCCAGAAACATGTTTGGGCATAATTAAAAAGGCAGAAAAGCATCTCCCTATTTCGAATTATGAAATAGAGATAGAATACCAGGGTAACACCAAAGAACTCTACGGTCTGGAATATAAAAATGGAAATTTTTCACTGGCCCCAACCTACACAGACTGCTTGGCCAAAGAGCAGTGTGGTATTACCGACTCTAAGGAACCAACTTCCTGTTGCCCACAAACATCAAATTGCTGTTAGCCATGAATTCAACTTTAAAAAAATCCCTTGACCTAGTCTTAGCAGAGATCGGAAAACTACCAGAGCAAAGAAGGGAGCTATTATCGGACCTTGCAAAGAGAATTGCTGATAAAACGAACACGGAAAATAAGCTAGGCCTAGTATTTGTATGCACACAAAATAGTAGAAGGAGCTTCTTCTCGGAAGTCTGGGCCCAATTAGCCATAGAGCATTTTAAACTTGGTAAATTGTTGCAAGCATTTTCAGCAGGATCCGAAGCAAGCGCCATTCATCCAAACACCATTTCTACCCTTGAATCACAAGGCTATGTAATTGAAATAGGCAATGGAAATAACCCTTTACTGAAAGTTTTCACCGATGAAAGCGCCCCTTTGATTGCAAGCTTCTCAAAGGACTTGAATGACAAAACGCTCCCTAAAGAAAACTTTATCGCCATTATGGTTTGTTCAGATGCCGACAAAAATTGCCCATTTGTTCCCGGAGCTTTATTCCGTCAACCCGTCACCTTCGACGATCCTAAAATTGCAGATGGTACCCCTGAGCAGAAATCAGTTTATGAAGTCCGTAGTTTGGAAATAGCTCGAAACATGTTTTTTCTAATGTCGGAAATAGACAAAAGAATCAATTAACATTTGTTTTGATTAAATCCTCATCCGATTAAATCCAGAATAAAGTTTGCCGCGTAACTGAGACAAACAAATTTTAATCATGAAAAAAGCAATTTTATTATTCGGAATTTTGATCGGTGCAATGGGAACCATCAATGCACAAGACATTACTATCGTAGGTGGTGAGCCAATGTATCCAGCTAAAGATATTGTAAGCAACGCGGTTAACTCTAAGGACCACACTACTTTAGTAGCAGCGGTTAAAGCAGCCGGATTAGTTGAAACGCTTCAATCTGCAGGACCATTTACAGTTTTCGCTCCTACAAACGATGCTTTTGAAAACCTTCCAGAAGGAACGGTAAGCACTTTACTTAAACCAGAGAACAAAGGATTGTTAACTTCTATCCTTACTTACCATGTATTAGCAGGAAACTATACTGCAGAAACTTTAATGAAAGAAATTAAGTTTAGCGGTGGTTCTAAGAAATTTAAGACTGTTGAAGGGTCTAAGATTACTGTTAGCCTAAACGGTAACAACCTAATGATTACTGATGAAAACGGTAACACCAGTAACGTAACTGTAAAGGATGTAATGCAAAGCAATGGTGTAATTCACGTAATTGACGCAGTGATTACTCCTAAAAACTAAAAAAACCTAAATCTTATAAAAAAGTCCTCTTTGAGGGCTTTTTTTTTTGCCCTAACATTTTTGGAAAACTAAATTTGTCCAAAACCAGTCCCGATGAAATATATTATTGCCACTTTAATTAGCCTTTCTTCTGTTTTCGCCTTTGCCCAAAATGGTAAATTTTACGGAAGTGAATTCGACATTGTTGAAGCTACCTCCGTTCATGAAATCCCAGAATTACTGAAGGACAAGGAAACAATAGCAGGTGTTTTTCAAGGAGAAATTGTAAAAACCTGTGCTAAGAAAGGATGTTGGATGACCATTTCACTAAAGGATGGTGAGGACATTAGAGTCACTTTTAAAGATTACGGATTTTTTGTTCCTACCGAAGGAGTTACGGGTAAAAAAGTTTTGTTTACCGGAACGGCACAAAAGAAAGTGATTGATGTGGATACGCAACGTCACTTTGCTGAAGATGCTGGTAAATCTAAAAAGGAGATAAATAAAATTTCTAAAGACAAACTAGAAATTACTTTTGTGGCCTACGGGGTCTACATTATGTAATACACCTCATTATAAAGAATTTAAGGTCCCAATCGGGACCTTTTTTTTTGTCCAAAACATGCCTTTATCACCAATTAACTCAGATTCTCGTTGGATGCTTGGGTTTGGTCGTTTAATGATAGGGGCATTTTTATGACCGCTAGCGATATTTGTACTAAACAATCCACTAATACATTGTATCGACTAATATTATTCACCACAACCCTATTAGTATTTATTTCCTGTACTAAATATACCGACCAGGAAATAGCCTCTCAAGATCCAAATGAATTAAGTATTCCAAGTGACTTTAATTGGACCACGACAACCAATTTAGAAGCCAAGTTAGACTTTGATTTTGCGCTAACTGCTCTGGAGTTGGAGTTGGATTTACTTGATGAAAACGGAAACAGAATTATGTTGTTAACCAAGGAAATTGGAGTTAATTCCATTTCTTTCAATCAAAGAGTCTTGCTGCAGTCTAATAATGCAACGCTGCATATTCCGCAACTCGACGAGTACTATGACATACCCTATGGAAAAAGTAATCATCAGATTTCTTTTCCTGGGGAATTAAGAAACGACTCAGGAAACATAAATAACGACTTCTTCGCCACCAGAAAATCGGGAAAGGATGATGATGACGATGGTGACGATGGTGCTGACGATGATGACGACGACAAGGAAAGGGGGAAAAAGGTAGGTAACCTAAACTTTCCATCATCTGGATTTGCATACAGAGCATTCGAAGATCTTTGGCCTGCGAGAGGTGATTATGACTTTAATGACCTGGTTATAAAATACAACTACACCGCAACGGCAGATAAGAAAAACAACCTTGTAGAAGTAACTTTTAGAATTTCGCTGCCTGCTATTGGCGCTGGTCACCACAATGGTATTGGACTACAGTTATTGAATCTTGAAAACAATCAATATGAGGCTGTAACTGGCGATATTTTCACTTCAGAAAATACAGACATAACCATAGATAATGCACATCCACATATTGCCATTATCAGCGAAAATGTTTTTAAAACCATTCCTTCCTATTACACCAATGTTGGGGACGGGGCGGATGCTACACCACACAGTTTTGAAGTAACCATATACTTTGATAAGAAGGATAAAATTAAAATTCAAAACCTAGTTTTTGACCTGTTCTTATTCCGTACTAATCTAAGAGGATTGGAAATACATTTACCTGGTTTACCTCCAACGTCTGCTGCTGATAACAATCTATTTGGGACGGTAGACGATCTCTCAATATCGAATGGTTATTACAGAAGCGTTGATAATTCACCTTGGGGGATAGAGCTTACCGACGACCAAAATTGGAAACACCCTTTATCTAGAGTGAAAATTTGGGATGCTTACCCCGAATTCACTTCTTGGATTGGATCTGGAGGGAATCAATTCACCGATTGGAATAAAAATCCGGTTAACAGCCTCGTATATCCGTACTAGACTCTGTTAATTTTGAAAATTAAGGAATCAGCTTAATAAATGACAACAACCCATCAGGATTAAAACCTTGGTCATACTTTTTTGAAATAGAAATTACGCACTTGTGGGAGTAAAGTTCTCAACAGTGAAAATTTCAAGTGAATTTCAAGCGCTAATTAATTTAGAATTAGGTCAAACCATATATTTTACAAGGACCTTAGGAGAATTTATTCAAAATTTCCCTAGGGTCTTTTTCTTTTCTAGGGGACATATGTTTTTTTCGGAATTTAACTTTTCAACAATTGAAATTCCATTTTCACCCAAGTTAGGTGTTCCATAAATCCTATTTTAGCCACCTGACAATCCTGAAAAACCCCTTGCTTTCCAACTACAATTAATAACCAAGAATTCATGCCATGATAAGTCAATTAGGAAAGCTAAACTATCTCACAGAGCTGGTTGGAATGAAATCATTTCAAGTTGCGAAATATGCTTGGAATTACTTTTTAAATAAACAATTGCCCGACCAAGATCTCATCATAGAAAACCCAGTTATGGGAAAGGTTTTTTGCCGGGCCGAAACAACCGACTTAATGTATGCCTTTTACTCCTATGAGAAAAAGGTTAAGGATTTAATTAAAAAACACGCCTCGGAGGCGGATATATTTATTGATGTAGGTGCTTGTATAGGAGAATTCAGTGTTTGGGCCGCCCAATTAGGACTAGATTGCTTCGCCTTTGAACCCTCCACTGAAAATTTTTGCATTCTAGAGAAAAACATAGAACTGAACGATTTTACATCAAAAATAAAGCCCTTCAATTTTGCCTTAGGAGCAGAGGATGCGGAAACAGATATAAGAATACACCCCACCAACAAAGGGTACTCTGGTAAATACGTTGCCCATAAGCAAGGCCACTTTGAAACCATACAGATTAAGCCGCTTGACAATTTAGTTGAGCAGCTAGAAATCCCAACAGACTGCAAGTGCATCATAAAGATAGATGCGGAAGGTATGGAACCCGATGTTATAGATGGGGCCAGGCAGTTTTTAAATGCAACCAATGGTGGAGTAATCATTTTTGAGGCACACAATGCTCACAGTTCACCAACGGCAGAGTTAATTAAAAGCATAACCGAAGCGGATGCTTTTATTGTTGACGAATTAAACATGGCCGTTTGTTATTAACTAATTCGAAAAACTGCTAGCTTTTAAATTCCTTCCTGAGTAAAAAATCGAATAAAATTTTTGGCGTAGGTAAATCTTTTACTCAAATTTTCGATTTTCGGCTCGAGTTATGAGTAGTCCAACCACCGCGTATAAGTTTTTTGCAAGAATTGAATCCATGCCCAGTAAAGTCTTTAATCGGCACTTGCTGGTTCCAGAAGAAATAGCGGAAACATTACTATCTGAGCATGATCGATTTATATGCCGCATAAATGCCCTTGAATTTCCGTGTGCCATTCTAAAAAATAAAGGGCTATTTCAAGTTTTAATGAACAAGGAGAATTGCGACCAACTTGCAGCGAGTATTGGCGATGAATTAGAGATTGAAATAAGGCCCGACACCAGTAAGTATGGAATGCCCCTTCCCGAAGAACTAGAGTACTTCCTTGAAGAAGACCCAGAATTCGAAAATTTCTTCGAAAAATTATCGCCAGGAAAGCAGCGTAACCTCATTTACTTAGTAAATAAGCCCAAGAACAAACAATCGCGCTTAAATAAGGCGTTAGCAATAGTTTCTCACCTTAAAGAATTTAAAGGAGCAATAGATTTTAAAGCTTTAAACGAGACCATAAAGTTCTATAACAATAAGCAATCACTTAAATAATTTCCATAGTGGAAAAGCCCAAAAACGCCGCTCTCCTCTTCATTTTTATCACCCTGCTTATCGATGTTATTGGTATAGGGATAATTATACCTGTAATTCCAAGTCTTATAATGGAGTTAACGGGAGCAGGAATAAGCCATGCTTCAGAAATCGGTGGATGGTTGTTATTTAGTTATGCCATCTTTCAATTTTTATTTGCTCCTATTATAGGTGGTCTTAGTGATCAATTTGGTAGGAAACCCGTATTGATTTTATCCCTCGTAGGTTTCGCCATTGACTATGTATTTATGGCCTATGCCCCCACCCTATTTTGGTTGTTTGTTGGACGGGTAGTCGCTGGAATTTTTGGCGCATCGTTTACCACCTGTAGCGCATTTATAGCCGATGTTTCCACCCCCGAAAAATGAGCCCAAAACTTCGGTTTAATCGGAGCAGCTTTTGGTTTGGGTTTTATAATTGGACCAGTTATGGGTGGATTATTAGGTGAATATGGCCCAAGAGTTCCCTTCATTGCTGCAGCTATTTTAACTGGGATAAATGTTCTTTATGGAATCATTGTACTTCCAGAAAGCCTACCAAAAGAGAAAAGAAGAAAATTCGACATAAAAAGAGCCAACCCTGTGGGAAACCTAAAACAACTTAAAAGGTATCCCGTCCTTGCTGGATTAGTTTTTGCCATGTTCTTTGTGTACATCGCATCTCACGCAGTTCAAAGTACTTGGTCCTTTTTTACCATGTATCAATTTGAATGGAGTGAATCAATGATTGGATATAGCTTGGGCTTTGTGGGAATTCTTTCTGCCCTAGTGCAAGGACTACTAATTAGATGGTTAATTCCCAAAATTGGTCAAAACAATGCCATCTATTCGGGTCTATTTCTTTACACCATTGGTCTCATTCTGTTTTCTCTTGCACAAGAAGGCTGGATGATGTTTGTTTTTCTCATACCCTATTGCTTGGGTGGAATATGTGGTCCGGCATTACAGGGAATTATGTCGAGCCAAGTGCCCGACAATGAACAGGGCGAACTACAAGGCGCCTTAACAAGTGTAATGAGTATTACGGCAATTATTGGTCCACCTATGATGACTTGGATATTTGCCACATTCACAAACCCAGACAATTCAGCTCCAATTTTTGGAGGTGCGCCCATGCTCGCTGGGGCTATATTTTGTTTGTTGGGTTTAATCTTGTCAAGGAGAACCTTAAGAAAGGTCGTTGAAGTGAAAAACTAATTTTCAGGTATTCCAACATATTCAAGTTGCACCAATTCTCCGGAGCCGGCTATACCTGAAAACTTAAATTTAAAAGTTCCATCCTCCTTTTCAAGAATTAAGGCTCCTTCTTCTATCATCCAAAACTCCTGGGAAGATATACTCCCATCCCGGTTAATATCGTATTCCACCGCGAGAGTGCAAAAAATTAGTTGCTCTGAATTTTCGACCTGGCAAGTTGTATTACTTGGATTTTGATAAGTAGTATCCACCAACGGTGTCCCAGACGGTACGTATAAAACCATTTCAGCTTTTACACCAAATGGATCGCTTACCAACTCCCCTCCGGCATTAGATGCTTGTGAAAAAAATTGAATTGTATGTTTATCATGGAGAAAAGATTGGGTCGAATCCAAACTGATATTCTCATCGTAATTCACTTTACGAAAGGAAAAATTTAGATCACCCTGAACGATACCTAAACTAATTTTTCCAGCTGGGCGACTTGCGGTGTTCAACCCATCGTCCTTTGAGCATTGAGCGACAAAAATTGAACATATAGCGAAAATGATTGTTGTTCTACAAAAATTCATAGGATATTTAGACTTAAAGACACAGGTATTGTGTTACCACATCACGCTACCTGCACAGAATTCCAACCAAAATAGAAAAAGTTAAGTTATTGAAGCACATAGACTAGCAGTCATTATATGTAAATAATTTATCTACTTTTGCCAACCAACCAACCGATCATGCAGAACAGCAAGACCATTATAGTTTCACTATTCAGTCTATTATGCATTGCATTGTCATGCAAAAAATATACGGTCCCAGTGGACTCCAATCGTTCTACTAATTTTGTAGATGAGATTAGAGCTAGCGATGATTTCAGCTGGGCTACATCGAAAAGTCTCAATCCACAAATAACATTTGAAGGGGATTTTGCGACACAATTTCTGGTTCTTGAAATTTTAGACAAAAACTACAATAGAATTCAGAAATTTTTCAAACCTAGTACAGTAAGTAGCCTTCGTTTGGATAAGCAGATTAGCGCAAGAACTGACAGTGCCTACCTGTTTTGCAACAAAGCAAATATTTTCCTTCCATTTAGTACCGACAACGAAAACATAGTTGTAAGAAATAGTACCGAATTAAGCCGACCATTACCTCAACCCAATGCATCAGAATCTACCTCATCGAGAAAATCATCTTGTAACCCAAGTAATTGCGACCGCATAATCAACTCAAGTAGTGGGGATATTATTGTAGGAAAAAGAGAGGACATATGTATCAACTCTAGCTTTTCTGGTAGCATAAAATTTACCGACCAAGGATCGGTTACCATATGTGCTAATGTTGCCTTAACTAACTTAACGGTTAATGGGAGTAAGGGTGCTATAATCATCATAAACGATGGCGGTAGACTTTCTGCAAGCAATCTTAACATTAACGAAAAGACTAAGATTATCAACCACGGTATTGTGGAGTTGGCAGCCAACCTTAATTTGTCCGCAGAAGTTGAGAACTATGGGAGTTGGACCAATTCCGGCTCTTTAAACCTAAATAGCTCTGGTGAAATTCAGAATTTCGCGAATGCCAGTATGAGTTTTTCTGGAGGAGGTAATGTAATCGGCAATCTTAGTAATGCGGGTAGACTAATCTTTTCGGGGAACGTTAATCTCAATAATTCAGGGAAAATTGAGAACTTTTGTTCCTTGGAAATTGCTGGCAACCTTATATCGAATGGTGAGCTTTATAACAGCAGCTATATAGACATTACCGGCAATTGTATTTACAATAGCGGTTCCCTTATTAATTTTGAAGACAAGGCCATCACTCACAATGGCTCCCTTACCATCAACGGTGGAAAATTCGATATGGGTTCTGGAACAGGAGTTGGAGTATTCGTTGTTGCAAACAACACAACCATTAATTCTGGAATTGATATTTACAAAGGGTTTTTAGACATCTGCGATAACAACGGAATTGAAACCAATAACGCAAGCACTGCGGATAAAGCCCAAATTAAAGAGTGTGCAACAACTGTATTGAAAGATGCCTGTGTTTTAAAAGGAATTGAATCTAGTACAGACCCAGATGGGGATGACGATGATGACGGGGTTAGCAATGGGAATGATGACAAAAAAGGAGATAAAGACGTTGCAGCAATCTTCAACTATCCATCAACTGGCTATGCTTATCGCGCATACGAGGATCTTTGGCCATCGAGAGGAGATTACGATTTCAATGACCTTGTTTTAAAATATAAGGTGGAATTTGAAGCCAACTCCAAAAACGAAATTACTGGTGCAAATTTTGAAATTACCATAAACGCTATCGGCGCTGGGCATCTTAACGGAATTGGTATTCAGTTCCTTGAAAAAACCGGAGACTCCTACACCCGCTACGCTGGGTCTATATATGAAAATCTTCAAGGAGCTTCTATTGATGGTAGTGATCCATCCGTGGCCTTAATTACCAGCAACATTTTCGAATATTTAGGGTCGGAAGTTTATAAGAATGACGGACAAGGACCCGATGGAGACCCTGTAACAATAAACGTTGAAATAGATTTTACCAAAGGTGCCAAAATAGATGCTTCTTCAGTAATCCCGGATATTTTTATGTTCCGATTTGAGAATAGAGGATTAGAGGTGCATTTACCAGGAATTCCTCCTACCAATGCAGCGACCTCCTCATTGTTTAACACCAAGGAGGACCAATCTGAAATAAAGGGATGGTATAGAACAAAGGATAATTTCCCATGGGGAATGGAAATTCATGGAGTTGATGGATTTTTACATCCTAGATCTAGGGTTGCCATTAACGCAGCATATCCTGAATTCACCAATTGGGTAAATTCTGATGGCACGCAAAATACCGATTGGTATCTAAACCCTGTAATTGGTTTGGTTTATTAATCGTATCATAGCTGACATCCATTATCAGCCGAAAATGTTTAACTCCCTCCACACAAATTCAAATTGTCGAAAAATGAAGGCTATCTCTTCTGATATTCGCTAAAATTCCCTCCGATGAATAGCCTTTCACTACTAAACAGTTTAAATTCTGTGGAAGCTACTGCTTTCATGAAGTTAAGCTTGGTTTCCTCGGATGTATATATGATCCTATCCAAAAAGGGAACCATTCTATACGGGAACAAGGGATTCAAAAAACATTTAGGTTACAGTAAAGCGGAGTTTTTAAATAAGAATATTGGAGAATTCTTATCCCCCCAAGATCTTAACGAAAGTGAAAAAGATCTACACCAAGAACTTAAAGAACGCAAATACATAAACGATTGGCGCGCCAGAGTTATCTCCAATACTCAGGAATTAATCTGGTTTTCTTTTACCGCGGTCTGTATAGAAGACAACTGGTTTGTAACGGCCAAAGACATCAATGAGCTCATATACTTCGATCATGAACTCATTAAGGAAAGAGAAAGATTTAAATTTTTTACCGACTCCTCTTTCGAAGGAATTGCCTTGGAAATTGATGGTAAAATTGTGGACTGCAACAAGATGTACACCAAGATCTTCGATGCAGAAGTTTCGGATATTATAAACAAGGAATCCAATCAATTTCTTATTCTAGACCCAAATGAAGACTGGGATTCCTTATTTAATAATCCCTCCGTTACCACCTATGAGGTAGAAGCCAAAACCAAGCACGGTAAAAGAATCTTTATTGAGGTAAATAGAAAATCTGCTTTTCATAAGGGAGCTAGAGGCAAACTTGTGGCGGTAAGAGATATTACCCAAAGAAAAAGTCTAGAGTCTGAGCTCCACCAGCAAAACAATCTGCATAACTCAATTCTAAATTCTAAACACATATTATTTGGAGTACTAGATGCTGAGGGAAAGATTATTGAGCTAAGTAAGGGTTTAAGCGAGTTATTAGAGGTAGAAAACCATAATGCATTAGGTAAATACCTGCATCAAGTTCTCGGTACGGAAATTCCGGAACAAATAGATCCAGAGAGTAATTTACAGCTCATTGATGGAGAAAGGATATTCTTCCTGAAGGAGGATGCACACAAATTTGATTGCGAAATAAGGGTAACCAACCCAGACCGAAAGAATATATATCTAAAGCTAACTCTGGCTCACCTGGGTGGAAAAGCCGCAGGACAATTGGTTGTAATCCGTGATGTTACGGAGCAAAAGGAAAGTATTGTAAAACTGCAACAAACCCAGGAGGAACTTCGAAATACCATCAAATCGGCTAAACTGGCCGCATGGTCTTACGATTTTGAAAAGTGGACCCTTAAGTTAACGCCAGAAAGTAAAAATATCCTCGATCTAGAACAGCTAGAAATGCCCTTCGATGTATTTCTTAATAAAATTCACCCCGAAGACATCGATCACACCGCACAAGAAATGACCAAAGCTCTTGAGGGTAAGGAGTTTAGTTGTGACACAAGGATAGTTTTAGATGGTAAAACCAATTACATTCACCTTCAGGGGTTTGCCAGTAAAAGGGAAGTTAACGCAACCAACAAACCTATAATTAAGGGGATCTTTCAGGATATTACCGAGAGAAAATTACAGGAAATAGAACTACAAGAAGCCAAACAGCAAGCAGAGCAGCATACCCGTGCTAAAAACCTCTTTTTGGCTAATATGAGCCACGAAATCAGAACCCCGCTGAACTCTATCCTTGGTTTTTCCCAAATACTTGAGCAAAAGATTGAGAATCCGGAGGCACAAAAACTTCTCGGTTCAATAAAAACCAGTGGAGACACACTTCTTAAACTCATTAATGATATTTTAGATCTGTCCAAGATCGAAAGCAGTAAAATAGATCTGCACTTGGAGGAATTTTCAATTGAAAAACTGATAGAATACCAAAACAGTTTATTCAAAAACATTGCATTAGAGAAAAACATCTACTTCAACATTGAAAATGAATTAAATCCTTCCGAGGTATTTAAAGGTGATTTCTACAGGATTAATCAAGTACTAATGAACTTGATTAATAACGCCATTAAATTCACCCCAAATGGTGGCGTAACCCTTCAAATTGCCAGCCAGCCAACAGAAGGTAATCTTGCCCGACTTAAATTTAAAATCGTAGATACCGGTATTGGGATAGATCCAAAATCTCAAAAACAGATTTTCAAAACATTTGAGCAAGCAAACTCCGAGATAACTAAAAATTTTGGTGGAACCGGGCTGGGATTAGCTATTGTTCAAGGTCTTGTAGATCTCATGAATGGGGAAATAAGCTTAGAATCTGAAAAAGGAAAAGGGTCAACCTTTTTTGTAGACATCCAAGTTGAAGCTATCGGTTCAAAAATACAGAAGGAGAAAAAGATTCTCGAACAGGCGCTTAACCATATTCCCCCAGGAATAAGAATACTACTTGCCGAGGATAACACCACCAACCAGCTTTTGATGCAAGAGGTATTTGCTCAATTAAACGTTGACTATCAAATTGCCAATGATGGTATCGAGGCACTTGAAATTCTTAAAAAGAATCCAAAATTCGATCTGGGTATATTTGACATACAAATGCCTAGGCTGGATGGTACAAGCGCTATCAAATTAATAAGATCACAACCAGAACTCTATCCACAATTCCCTATCATAGCACTTACTGCAGACGCTACAACGCAGGAAAAACAAGCGGCTTTTAGTAATGGTTTTAACGGGTTCTTACCCAAACCATTTATCATAGGTGATTTGGTTAAATGCATTAATCAAATTCTAACCAGTCCCAACAATAAACTCCCTAAAAAAGAAAGTGAAAAACCTAATAAAGAACTAATAGCATTGAACTGGAGTTGGAACCTAGACATGACCTACATCGAGCAGGTAACCCAAGGAAATACGGAAGCCATTGTTAAAATACTTGGACGTTGCTGCGACGGTCTACCGGAAAAAATAGATCAAATGGAAAAGGCTCTTGTAAAAAAGGATGTGAAAGACATTGTGGATGCTGCACATGCCATAAAGGGGCAAATAAGTTTATTTATATCAAAAGGAGACCAAGATAGGGTAGCAGATTGTTATCAGAAAATACGGTCATTTGAACAACTTAATGATGAAAATGCCATCATAATTGATACTTTGGCTTCCGAATTAAAACATTTAAATAATCTACTCAGAGCGCAGCTGGTGAATTATGAAGAAAAAATTAGTCATAGTTGATGACGAACCCTCAATCTCCATGATAATCGAACTCAATTTGAGTAATGATTACAGCATAGAGTCTTTTCTGGAAAAAAGTCAATTCATTGAGTACGCTAATCAAAACGCAATTGATGCGCTTGTTTTGGATCTAAATTTAAATGGGGAAAGTGGTAAAACACTTATTCCATTAATTCGAAATGGTGAGTTCGAAAAAGTGAACCCCTTAATTCCTATAGTAGTGTTATCTGGAGAAGACAGTACGGAGGAGAAAATCAACTGCCTGGAAGATGGGGCAGATGATTACCTAGTAAAGCCATTTAACCCACTGGAATTAAAGGCCAGAATGAAAAGAATTTTTTCCAGAATGCATGGTTGATACCCCTAGAAATATTCTGTTGATAGGCTTTAAGGAGCCCAACCTATCTCATCTAAGAGAGTGGATTGGACCTGGTCATCAAGTGAAAAATCTAGAGAGTATTTACAGCCTTATGCACGTGGATTTAGGGCTGGTTGAATTAATATTTATAAACCTGGAAAGGATTCCAGAATCCTACGAGAAAATCATTACTTCCCTTGCCTTATCCAAACCAAAAACTAAATTGGTTGGCGTACATCGCGGCAAATTTCTAAGGGTTGAAAAAGCGAAAAAATATGGGTTTTCTGCTGTTTTTCGTTTCGACAAGCTAGTTCAAAAAGACTTTTCGGATGCCGAAGAAGAACTTCTAAATCTTCACTTAAGCGATGATAGGCGTAAGCAACTTGCCAGTATTCGTAAATCCTTTTATTCTTACAAAATACCAAGGGGAAAACGCATTTTTGATGTGTGCTTTGCAGCCGGTTTAATACTGGTACTCTCCCCTATCCTATTATTGTTAATTGTAGCCATCTATATTGAATCTGGCAAACCCATTTTTTACTCTTCGAAAAGAGTGGGTTCCTCCTATCAAGTATTCGATTTTTGGAAGTTTAGGAGTATGTACCCCGATGCGGACAAAAGGCTAAAACAATTACAACAACAAAACAACCAATACAAACAAGAAGATACCGACATAAATGATTTAGTGGGAGTGCAATGCCAGCAGTGTTTGCAGGATTCTGCGGCTTGTCAGCGTACGGTTTTTACTGATAAAGGTCGTGTTTGTGAAAAATTATATCGCGAATTTAAACAGACTGAAGGGGTAAATAATACGTTTGTCAAAATCAAAAATGACCCTAGAATCACAAAAATTGGTAGGTTTATACGTAAAACCAGTTTAGACGAGTTACCTCAGTTATACAATGTTTTAATTGGTGATATGTCTGTTGTGGGAAATCGGCCCCTTCCACTTTACGAAGCGGAAAAGTTAACAACCGATTTTTTAGCCATACGATTTATGGCCCCAGCAGGTATCACAGGATTATGGCAGATTACAAAAAGGGGGAAACCGAATATGTCCTATGAAGAAAGAGTTGAGCTCGATAATAGATATGCATTGGAATATAACTTTTGGATGGATCTCAAAATCTTGTTCAAAACCCTACCTGCTGCAATCCAGAAGGAAAATGTATAAGTTCCCCATCCTGATGGCAATACTTATGTTGCCATCCCTCCTCAACGCCCAAGATCAACCGGGTATTAAAATCGAAAAACAAAGCACGCTTACGGAAGAGCAAAGAAAAATGTTAGCCGACAGCCTTATGGTTGACAAAATGGTGACAACAAGAACTCCTCTTCTAATAGATGAGCCTCTTGAAGAACAACTTTTGCCAAAGGATTCTTTAATTGAAATTGCCATAAGGAACAATCCTGATATTGATGTTCAACAAAAGAGAGCAGAAATAGAATGGGCCAATGTAAAGCACGAAAAAGTGCAATGGACCAGAAACATCTATGGGACTGGATTCTATTTTCAAGGATCACAAAATGCTTTAGTTACCTCAACTTTCGATGCGAACGCAACCTCTAGCCTATCAAACGGAGCCAGATATGGGCTTACCGTTCAATTACCCTTGTACGATGTAGTTGGAAGAAAGAGAAAGATTAAGATGGCCAAACTCGCGCACGAGGCTGAACAACTAAAAATGGATCAAACCCAACGTTCAGTAAGGCAGGAAGTACTGATAGGTTACAACCAATTAATTTCGGCACAAAAACTATTCTTTATTGCAACCGAGGGCCTGCAAAACTCAAATATGAATTTGGAAAACGCCCGGAACCAATTTGAGTCTGGATTAATTACCATTAACGAGTTCTCAAGAATACTAGAGATTCAATATCGAATGCGAGTAGACTACGAGAATGCTAGAGCCCAGTTTTATCAATCCTATTACCAATTTGAAATTATAATGGGAACCGAATTAGTGAACTTAGTAAATAGACGTTAATGAATATTTTCAGCTGGATTCGATTATTTATTAGGCAGTGGAAATACACCATTCTTATGCCGCTAATTGCCGCGGTGCTTACTGTTTATTTTACACGCGACATCGAGCGCACTTATAAAACCAATACGCTTATTTACACAGCTGTTGGTTCTGGTTACGACGTATTATCCGACCCTATGTCCAAAGTAGACCGCTTTGGAACCATGCTAAATTTCGACAACTTAATTGCATCTATCAACTCGAGAACCTGTTTAGAAAATACTGCTCTAAACCTATTAGCATGGAGGTTAACCACCGGAGAATCCTATAATACAAGAGCATGGAATCAAGAGGAACAACTGTTGGTTAAAAGCCTTAGTGAAGACATCTTAAAAAAAGCCCGTGAATTCTCTCAGGAAGAAATGGCGGACTATTTATTAAACGCCTATCAAAATAATTTAGACCCCCAACTAGTTAAGTTTGTGGAGTCGGTACCCAGTAATTACAACATAGACAAAATCCGTTCTACCCTTAAGGTTAAGCAAAAGATGAGTTCGGATATGTTGGAGCTCATTTTCGAATCGAATATTCCCGTTGTAGCCAAAAAAACACTCGACTATCTCGTTATTTCCTTCAGAAACACCTACCTAGGAATTAAAAATGCAGAAGCTCAAAGTGTGGTAGATTACTATGAGCAGGAACTAAATAAGGTTAGCAATAGATTAAAACTTTCGGAGGAACGACTTAAAAACTACAAGTCTCAGAACAAAATCATCGATTTTAATGAGCAAACCAAAAGCATAGCCAACGAAAAAGAAGAGGCACAAGCGGAGTTATATAATCAACAAAGTCAAAAGGAGGCAGCACTAAGAGCCTTACAAAAAATTGAATCGAGAATTAACAATCAGCAACCCTTATATCTATTCAATAAAAAGCTGACGCCAATTTCAGAACAACTCTCCAGTTTAGACGCAAAAATCGCCTCACTAGAAATGATTGGCGACACATCCAATACTCGTTATCGAAGTTTAAAGAAAGAATACCGCGACCTTAAATCTAAATCCAAAGAACAACTTAAAACCTTCAATTCTGGAGTAGGCTCTGGAATGACTCCGCCAGAATTAATGAACACTTGGTTGGAAACCACCCTTGAACTTAACAGAGCGGAAGCCAAAATCAAAGTTATCCAGAACAGAATTAAGAGTTTTGAAAAAACCTTTGAAGACTTTGGTCCAAAGGGTACTGTTATTAAACAATTGGAAAGGGATGCAGAACTTGCTGAAAAAGAATACGCAGCAGTTCTACAATCCTATCAAACAGCAGTATTAAAGTTAAAAGACACCCAATTAACCAATGCACTTAGCATTGTAGATCCCCCATTTGTACCGCAAAATGCACAACCATCTCCAAGAATGAAGCTGGTTATTCTTGCGGCCCTTGTAACCTTCATCCTTTTTGGGTCTATACTAATTATAGTAACCTACCTAGATAACTCTATTAAGAGCATTGATAGAATTAAGCAGTTTACCAACAACGAGGTAATTGCCGCTGTTCCACACTATAATTACGATACCAACGAAATAGACTGGGAAGAATTAAAATCCAATCAAAAGCTGAATATTGGAAACTCCATCCTCGCTTATTTTGCTCAGCACCCTGTATCCTCTACCAAAACAAAATTCATTGGTATTACAAGTAATCATGAATCTGAAGGGAAACACTTTGTTGCTGAAATGCTTTGCGATGAATTAGATCGCTTAATGTTTAATTACAAATGTTATTCCCCCAAGCCGGGTAAAAAGTTCGTTCAATACAACAAAGACTTACTTTTTAATTTCCTCACCTTTTCATCGGAACAAACTGCAAGTTTAAACAGAGTTAGAAAAAAGCTTGCGGAGAAATTGCAGCTATCTGGAACGGAGGATTTTGTAATATTTATTTTCCCCGCTTTTGTATCCAGCGAAATTCCACTTCCCCTTTTAAATGATTTGGATATCCAGTTAAAAGTAGTGGATGCCACGAGGGAATGGACAAAAAGTGACGATTACCTTCACAACCTTAACTCTGCGCCAGGCGACAGACAAGGAATGCAGATTATCCTTAATAATATGAACCCTTGGGAGGTTGAGGAGATTTATGGCGAAATCCCAAGAAAACGTTCCTGGATTAGACGTACGACCAAAAAATTGTTTGGGAAACTCATTAAGAAGTAAAATCATAAATGTCGGCAACCGACTCTACATTTAAGCGCTTGGTTTTAATGCTCGGAGCATTAATCCTTGCCCTTATTGTATCTCTTTGTATAACCAAGTTTGGTGTAACTCCAGCCGTAGCATTAATGGCCATTCCTATTGGCCTTATTTATGTTTATTGGGTAGTACAAAAACCCATGATTGGTGTTTATTCTACTCTAATAATTGCCTTCTTTTGCTTAGGCCTTGCTCGCTACAAGGACGGAACTTGGGGATTACTAATAGACGGAACCGTCGCACTGACATTAGTAGCGACTTTACTGAACACCAGAATAGACAAGTCTTTATCAAAACTTTCCAATGTTGGCTTTGCTACTACCGCAATATGGTTTATTGCCACCTTCTTAGAACTATTTAACCCAATTGCACCAACCATGGCTGCATGGTTTTATGCAGTTAGAGGGGTGTCTCTTTACGCAATATTATTTCTTCCTGCCTGTCTGTGGTTACTTCAAGACGAAAAGAACATAAAGGGGATAATTGCAGCATGGTTAATTTTAGCAACCCTCGGAGCATTATGGGGTATCAAGCAAAAATATATTGGATTAGATTGGGCCGAAACCGCTTGGATTAATGGACCCAATGGTAAAACCCACATGCTTAGGGGTAAACTGCGGGTTTTCTCTTTCTTTTCAGACTCCGGCCAATATTCTGCCGTAATGTGTCATGCTTCATTGGTAGCTTTTATTTTATTTACCGGTCCTTTTTCTAAGCAGAAAAAAGCAATTTTCCTTGCTATCGCTTTAGTAACCTTTTATGGATTAGTAATCAGTGGAACCAGGGGTGCTTTTGCAGTGGCAGCCGGAGGTGGATTATTGTATTTATTAATCATTAGAAACTTTAGACTATTTGCCGCCGGGTTAAGTGGCATGATATTATTCTTTTGCTTTCTAAAGTTTACTTCTATTGGTTCTGGTATATACGACATTCAGCGAATGCGAACCGCCTTGGACCCTAATAACCCTTCGCTTCAAGTAAGAATTGAAAATCAAAAACTGTTAGCCGCATACTTAGTAGACAAACCCTTTGGAAAAGGAATAGGATCTGGAGGTTCTTGGGCGAAACGATTTGCTCCCAACTCATTTCTAGCAGATGTTCCCCTAGACTCGTGGTACGTTAAAATTTGGGTTGAAACAGGTGTCGTTGGCCTTGCGCTACATATATTCCTAATCCTAGTGGTAACCTTTTATGGGGCCCGGCGAGTCTACCTTATGGACCCCTCCCCTTACCGAACCATTTTAAATGCCATGGTATCAGGATATTTCGGGATAGCTGTGGCCAGTTATGGTAATCAAATCTACGGCCAAGCACCTACTGGAATTATCATTATTATTAGCATCGCAATATTATCAACTGACATCACTAAAAATAAAGAGATTGCTATCCGTAATAATCATTAATTACAACACCTGGGATTTAACCCTAAAATTGGCACAGTCGATATTAGATCGGAATGAAATTTCTGATACGGAGGTAATTATAGTGGATAATTTATCTGACGAAAAGATGCCGGACAGCATCCAAGATTCTGAATGTCTAAAAATTGTTTTCAGCAAAACGAATTCAGGATTCGCAGGTGGAATTAATCAGGGAGCCGCAATTGCTAAACATCCCCATATCTGTGTCCTCAATAGTGATGTTAGCCTTAAGGATGATGAGCCATTTTTTGGACCACTTCTTAAGACTTTGAGGGATGGAAAGGTTGCACTAGTCTCTCCAAAAATTATTTACACCAACGACTTAAAAATTCAATTTGCTGGTTTCACTCCTATTAATCCATACACTGGAAGAGGTTTCGCTATTGGCTATAATGAAATTGACCGAGGACAGTATAATATAGCCCGCAAAATGCCCAGAGCTCACGGTGCGGCTATGATGTTTAAAAAATCTGTTTGGGAGGAAACCAATGGTATAGCTGAAAAGTATTTTCTCTATTACGAGGAAATGGATTTTTCGGCCAAACTATTAAAGGCTGGATACGAAATTTGGTATCAACCGAAGAGCACGGCCTACCATATAGGCTCCTTTACCATGGATAACAACGAAACCCCAAAAACCTTTTACTTAAACAGAAATAGAATATGGTATTTGAGAAATAACACTTCCACTACCCACTTATTAATTTCTATACCCTACCTTTTCGTAACGGGTATGATTAGAGGATTTTTAGCACTTTTAAATGGTCGAATTAAAAAAGCCGACTATATTTTTACGGGTACTTTTAAAGGAATTTTCTCAAAATGGAGCTCTTACTAATAATAGCCACTTCCATAACAACGCTGATATTGATTTGGTGCCTTGCTTGCAGTTTGTATCTATTGCTCCTCAGTCTCGGAAATTCCTACCCCAGAAGAAAAAAAGTATTTAAAAAGGCCGATAAACCGATTAAAAAAATTCATTTCCTGATTCCTGCGTATAAAAACGATGCTGTACTTATAAAGTCGGTAGAAAAGAATTTTAACATTCTATCCAAACTTACCCTTGATTGGGAATATGTGGTTCTTGGGGATCAGTTAGAAAATGAGACCAAATCTCAGCTGAAATCCCTTGGGGTAGTACTCTTTGATGTACAACTAGAAAACCCAACCAAATCGAGAGCAATAAATCAATGGTTAGAAAAAACAGAGCTTGAGCAGGGAAGCTTTATCTTTTTGCTGGATGTAGACAATCACTTAGTAGAACAAAACCTCCATGATTTTTTACTAAGTGTTGACAGGGAAGGTGCAGATTGGTACCAGTTTATGCGAACTGCTGCAAATCAAAATAGTGACATCGCAAGCTTAGACGCCTGGAGCGAAATGGTGAATAACAAATGGTTTAGAACAGGAGCGCAAAAGCTAGGTATTCGCCCCGCTTTAATTGGATCGGGAATGCTTGCCCCAGCAGATTCATTTGAAAACATACATGCTAAAATAGACGTTACTGGAGGATTTGATAAGTGGGTGGAGCACTATCTTATTAAGCAACGAATTCCGTTGGTATACTTACCTGAGCTGCAAGTTTTAGATCAAAAAACGTCCAATATAGATGCTTTGCAAAAGCAAAGAACCAGATGGGTTTCCGCCCAATTTGAAACGGCTAAAAGCCTTTTCGCAGAACTTTTAAAAGCACTCATTAGTCTACGGATTACTGACTTCCTTAAATACGCACAGCTGTATCTTATCCCTAGAGTTCTTCATATATTTTTAAGTGTCGCGCTACTATTCAGCTTCTTTTTAAATGAAAATTTAGGTCTACTAGCACTGGTTAATCTCACCGCCCTGCTATTAGCTATTTTCTGGGTTACTCCTATTAGTTGGTTTCCAAAAATTGCAATGGCGGTGGTTAAAAATGGCTCGAGGATAATATGGAACTACCTTTCGATGGGTAAAGATTTTAAAAAGGCAAAGGAAAAATTCTTAGTTACCGACCATGGAAACAGTGAAGACAATAGCAATTGAAGCACAACGTGTAACCCGTGCCAAGAAACATGGCATGGATTTCGTTGCGCTTAACTACATTAATGCTTTGGGTAAAAACTACCCCAATCATAAGTTTATTGTTTTCACTAAAAAGGGTGACGATGACAAAATCATACCCCATTTACCTAACCTCAGAATTATCTACATTCCCAATTTACCGTATCCAATTTGGGAACAAATAGCTCTACCCTACTACTGTAAAAAATTTAAGGTTGATGTGCTGCACTGCACCTCCAATACCGCGCCAATTTTCCTAAAAAGCAAGCTGGTACTTACCCTACACGATATCATCTTTATGGAATCAAACCCCTTAAAGGATGGTAGTTTATATCAGAGATTCGGTAATCTATACCGCAGGTGGATAGTACCCAACCTCGTAAAGAAAGCTAAAAGCATTATTACGGTAAGTAATTACGAAAAGGAGAATATTAAACGCCGTTGGCCAAAACACGAGGATAAAATAGAAACTGTTTACAACGCTGTTAACGATCATTTTTGGTCTTTTCCTTCAAATGAGGAGATTAACAAGGCCAAGGAGCTATACCAATTACCCGACCGGTATTTTGTATTTCTGGGGAATACAGACCCTAAAAAAAATGTAAGTAACCTTTTCAAGGCTTTCTACAATTTATGGAAAGACTTTGGAGACAAAACACCCAAGCTAGTAGTACCCGACTATCCTGCGTCTTGGTTAAATGAGTGGTTTCTAGAAAATGGAGCGGACCAAAATTTTAAAGACTTCATTTTTTGTTCCTCCTACATCCACAATAAAGATTTACAATGCATTTTAACCAATGCCATTGCTTTTTTATATCCGTCAAAAAGGGAGAGCTTCGGCATCCCCATTTTGGAGGGATTCCTTTCTAAAGTTCCAGTAATTACAAGCGGTGTAGCAGCCATGCCCGAAGTGGCTGGAGATGCCGCAATTCTTGTTGACCCTCTTAAACCAGAGGATATCAAAAAAGCTTTAATACAAGTTTTAAATCAAAGCTCAGAAGAACGGGAAACGATTGTTGAGCAAGGCTATTTGAGAGCCCACCAATTTAACTGGGACAGCAGCGCCAAACAACTTATGGCGATTTACAAACGAGTTTAAATTATTTTTTCCAAGCGGTATTCCAACCACTTGCCTTTTCGTTTGGAAGTTGATCTGCCCGAAGACAGTCTTTAGCTTTCTTTTCCATGTTGGATTTATGCCATAAGGATTGTGGAAAAGCCTTTTCCACATAATTAGCATTACCAAATTCAATAAGCTTTAACGCTCCTCCTTGTTTCACAACCTCTATTAATTCATCCTTTCTAAAGAATTGAATATGTGTAAGATCTGGGTTAGAACTTTGAGCCGTAGCTCCCCTGTAACCCATTAGCCTTTTTACCATAGCTATAATCCTTCCAAAACCTAATTTGTATAGTTTCTGAACGGGTTTTGTAACAGTAACCTCCCTTGGACCGAACCCATTTGGAGTGGTAACAATCAATTTTCCTGTCTTTGAAAGGAATGGAAATAAATGTTTCACCATTTCCGTTGGCTGCTCCAAGTGTTCTAAAACTTCGGAGCAAACAATAAGATCAAAATGTTCAGGTGAAAAAAACTTACCCAACTCAGCAACATCCAATACCTTAAAATTGGCCAACTCTCCGTAATGTTCATTAGCCGTAGCAATACTTTGCGCATCGATATCAATTCCAGTCACTTCGCACCCCAAACGCGCTAAACCAATACTAATATGACCATTACCGCAGCCTACGTCGAGAACCTTGGGTACTGAAAGGTTTAGCTCCTTAACGTGATCTGCAATGAAAAGGAAGCGTTTTATATCCTCTGGCTCGTTATAATCCGTTAGAATTTGGATACGCGGGTCTAGCAAATCTTCTACTGATTTAGCCCTTGAAATTTCGCCAATACTTATAAAATCCGTCATGGTTTTAATTTGAGGGTATATGTTGCTTTATTTGCAACAAATAAAATATTTCATCTTGGATTGGTTCCTGATTTTATCATTTTCTATCATTTTATTTGGGTATGGATTGTACGCCCTTCCTCTTCCAAGGAGAAAAAAACTCTCTGATACCATCCCTAGGGAATGGCCAGCAGTGTCTTTTATCATCCCGGCCTATAACGAACAAGATTTTCTCCAAGACAAAATAAATAACACCCTTTCTTGTGATTATCCAACTGATAAATTAGAGATTATTATTGCTGCTGATGGTAGCAATGATGATAGCGAAACAATAGTAGGTGGTTTTAAAGTTCGCTACGAGAATAACGGAAGTAGAAAAGGTAAAGGTGCTGCCATGAATAGAGCTGCACAATACGCTAGTCACGATATTTTAATTTTTTCCGATGCAAACGCCATGCTCAATAAAGGGGCTATCAAAGAAATTGTGTTACCTCTTCTTTCCGATGAGTACGCCATGAGCAGCGGCGAGAAAAAAGTGATTAAAAAGTCTGAAGCCGAAAACGCCTCAGCAGGTGAAGGACTGTACTGGAAATATGAATCCTACTTAAAGAAGAGGGATGATGAATTCCACACCCTGGTGGCGGCAGTTGGGGAACTTTTTGCCATCAAAAAAGAAAATTTCACCACCATTCCCGAAAATGTTCTTCTAGACGATTTTTTCGAAGCCGCAAGCGTTCTGTTACAAGGAAAAAAAATAAGTTACGTACCAAAAGCTCTAGCAACCGAGTTTGGCTCCCTTAATTTTAAGGAAGAAATAAAACGAAAAATAAGAATTGCGGCAGGTGGATACCAGAGTATGGCTATGTTTAAAGACTTATTCAACCCAATTCGAGACTGGAAAGTGTGCTATCTTTTTATTGCCCACCGTGTATTGAGATGGACTATTATCCCCCTTCTTTATTTCCTCCTCCCTTGTTACATCATTTATCAAGCTGTTGTAAGCCCTAATCTTGTTTATATCACTTTAGCTGTTGCCTCTGTTGCTTATTTCATCGCATCACTTTTTGGATTATTTATCAATATCGCTAATCGAAAAGCTCCTTTTTTCTTGAATATTCCCTTTTATATTTCGTTAATGAATTACTGCGCGTTGCACGGAGCTTTTCGTTATATAAATGGAATACAGAGTGGCGCCTGGGAAAAAGTGAAAAGATCATAGTGAAGAACCTATTATTTTACCTATTTACACTTAGCACCTTTTACACCCTACAAGCGGAAACATATTTGCTTCCAAATGGGGAACAAATTCTTGACGGAAAGGATAATTATAATTTCATCCTTCCCGGGGACAGCATTATATTACAGGGTAGTGCAAGCTTTTTAATTATCAGAAACTTTGCGGGCACCAAAGAGGCTCCCATTGTATTTACCAACCAAAAGGGATCTGTATTTAACATTGCCAGTGAAATTGGTTTTGGAGTAAGCATTCAAAATTCTAAACACGTTATCCTAAGCGGGCAAAAGGTTGGAGAATTGCATGGCATCAAAGTAGCGGTTCCGAATGGTTCGGGAATTGGGGTTGGATACCTCTCCGAAGAGTGGGAATTGAATGGTATTGAAGTTGGTCCAACCAAATCTCCAGGCATTCTTGCCAAAACTGACCCCAATTGCGACTTTAATTCCACACGAGAAAAGTTTGTTCAATCTGGTGGTAAAATTCTCAATTGCTTTATTCACGACACAGGTACCGAGGGCATTTATTTTGGAAGCACTGCGTATAATGGACTTAAGGTTAACTGCAACGGAAAGGACACCACATTGATGCCTCATTTTATTTTAAACGGTGAGATTGCGTACAATACAGTTGTCAATTCAGGTTGGGATGGAATACAAATGTCATCAACCCTCAATGGAAAAGTACACCATAACACCGTTTTATCCGATAGTAGATCAAACCAATCATTTCAGAAAAACGGGATTATAACGGGCCGTGGATTTAGTGGAGAAGTGTACTCCAATATAGTCCTAAATGGAGAGGGTAATGGGATTTTCTCTATGGGAAGAGATTCTCTCTTTTACGAAAACAACATCATTTTTAACCCAGGATATTCGAGTAGAAATGGAGGGCAATTTGGCATCTATGTGAGTATAGATCATGGCGAAGCGAAATACCTTCAGGTCAATAACAATTTAATCGCTAACCCTAGGTTTCAGGCTTTTCATTGCATCCTAGGCAGCGATTTATCAGATGCTATCTTCGTAAATAATATTATCAGTTACAACGACTCATTACATGGCAAAAAAATAGAGGATATTATTTCCACCCCTCGAGCACCTTTAACCCTCAATGCAACCAATCATATTACTGAGGAGAACAACCTATATAACTATTACTACTTAAACGACAGCTTGGATCAAAGGCAAAATGGGTTTACAGTAAACCAAGGGACTCCACTTTCCTTGCACAACCCCTTGGATTATTACGACAGAAATAGAATTGATATTAGCGGGAAAATTGATATTGGACCCTTTGAGTACCATCCCACTACATCCATAATTAAAAAAGGTGAAATAGACCGTCAATGCATTTCGGCATTGATCCAAGAATTAAAAAAGGGTAGCGCCCAGCTTCTCATTTACCATATAGATGGAAAAAATTATACAGGCTATCCCGTGGAAGAACTGAAAAAAGGAATTTATATACTTACCAATATAGAAACCGGTTGTTCTGCGGTAATAAACAATCGCTAAAGTTTCGGGTTGAACAAAAAAAAGGACAGGTGTCATTAGCCACTCTAATTGCTCAAGGAGAGCACGATCAGCAAGACTTTAAACTAAGAATTGACGATTCTAAAAAAATAGCCATTACCCTTAGTGCCTTTGCCAATACCAAAGGGGGCAGATTGCTTATTGGGGTAAAAGACAACGGTAAAGTGGCAGGCTTAAAATCCATTGACGAAGAGTATCATATGATAAAGGCTGCCGCTGAAATGTATTGTAAACCGACGTTAGATTTTAGTGCCGAAACTTCGCTGGAAACAGGAAAACAGGTTTTAATCATAACCATAGCAGAAAGTGAAACCAAACCAGTTCTGGCAAAGAACCCAGAGTTAAAATGGCGCGCATACGAAAGAGTTCATGATGAAAATTTCATGTTAAATTCTGTGGTGGTAAAAGCGCTGGGAATGAAAAGGTCCACCGCAAAACCACTAAATCTAGAACCCAGGTTTATCCGCTTTCTAAAGGAAATCGAAAACCGAGAATCGTTTTCATTCAGCTTTTTAAAGCGTGGACTCAAAATAAGTAATCGAGAAACGGAATTCATGTTGGCCACACTAATCCACTGGCAGGTAATTAATTACAATGTGGGACCAAAGGGAATTGATTACTCCATTAATCGAACTCAGAGAACTAATCATCTATTATCAGAGAGTGCTGTGCGAAACTAAACCTAAGTTAGTTTCATGAAAAAGCCAGTTAATAAATTTGAACAGTTGGTTTTGGAAAGCCATACCCTCTCCAAGATAACAGACATGATGATGGAAGTAATTTACCCTGAATACAAGGATAAGCAGGTCACTCTAGTCCTTTGTAGAGCATCGAATAAAAAAATTTGAGATTTTTTTTGCAGAAATAAAAAAAGCTTCTATCTTTGATATAACAAAGAACTAGATATCGATTTGTGGTAGGGTCGATGTCTAGGAAGGGCCTCCAAAAGAGGCCCTTTTTTTTGCCCAATATTTTCCCAAAAAAAGTTTACGTTTTTCTTTAAGCGAAATTCACAATCGCCTTTAAGATCCATGCAGGAATAGGTTTGCTTTTATACTTGTTTAGATCTAGGCTTAAGCCAAGCTTTTTACTTACTGGAATTTTATGCGTTTCTACCAATTCTATCAAGGTACCGTCAGGATCCTCGATGTACCCAAAACGTCCTGCAGCATCAGACATCCCAAAACTTTCTGCACTATCCACCTTTAAACCATACCCAGAATCATTTGCCCTGTCTGCGAATTTATCCATACCTGGACATTCAAAACACAGGTGTATAAATCCCTGATCTCCCCAGTACCTGTTTTCGAAATGGTGCTTTTTAGCATCGATTTCCACAGCTACTAATTTCAATTCCATGCTACCAAGAAGTCCGGAAAACAAGGCTGGCTTTCCTTCCAACACATAGCTATTTACCTGGCACGGAATACCATCCCATAAATGTTCTTCCTCCCTAAACTTTTTAAACCCAAGGAGGTCACAATAAAAAGACTCCGATACCTTTAAATCACTTACCGCTATAACTGCTCCGCGAATTCCAGCTTTTCCTCCCGGAATATCCGAACCAGCAACAAAAACATTTCCAAAGGGGTCCTTAACCCCCAGACTTCCTGTCCAAAGAACATCTGCAGAAATTTCTGTACGTGGCAGATCGCCACATATTGCACCTAAAATACCGAGCGATTGTGGAGTGATAATGGGTTGGGCTACAGGTTTTCTGTCCTTAAACTGCCAAATTTCTAACCCGCCACCACCGGCCTTTTTCAGAGCCAAAATAGCCCTTCTTTTTTCGGCTTTATTACCTGTATAATCGGTCATCAATGAAGCTGTTGCCACATCATCGAAGAACTTAAGACTGAAATGAAATTTGTTTTTATACCAATCGTATGCCTTTGAGGCATCTTCTACCCCAATACCTATTTGTTGAACCCCAGAAAAAAACTGCATTTCGGGCTTAGTTTTGTAACATTTTAGAATATAGTTTTCTCAGTTTCATTGTTGGATATCCCAAATGAAACAGAATAAATACCAAAAGATTAACCAGGTTAACCTTTACATACGCGTTGCCATCGTACTTTCTACTCGACACAACTACCGCTTTTGGCATGACCGTAAAACTAGCCTTTTGTTTTAACTTTTTAATCAAGGGATATTCTTCCATCAAAAAGACCTCTTCATCGTACGGACCAATTTCAAAAAACAGCTCTCTTTTAACCCATAAAGTCTGATCTCCTCCCCTAAACATTTGTCCTCGAAAACGGGTAAAACTGGAGTTTATCATAAGCGGGATTACATCCTTATCAAATTTAAAACGATAGCATCCTGAGTCATAGCCTGCATTCAAAGCAGACTCTATGTCGCTAGCCGCTGTTTGGGGTATCATTGTATCGGCATGGATAAAATATAGAACTTCGTGCTTTGCTATAGCAGCAGCCTTATTCATTTGAATAGCCCTAGACTGCGCCTTACTCTCTACAAAATCAACCCCTAGTTTCTTACATAGGCCCTCCGTATCTTTACAGGCCGTCGCATTACACACTATAATCTCATGAGTTCTATTTTCAAATGATTGAACCAACTGAGGTAGTAAACGAGTTAAGTTTGGATACTCGTTTAGACAAGGAATTATTATGCTATAGCTTATTTCTTTACTCACTAAAAAGCCTCCAATACGGTAAAATAAAAGTTGGATTCACCGGTTTGGGTAAACCCAAGATCCAACCTTAAATTAATGTTTGAATTTTTCTGCAATTTATACCTCAATCCTACTCCACCAGTATACAGAAGCTCCTGATATTTGAATTGATCAAAGGTATTTGCAACCGCTCCAATACCGACGAAGGCAACAGCCCCGAATCTATTGGGTCTATATCGTAATTCGCTTTGCGCGAATGCCGCCAAGCGATCCCTAAAACGATCTGCATAATATCCCCGTAAAACTCTACTTCCACCTACGCTCGCCATCTGGTAAAAAGGAACTGCTCCATTTACGGATTCCCATCCCACTTGGTTTGCTAATACTAAGTCATTCCACGATAAATAGTTCGATACGCTTATAGATAAATTAGTAAAGGCACCGTAACTAGTAAATGAAGATGGAAAGGATACAAAGCTCGCACTGATCAAATTACCACTGTTTGGAAAAAAATTATCGTTTCTGTTGTCCCATACTACAGCCGGACCTATTCCCAGAAAACCAGCTCCATTTGAACCGAGAAATCGATCCTTTTCTAAAAGTCCTCCTTCTTCAACAGATAACATCTTAAAGTTATCTCCTACTAACCTAGCCCCTAGATATAAGTTTTTGAATCGATGGTATGCAGATACTCGTATCCTTGGATATTGCACTCGATATTTTTCCTTTATAGACATCCCCTGTTCGTACCCAACCCCATAAAAATCGTAGGTATATCTGTAAAATCCTGCTTCGCCCTCTATTCTCCATCTCGACCCCATAAATTGGAAAGGGGCGTATACAAGAATTTGCTTTAGGGTAGTGTATGCCAAGCCCAATTGAATTTCAGATTGCAATGGAGCATCATTTAACGTAAAGGAATAAATTCCCGCAGCGCCTAGACCAAACCCAGTTTCTGGAGTGTAAAAAATTAAAGGGATTATACTGGTACTTTTGCTACTATCAACCGCCGCCTTTTCCTGTGCCAAGGAAAAAAAAGACCACATGGTGAAAACAAGCAGCAGGTAAAAACGTAGTTTAGTCAACAAAGCAAAATTTCTTTCGGTTGGATAAGTGGTTTACCCCAAAAAACGCTCGCAAAGTACTATTTGCAGCAGGATTTCTGGTTCTTCTTGCAGCATTTACGCTACGGAATCTAAACTTGGATTACGATTTCGAGCGATTTTTCCCTCAAAACGACCCTGCCTTAGATTTCTACCTCGAGTATAGAGAAAAGTTTGGTACCGACAACGATTTTTTGCTCATTGCTGCAAAGCCTAAATCTGGTGATATTTTAAATGAGGATTTTATATCGGCCGTTGCAGCTGTGGAAAAGGATTTAAATGCTTTAACCAAGGTATCCTCTACACTGAGTCCGTTTTCTTTGAAAATTCCTGTGCGCTCCGCCCTTGGCGCCAAAAATAAATCTGTAATTCCCAGTAACCCAGAACTCAACAGATATGAGATTTTCTCCGACCCACTTTTAGATCGAAAGTTAATCTCTGAAGACCGCCAATCCATTTCCATCCTCGTACAACACCAGCCCTATCTAAGTAAAGTAAAGTCCGATTCCCTTTTAAGCGAAATCACCTCTATTCTCGACCACAATATCCCCAATCAATATCGGATGGCGGGAAAAATCTACGGTCAGAATTATTACATAAAAACCATGGGGAAGGAGCTGGCATTTTTTGCTTCAACCTCCTTTCTCCTTTTGGGAATTTTCTTATTTATTTCTTTTCGTTCAGTCTGGGGAGTATGGCTCCCCATGTTAATCGTTGTCATTACAGTTTTAACCGATTTGGCACTCATCACCCTATTCGGATACAGCATTAGCGTTTTGTCCACCATTTTACCCACCATCCTTTTTGTTGTGGGCATATCTGATGTAGTGCATTTAACTGAAAAATATCTTCAAGAATTAAGGTCTGGAAAAACCAAAATAAAGGCCATTATCTCGGCATACAAGGAAATTGGTTTAGCTACGCTTTTAACCTCGGTAACCACTTGCATTGGCTTTCTTACGCTTCTCACTTCCAGCATTGGTCCCATTGCCAATTTTGGTTGGTTTGCGGCGCTTGGAGTAATGCTGGCCTTTGTATTTGCTTTTAGTGTTTTTCCAGCTTTTCTAATCCTCCTTCCAAAACCAAAAAAACTATTGGAAAAAGCCAATGGAAATCAGTTTTGGGATAAAATTCTAATACGTGGTTTTACTTTTTCGCTCAGAAATATCCCCATCCTTTTCCTTTTATTCACTGGGATAGTAGCTGCTTCGTTGTATGGAATTTCGCGACTAGAAATCAATAATTACTTATTAGAAGATCTTGCCGAGAGCGATCCTCACCGTCAGGACTTCGTGTTTTTTGAAGAGCAATTTGGAGGCGTTCGGCCCTTTGAGCTAGCTGGGAATTTTGACACATCCATGCACTCTTTCACTAATTATGATAGTTACGTGGCCATGGAGCGCATGATTAATTATTTGGAGGAAAGCTATGGGGTAAACAATGTATTAAGTCCGCTTAACGCAATTTATTTGGCACACCGAGCTTACATGGGTGGAAACAAAACCTACTACTCCCTTCCCGACTCCAGTACTTTTGAAAGAATAAAGCCCCTACTAAAACGTGGGTTAAACAACCCAAAAATTTCTCAATTGTTAGACAGACAAACTGGGGAGTTTCGAATTTCTGGAAACGTGGTGGATCTTGGTGGAGCTATCTTTCGAGAAAAAAACAAAGAATTAAATGCCTATATCGACCGATTGAGCAAGGAAACTGGCATGCAGTTTCAACAAACTGGAATGCCCATGTTGATAGACAAGAACAACGAAAGTCTATCTAAAGATATGCTGCTGGGATTATTAATCGCCTTTGCAGCAGTTGGTCTGTTGATGGGATTGTTATATCGGTCTCCCAAAATGGTTCTCATTGCCCTCATTCCAAACATTATCCCCCTTATTTTAATCGGAGGGCTTATGTACCTATTTGGCATTGACTTAAAACTTTCCACAGCAATCATCTTTACCATAGCCTTCGGTATAGCGGTAGATGATACCATTCATTTTCTTGCAAAGTTTAGAATAGAACTTGGGAAAAATAAACCCTTAATAATTGCCTTAAAAAACACCTATCTGGGCGCTGGAAAGGCCATAGTTATCACTTCCTTAATTCTTTTTTCAGGGTTTATTACACTGGTATTCTCATCCTTTGCAAGTACCTTTTATTTAGGGTTACTGGTTAGCATTACCCTTTTCTTGGCTGTGATAACGGACCTTCTTCTACTACCCGGGCTACTTTATTTGGGCTATTGCAAAAAGAAGATGCAGACTAATTAGACTTTTTAAATTCCGTTGTTTTGGCGGTTACACCCACAAATTTTTCTAATTGGGTAACCACTTTTAGAGCAGCATCAGTTCTCCCCTTCTCTTTGAGATAGTCCGCATGCTCAAGCATTGCATACTCAAGGAAGTTTTTCTTATCCGAAGCTTCTTTAGACCAGTCCGTAACGTTCTCAATCATTCTATTGAACTCGGCTTGCATCTCATTTTGAGTATAGGTATCCCCTTCTCTGGCCGCCAACTGTAGCTGCATATAAATTACCGAGTAATCATTCTCATCCAACCTTAACAGCTGCTTAAAATAATACTGGGCTCTACTGTCCTTCCCCTCCTTTAATTCGAAAATAGCCTCGTTTTTAATTTCAGCTCGCAGTTTGGCAATAAAATCATCACCTTCCTCGGCGTAAGCATTTGTCCGATCGTAACGGACAAATTTTGTAGCCAATTTTAGAGACTCCCTTAATGGATTTTTATACACTTCAGACAACTCCTCATTGTCTTTAATATCGAAGTAACCCATTGCCGCATAAAGATATGGCAGGGCATCCTTACGGGTTTTATCATTATCCATATACTTTTCTGCCTTCTTCAACAATTTCTCGTAATCGGCATCCAAGTACAGCATCAATAAATCAAAGTACTCCTTCTTCTCGTCTTGAGCCTGTATATTTGCAACGGAAATCAATCCCAATAAAAGTAATAGCACCAATTTTTTCATAGGTCTTACTAGCTTAATTTTTTAACAATGCGCATCGATATCATTTCTGCGGTACCCAGTTTATTAGAGTCTCCATTCAATGATTCTATCCTTAAACGTGCCAAAGAAAATAATCTTGTGGAAATAGGCATCCATAATATCCGTGATTACAGTCAGAACAAACACCGTACCATAGATGATTACGCATTTGGAGGTGGTGCTGGAATGGTTTTAGAAATAGAACCCATCGATAGATGTATTTCCCAATTGAAGGAGCAAAGGGATTACGACGAAGTAATTTACATGTCCCCCGATGGTGAATTATTCGACCAGCCCATGGCGAACCAACTCTCCCTTAAAAAGAACTTAATCATCCTTTGTGGACATTATAAAGGGGTAGACGAAAGGGTTAGACAACATTTAATAACTAAGGAAATATCGATTGGAAACTTTGTTTTATCTGGAGGAGAGCTAGCCGCGGCAGTTGTTAGTGATGCCATTATTAGATTACTCCCTGGGGTGCTTAATGATGAAACTTCTGCACTTTCTGATAGTTTCCAAGATGGGTTGGTGGCTCCCCCCGTTTATACACGCCCAGCGGAATATAAAGGTTGGAAAGTACCTGAAGTATTGCTAAGTGGAAACTTTAAAAAAATAGACGCCTGGAGAATGGAGCAATCCATTGCCAGAACAAAAGAACGACGCCCTGAAATGGAGGAATAATTTTTTTTAATTGAAGTATTTCTGCTTTGAAATAAAAAGTGTAAGTTTGCAAGCCAATTTTGAGAGGGAAAACCCGGTATAAATATTTAGTGAGATGGACATTATAAAAGAAATCGAGGCAGAAATCAATCCAAAGAAAGAATTGCCAGAGTTCAACGCAGGTGACACCATTGCGGTTTCTTATAAGATTAAGGAGGGAAACAAAGAGCGTATTCAGCAATTTACCGGTGTTGTTTTACAGAGAAGAGGAAACGGATCAACTGAGACTTTCACCATAAGAAAGATGTCTGGAAATATCGGGGTAGAGCGTATTATTCCTGTTAATTCTCCATTCATTGAGGAAATTAAGGTATTAAAGCGCGGTAAAGTGCGTAGAGCTAGAATATTCTACCTTCGTGAGCGTACTGGTAAAGCAGCTCGTATCAAGGAGAGAAAATTCTTCAAAAAATAAGATTTTACATTTTTACCATAGTCAGGGGCTTCCAAAAGGAAGCCCTTTTTTTTTGCCCAACTTTCATTTTAATGGATATTCATACTTTTCAGACATAATTCAATTCCAATGCCCTTCATAAAATTTATTTCCCTAACTATTTTGATGCTTTCAATAGGTATTGACCTATTGGCTCAATCCTCCATCGGCTATAACTTTAAAGAACAACAAGTCAAACAAGAACCCATAAAGCACGGAACCCCCACCAGCCTGAAAATCAATAACATCAACACCTTGCGGTATAGTATTGAAATTCAATCGGGGGAAATGCAATATTCTTCCACCCCACCTTCGAAGTTAAGGGAGATGGAGTTCCAAAAAGCTGTTGGCACGGAAATTAATTATACAAATAAGCTTATCGCCGTTATCAATGAAGGGAAAAAGGAACAGGAGCTTCTGAGGACCCTAATGGACAAATCGGTTCAGGGGCTGGTGAAAACAGCTGCAGAGAAACAGCTTCTTCTTCAATACAGCAGGGAAGATTTGAAGCAAATTTTACTGGTCATGGAAGCAGCAGAAACAATAGACTCTAGCTTTTCCCGAAAGAAAGAACTCGTTCGAATAAGAAACAGGGCTATTTCTATTTGTAGAAGCAATTACACGGAACAAGTTCAGGCTCATTCCGATATGACTAAATTATTGCAATCGCTTCCCAACACCGATAACAATTACGACACCCAACTTGTATTGAAGAGTGAAAGCTTTTTACGTGCCCAAAAAAGGATTTTAGAAAAAGCTAAACAACTACCCCAGTTTAACGAGGGTGCATTTAAAACCACTTGTGAACAAATAACAGCGGCCTATGACTCACAGATTATTACCGTTTCGGATGGTGAGTTACAAAAACTATACGATGATATCTATTGGCTAGCTTCTTTGGTTGAAAAACCACAGATTTTCGTAGTGACAACACCCCCGAGTATAGCAAAGGATGACAATGTTTCGTATCAAATAAATGTAAGCACTTCTAACTTGGCCGATGAAAGTACGGAACAGCTTTCGTTTAATGTTAAATGCCCGGTTTACGGCGGACTTAAAGTAAGCTTTAGTGCGGGATTGTCCATAACAGGAGGTCTGTACAATGGCACCATAATGGATATAAGCGGAAATAATCCAGAAGGCAGGATGGGTGTAATATCCCTGAGTGCATTTTCACATTTCCACCGACGCAGCCTAAAAAGCGTGGTTCCAGCCTTTTCTGTAGGTATGGGATTCAATGCTTATAATTTCCCTTATCCTCATTATTACTTTGGCCCCTCATTACTTTTGGAAAGGAACACCAGTTTGTATTTAGCACCGGACTGGCCTTTAGCAGAATGGAAGTTTATGATAATCCTGTTGGAGAGGGTATAACCCCCAACTCTCCTACCCAGCGCGTAATGAAAATGGGAGGATTTGTAGCATTTAGTTACTGTTTGCCCCTCTAAAATGCTGTAAAAATATTGGCAACAAAAAACCCGGCTTGAGCCGGGTTTTATAGTTTATAAAGACTTCAATCTTACCACTTCTTGCCCGCTCTTTTGTAGCGTTGCATTTCATTTTCAGACGATCTGTTGTACTCATACAGATCAAACTTAGAAGGAAGCACTCTTTTTGGCCAGTAGTTGTTTTCCACATCGGTATCTGCAGTTTGCAACCTTGGATCTACTATTACTTCCTTTAACTCCTTATCAAAGATGAAGACTTTAGTGATTACCTCACTATCGAATCTCCAAATCTCTGCAGGCAGTGTTCTGCTTTCCACCGAACCATCCTTAAATTTAAAGTCAAGGATAATTGGCATAGGAATGCCTCCTATATTTCTAAATTTAAGCTCGTAGAAATTGTCCTTAGAATTAAGCATTTCTTTTTGCTCGGCATCTAAACCAGAAAGGTATTTCTTGTACTCCTCTTCATCCAGTTTATTTGGCTTTTTATAATCTACTTGCGTATAAAAGTCTTCTAACCCTTTATCTCTTTCGATATATACGGTCTCTAAATCCTTTTTATTTCGCTCTTTAGAGATATCATAATCCTCCCCTTTACTCTGCTCAAACGCATATTCTTTAGATGGATTTTTAGAATTAATCTGATACCATTTAACATCCTCTAGTGCAATATCCACATGGTCGGTTTCGTAGAACCATGCTCTCCAAAACCAATCGAGATCGGTACCTGAAGCATCTTCCATTGTGCGGAAGAAATCTGCAGGTTCTGGATGCTTAAACATCCACCTTTGCGCGTAAGTCTTAAATGCAAAATCGAACAACTCCCTTCCTAAAATAGTTTCCCTCAGGATATTCAGCGCTGTAGCTGGTTTTCCATAAGCGTTATTCCCAAATTGGAATATACTTTCGGAGTTGGTCATGATCGGAGAAATTCTATCCTTAGAGCCACTCATGTAATCTACTATCTTACTTGCAGGACCTCTTCTAGACGGATAATCTCTCTGGAACTCTTGCTCGGTAAGGTACTGTAGGAACGTATTTAATCCCTCATCCATCCAAGTCCATTGGCGCTCATCTGAATTCACAATCATAGGGAAATAGTTATGCCCAACTTCGTGGATAATCACTCCTATCATTCCGTATTTCATGCGCTCACTGTAGGTGCCATCCTTTTCTGGTCTACCGTAGTTAAAGCAAATCATTGGATACTCCATACCAATTTGCTTGGAGTGAACCGATATTGCTGCTGGATAAGGATAATCGAAGGTATGTTTGCTATATACGTTAAGGGTGTGCGCAACAACTTTGGTAGAATACTTTTCCCAAAGTGGATTTCCCTCTTTTGGGTAGTAAGACATCGCCATTACCGTTCTGTCACCAAACTTAACTGCCATAGCATCCCATAAGAACTTTCTAGATGTAGCAAAAGCAAAATCTCTAACGTTTTCAGCCTTGTAATGCCAGGTTTTAGTACTAGAAGATTTCGATTTTTCCGCCGCTCTAGCTTCTTTCTCCGTAACTATCATTACTGGCTCTACCGTACTCTGCTGAGCCTTTTTCCATCTTTCTTTTTGTGTGCTGGTTAAAACCTCATCCACATTTTGCAACATTCCAGTTGCTCCCAAAACGTGATCAGCAGGAACTGTTATGCGCACGTCGTAATTTCCAAAGGTTAAAGTAAATTCACCTCTTCCTAAAAACTGTTTGTTTTGCCATCCCTCGTAGTCTGTGTACAAACACATTCTCGGATAGAATTGTGCTATGGTAAACAGGTAGTTATCATCCTCCTCGAAATACTCCATTCCCGAACGACCACCTATTTTCATTCTATCATTGATGTTGTACCACCATTTAATATTCAAACGAATTTTTTCTCCTGGTTTAAGGGGTTGATCAAGATCTACACGCATCATGGTTCTGTTGATGGTGTATTTCATATCTCCACCATTTTCATCGCGTACCCAATCAATTTTAAAACCACCATCGAACCATGGCTCCATATTTTTAATACTCGCGAAAGATTCCTTTGAGTTAATGGATGAAGTACTGGTTTTGTATGTATCTGAATCTTTAGCCCTTACATTCTGATCTAACTGTATCCACAGATACTCAAGTGCATCTGGAGATTGATTGTAATAAGTTATTTCCTCATTCCCATAAATTCGTTGCTTCGCCTCGTCTAGCTTTATCTCCATGCTGTAGTCTGCACGCTGTTGCCAGTACTCATGGCCAGGTGCTCCAGCAGCATTTCTGTAGGTATTTGGAGTAGGAAGGGCTGTACCCAGTTGTTGAAATGAATTGGTTACTTTTTCCTGGGATGCCAGTCCTAATACCAGGAAAATGCTCAACCCGAAAATGGTAAGGTTCTTCAATCGCATAGATTTTATTTTAAAGGCGCGAATTTAAAATCTTAAATGCCTCCAACTCGAAAATTTTGCCAAAAGGATTTCCAAATCTTGTAGCTCTATGGTTTCCTTAATAGCTTTACCACCACTTATGAAAGCTAAGTTTACTTTACCCGTCTCATTTACCCTCCTTCTAATTTGGATTATTTGTTCCTCTTTTAGTCACCCCTTTCACGTTAGTGTTAGTCTCTTAGATGCTGATTTTCAAAACAAAAGGATAAAATGCACTCACAAAATTTTTGTCGACGACTTAGAAAAGGGATTGGCTTTGGCCTTTAATAAAAGTATCAAACTGACGAAAAAAACTATCACTTCCGAGGATACCCAAAAACATTTAGAATCCTACTTACAATCAAACTTTAAGATTAGGTTTAAAGATGAGATGCTACCCCAATGGGTGGGCTGTGAAATTGAAAATGATTTAATCTGGGTTTATGTGGCTTATGAAGCTAAGGAGAAATGGGTGGAAACTTTAGAAGTAAAAAACAACCTTCTATTTAACACCTATAGCGACCAGTTAAACATCGTTCACTTTGAATATAGCGGAGAGAAGTACACTCAACATTTTAACCAAAAGGTAAAGGATTTTGCTCCTTTAAAAACGCATGACTAAGAAAGAAAAAGCCGCATTTATAGTAGATAAGTTGGAGCAACTCTATCCAGAAACTCCAGTACCTTTAGACCATAAGGACCCATATACATTATTAATCGCCGTCTTACTTTCGGCGCAATGTACAGACGAACGAGTAAATCAGGTAACTCCTTATTTATGGGAATTAGCTGACAATCCCTTTGATATGGCCAAGCAAACTCAAGAGGATATCAAAGCAATAATTCGTCCTTGCGGGCTTTCTCCTCGAAAATCTGCGGCTATTCTGGAGCTTTCTAAAATCCTAGTAAAAAAATATAATGGTGAGGTTCCCCAATCTTTCGATGCCTTAGAAGAACTACCAGGTGTTGGTCATAAAACCGCCTCCGTGGTTATGGCGCAAGCATTCAATGTACCCGCCTTCCCGGTAGATACACATATACATAGATTACTTTACCGATGGACCATTAGTACAGGCAAATCGGTGGAAAAAACCGAAGCGGACGCAAAAAAGATTTTTCCAAAAGAGTTATGGAACAAACTGCATTTGCAGATTATATTCTATGGAAGAGAATACTGCAAAGCACGCGGACATAATCCAAATGATTGCCCCATTTGTTCTGCCATTGGTAGAAAGAATATGAAATAAAAAATCCCGGTAAAACCGGGATTTCAATTAATTTTTAATGATGGGCGCATCAAAATGAATGCGCTTGAAAACTTGGGTATCAACAGACCTACTATAGCTTTTTAAAAAATTAAGTGTTTTACTTTTAGGTGACACTCCACTACCGTTTAACTCATTAATAAATTCAAAGGAAGTAGCATTATTCATAGGCAATTTGTTTCCTATGAAACGCACCGCAAACGTACTTATTATTGAGGGCTCAAAATTATGTTGTGTTCCTTTATCATTTTCCTAATGTTTATTAGGGCATAACGCATTCTTCCTAAAGCAGTATTTATCGAAACTCCTGTATTTTCAGCAATCTCTTTAAAACTCATATCCTGAAAGCAACGCATCTGAACCACCTCCTTTTGTTCCTCTGGTAATTGCTCCATAAGCTTTTTAACATCAGAGCCAATCTGATCCATAACCAACTGATCTTCTACCGTTAACTCCTCCATGTCAAGCGTTGCAAAAATGTCGTAATCATCGCCACCCGATACCATACGCATTTTCTTTTCACGTCTGAAATGATCTATTACCAGGTTATGTGCTATCCTACAAACCCAAGGCAAAAACTTACCCTCTTCGTTGTACCTGCCACTTTTTAACGTGCGAATTACCTTCATAAAGGTTTCCTGAAATATATCTTCAGCCAATTCGCCGTCGTGAACCATAAAGTATATATTCTGGTATACCTTGGTTTTGTGACGTTCTAATAAAATTTCGAATGCTTTTTCGTTTCCCTTTATATAATGAGAAACCAATACGTGATCGCTTTCCTGCAACATACCCTTACTCTTTTGCAAACCAACACCGTTGGTCCTTGATTTATACTGATTTAAGAGTAAAAGTGTTTTATATGCAGAATTTTTGTTGGTGTTCCTCAAAGATACTTAAAAAATCTACTATGCAAATCCGTTAACAACTTTTTTAGGATTAAAGACTCCTCTTTGACCGCTACATTTTGCATGATACCTATTTTTATAGCTTTAAATTTTACTGCGTGCAAAAGGCAAAAGAAGATTTCATCCATATAAAAGGAGCGAGAGTTCACAACCTTAAGAATGTTGATGTTAAAATTCCGAGAAATAGCTTTACAGTTATTACCGGGGTTTCTGGATCAGGAAAATCTTCTCTTGCCTTCGATACTCTTTATGCTGAAGGCCAGCGTAGATATGTAGAGTCTTTGTCTTCTTATGCTAGACAGTTTTTAGGTCGACTAGAAAAACCAGATGTTGACCAAATAAACGGCTTAAGCCCTGCTATCGCCATAGAACAAAAGGTTATTGCCAAAAACTCTAGGTCTACCGTTGCAACTACCACAGAAATCTACGACTACCTAAAGCTTTTGTTTGCGAGAATTGGTGCCACCATATCCCCTATTTCTGGTCAACCGGTAAAACGGCATACAGTAGATGATGTGATTGATTGCATAAAAAAATGTCCCTCCGAAAGCGCCATAAGTGTTCTGGCGCCCTTTCCCGAAAACGACAGACTGGCCTCGGAGCAACTAAAACTATATACCCAACAGGGTTTTGCAAGAATATATATTGTTAACCAGGGATTTCAGCGCATTGAAAGTGCCGAAGCAGACCAAATAAACAGCCTTACTACAGATAAACTAAAACTCGCCGTAGATCGAATAAGATATAGCGAGGAAGATTTTGATCTCGCTCGCGTTACGGATGGAATAAACACCGCATTTTTCGAAGGGCACGGCAAATGCGAGTTACTAATTGAAACTCCCAAAGGAAAAGAAGAATGGGAGGAATTCTCCAACAAATTTGAGTTAGATGGGATGACTTTCGAGGAGCCTAGCGAAGCCTTTTTCTCTTTTAACAATCCCTACGGTGCCTGCGGTTCTTGTGAAGGATTTGGAAGCATAATCGGTATAGATCCAGAACTGGTAATCCCCGACCCAGAATTATCCGTTTACAACGATGCCATCGCATGTTGGCGGGGGGATAAAATGGGCGAATGGAAAGACCAACTTATAAGGTCTGCTTCAGAATTTAACTTCCCAATACACCGACCCATAAATGAGTTAAGCGAAAAGGAGTATGAGCTGCTTTGGAATGGGAACAAGCATTTTAAAGGATTAAATCGCTTTTTTAAATACCTAGAAGAAAAGTCCTATAAAATTCAATACCGCGTAATGCTGAGTCGTTACCGCGGCAAAACACTGTGCCCAGACTGTAAAGGATCGAGAATTAGAAAGGATGCTGCTTATGTAAAAATTGCAGGGAAATCCATCCAGGAAATCCTGAATTTGCCAGTCTCTAAGGCAAAGGACTTCTTTTCTACCCTCGAATTGAGCGAATACGAAAGACAAGTTTCAGATCGCCTATTGGTAGAAATTAATAATCGTTTGACCTTTTTAAGCGATGTAGGTCTTTCCTACCTAACCCTAGATCGTTTGGCAAATACCTTGTCTGGGGGAGAATCGCAGCGCATAAATTTAGCCACGTCATTAGGTAGTAGTTTGGTGGGATCTACTTATATACTAGACGAACCCAGTATAGGCTTGCATCCACGCGATACTGAAAACTTAATAGGCGTTTTAAAAAGATTACAGAAACTGGGGAATACCGTTGTGGTTGTTGAGCACGACAAGGAAATAATGCGCCAGGCGGATTACCTAGTAGATATGGGACCATTAGCAGGATCTAATGGCGGTGAAGTATGTTTTCAGGGGGATTTAAAAGCATTGGTTAAAAGCAGTACTCTAACCGCAAAATATTTATCCGGAAAGGAAAAATTAGAATCTGAACAAACCAAAGCCGAAAGCAAAAAGCACATAGAAATAGTAGGCGCACGAGAACATAACTTAAAGAATATAGACGCAAAATTTCCTATTAACCGATTTAGCGTGGTAACGGGAGTTTCAGGATCTGGAAAATCCACTCTAATCGGGGATATTTTATATCCTGCTGCTACCCGTGAAAAAGGTCTGGGTGGAAAAAAGCCCGGAAAGCACAAAGAAATTAAGGGGTTACAACATATTACTCAAATAGAATATGTGGATCAAAACCCTATTGGTAAAAGCTCTAGATCTAACCCGGTTACCTACGTAAAAGCCTTTGACGAAATAAGGAATTTGTTTGCCGGACTTCCTGCCTCTAAAACTCAAGGATTTAAGTCCGCTCATTTCTCCTTTAATGTTCCTGGTGGACGGTGCGAGGAATGTGAGGGTGAAGGGTATATTAAGATAGAGATGCAGTTTATGGCGGATGTGCAGCTTACTTGTGAAAGTTGTAAGGGGAAACGCTATAAAGACGATGTTTTAGATGTTCGTTATCAAGATCACAGTATATACGACATCCTAAACAGCACTATAGACGATGCCATAGCACTTTTTAGTTCTGATGAAAAAACTCGGGCTGCGAAGAAGATTGTAGATAAACTTACTCCTCTGCAACAGGTTGGATTGGGTTACTTAAAATTGGGGCAATCTTCTAATACCTTATCAGGTGGAGAAGCTCAAAGAATTAAGCTCGCTTCCTTTTTAAGCAAAGGAAACAGCAAAGAGAAAATCCTTTTTCTCTTTGACGAACCCACTACAGGTTTGCATTTTCACGACATCACCAATTTACTAAAGAGCTTTCGTTTGCTTTTAGCAGAAGGGCATACCATTATTTGCATAGAGCACAATTTGGATTTAATAAAACAAGCCGATTGGATAGTAGATATCGGTCCGGACGGAGGCGAAAACGGAGGGAATTTAATGTTTCAAGGGGCAGTGAATGAGTTGCAGAACTGTAGGGAGTCTGTTACGGCGGGGTATCTTTAATTAACTCAGATTATTTTTTGTCACACCGAGTGATCATGCCCTAGCGTGATTGTATCGAGTTGCACCACAGATAACTCGGATTTACCCAGATTTATCAGATTAGGGATTAAGGATGAGGGATAATTGTGGTTCTGCGATAGCAAAATCTTGTCCTTGTTGATTCGCTTCACATTTCACATTATTCGAAGTAGACTGCCTGAGCAAAGTATAAAGCAAAAAAAAACCCTGACTACGAAGTAATCAGGGTTTTAGATAAAAAGTGGCGGCGACATACTCTCCCGGTTGGTATACCAGTACCATCTGCGCTAGTGAGCTTAACTTCTCTGTTCG